>NZ_JBHFMW010000031.1:0-3351 GCF_041929505.1 Aeromonas sp. MdU4 | reverse complement strand
GCGACGGTGATACCCCGATACCTTTTTCCAGTCCGGCAGCCTTTCCTTTCGCATCACCAGCATAGCCGCATTTCTCAGGGGCTCTTTTTCTATATCCACCTTGCATGCAACGATGGCAATATGTTCTCCCTTGGAAACCGTAGTATTTGACGTGAAACAAAGCCAGACGTAATGCGACTAAGGATTAAAGATAAATGATATCGATTCTGGTTGATGGTGAGGATAAAACCGCAAAAATTAGCGACTGGACGATGCGCTGGAACGACAAGCACGAAACTCTGGAACTGACCTGTCATTTTCCCTCCAGTAAAAAATACACTCGCCCACTCAATCATTGCCAAGTATCACCTTCCCGCGAGTTGAGCAATGTACTGCTGACCAAACCTGGCAGCACGATCGTCAAACCTATCGACAAAGCGGTGATCTACGGCGAGCGATATGCCGTGGTGCACTATCCTGGCACCAGCAGGCCTTATGTCCACAGGATGGATGGCATCGTCTTCATCGCCACAACCTCGCTCAAGGACACGCCGGTCTTCGGTTATTTCATGAAGATTGCGAGTACCCGACACGCTCAAGCGCAGTCGCAGGCTGATCGTAACATAGCCAGCAATGTCGTGACTCAGCTTGGAAAACTGCCAGCCGTCGCCAGCGCTGCTTTGCAAGCCTATTGCACCGGGCGCAACGGCACGATCGCCCCAGGTCAGGGGCTCATTTATCCGTTCGGGCTGAACGAAAGCCAGTACAAAGCAGTCGAGCGTGCGTTCAGCGCGCAAATCAGCGTGATCGAAGGCCCACCGGGAACCGGCAAGACCCAGACCATCCTCAACATCCTCGCCAATATCCTGTTGCGCAGACAGACGGTGGCGGTACTGTCCAATAACAATGCAGCCGTGGAAAATGTCTACGAAAAGCTGGAGAAATGCGGACTTGGCTACCTGGTAGCCAAGCTTGGCAATGAGGATAACCGTAAGGCCTTCTTCGCTAACTTGCCTGCATGGCCCTCCAATGCGCCTGGAACGGCACCGTCTCTAGAAGAGATCCAAGGCTTGCTGCCCCGCCTGAAGCAGCACCTGCAAGACCACAACCGGGCGGCACAACTGCAGATCGAATTGGACGAGCTGGTCATCGAGCGGCGCTACCTGCAACAGTGGCAGGCAGAAAACGGTGTACAGGCCACAGGCTCGTTGGACAAGTACGGGCTGACTCCGCGCAAAACAGCTGACCTCATGGCCTACCTGGCGCACCTGGGCGAGCAGCACGTGAAGCTCAAGGACCGTATAGAGTTGTTGTTCAAATTTAGAGTCTTTCGCACCAAGCCGTTCGCCGAGGGCGAGGCGCGCATGGCCGCATTCCATGCCCTGCAGATGCATTACTACGACAAGTCGCTGCAGGATAAGGAAACCGAGCTGAGGGCGTGCCGCGAATCCTTGGCGCGCGCAAACTTCACGGCTTTGCTTAAAGAACTGACAACCGTATCGATGCACCATCTGAAGCAGCATCTGCAAAGCCAGGTTCCGCCGCGAGACAGCTTCGATGCCAAAACCTACCGCTGGAACTTTGACGCCTTCGTGCAGCGTTTTCCTATCTTGGGCAGCGGCACGCACTCTATCGTCAACTCGATCGCTCCAGGGGCGATCCTCGACTACGTGATCATCGATGAAGCTTCTTTGCAGGACATAGTGCCGGGCATCCTGCCGCTGGGCTGCGCCAAGAACCTGATCGTCGTCGGCGACAACCGCCAGTTGCCGCACATCCCTGTGAAACTGGGGCTGCAGGCGCCGGCCGAGGCCTACGATTGCGAGCGCTACAGCTTGCTGGATTCGTGCATTGCCGTATTCCAGGACGCACTGCCAAGGACGCTGTTGAAGGAGCATTACCGCTGCCACCCCAGGATCATCCAGTTCTGTAACCAGCAGTTCTATGACAACGCACTGGTGCCGATGACCGTGGATAACGGCGAGGAGCCCCTGCGCCTGGTGGTGACCGCCAAGGGCAACCACGCACGCAAGAACACCAACCTTCGGGAGTTGGATTCCTTGCTGAAGGTGCTCGAAGACGAGGGGACGCCCGTCGCAATGGACGGTGAAGGTCGCGGTTATATCGCGCCGTTCCGGGCACAGGTCAGCCTCTCCGACAAGCACCTGCCAGCGGACTTCGTCAATGACACGGTGCACAAGTTCCAGGGGCGCGAGTGCGACGAGATCGTCTTTTCTACCGTGCTGGACAAGAAGCGCTACAACCAAGCGCAAGGACGCCTGGATTTCGTCGACGACCCACGCATGATCAACGTGGCAGTGTCGCGGGCCAAACATCGTTTCACCCTGGTGACCGGTGACGAGGTGTTCACCGAGAACAACGGCCACATCGCCGCGCTGATCCGCTATATCAGCTATTACGCGCAGGACGAGCAGATCGTGCGTGCGCCGGTGGTGTCGGCATTCGACTTGTTGTACCACGAGTACGATCAGTCCTTGGCACGCCTGAACGCCCGTCTACGACCCGAGGATTCACGCTATAAGTCCGAGCAGATCGTAGCGCAGTTGCTGCGCGAAGTGCTGTCGGCTCCGGCGTGCCAGGCTATGAAGTACCACACGCAGATCCGACTAGAAAAGCTTGCATCACCGACTAACTCCGACTGGACGGAAACTCAGCGGGCGTTCATGAGGCGCGCCAGTTGCGATTTTGTGCTCTATTTCAAAGTGGGTAAGACCCCGATAGGAGTGATCGAGGTCGATGGTGGGTATCACGACCACCCAGTACAGGCGGCTCGAGATATCATGAAGAATGAGATTTTGAATAAATGCCGCATTCCCATTTTGCGACTGCGGACAGTTGATAGTGGCATTAAGCAGAGGATCGGCAACTTTATTGGGCAGTGGATTAAATAGCTGTTCCGAATAGTAGATCACTGGAGGAAGAGGGTGTTATTACCCAAATCAGCCAGTAAGTCATGACGATGGTTTTGTCGGTGTAGAGCTGAGAGCTGGCTGCTTCCCTGTTGCTTGTGATGGGTGTGGTGAACCAGTTGTCCATAGCTTCGACATCCACCCAGAAGGTAAGAGAGCCACAGTTAATCCGAAATTTGTGGTACTGAGACCAGTTGGTGATGGGGTGAAGTGCTTTGCCCATGTTGCAGACTTGAAGGGGAGGAACAGTTTGCAATGTTGCCATTCTGGCTCATCTTGGTTGCGTTAATTTGAGAAACAACGTCACCCCTTTGAGCTTGCGGGAGTTAGAGGTCTGTCAGTGGGCTGCGTAGGGCAAGCAAGTGAGTGATATGCCCAAATATTGGGTATCGCTCCTCGAACAATCACTTTTCACCTGGAACGGGCGTTGTTAATGGGATGG
>NZ_JBHFMW010000030.1:0-104353 GCF_041929505.1 Aeromonas sp. MdU4 | reverse complement strand
ACTCTGGGTATCAGCACCATTATTGAAGTAGTAAAGCTTTTGCCTGACGGCAATAGCGCCGTGGAACCACCTGATCCCATGCCGAACTCAGAAGTGAAACGCGGTAGCGCCGATGGTAGTGTGGCATTCGCCATGCGAGAGTAGGACACTGTCAGGCACCTATTTAGAAGAGGCCTCCCATTCGGGAGGCCTTTTTGCATTTCTGCGTTCCAAAAATCTGCCATGCCGCCGGCATTTTAGTAAAAGTGCTGGGCTATCAAGGGATTGCCCGTTACTCTTTAGCCGTTACCGATTAACACGTGATGCTGCCAGAGAGGTATTGATGGCTACGTTGAAGGAAATTGCACAGGAGGCGGGGGTTTCGCTCGCCACGGTATCCCGGGTGCTTAACGAGGATCCCAGCCTGAGCGTCAAGGAAGAGACCAAGCAGCGGATCTTCGAGATTGCCGAACGGCTGGAGTACAAGACCAGCAGCGCCCGCAAGGGGGTTCACAAGAGCAAGCTGCACTTTCTGGTGGTCTACTCCTACCCGCAGAGTACCGAGGTCAACGACCCTTACTATCTCGCCATCCGTTATGGCATCGAGACCCAGAGCGCTCGCCTCAATATCGAACTGACCCACCTCTACAACTGTGGTGAAGGGCGTGAGCTGAGTGCCGTGGACGGTATCCTGGTGGTGGGAAGTCTCTCGGCTGAGCGTCTGGCACAGCTGCGAACCTGCTCCAGCATGCTGGTCTTTGTCGATTCCCGGGCCATGGAGGAGTTTGATTCGGTCGACGTGGATCTCGCCCTGATCAGCCAGCAAGTGGTGGATTACTTTATCGCTCAGGGGCACCAGCGCATCGGCTATATCGGCGGCCAGGATGAGAATCCGGATCTGCGTGAGCTGGCCTTCAAAGATTATGGCCAGCGACTCGGTGTCGTGCAGGAGAGTGACCTCTATCGCGGGGATTTCTCCAGCGCCTCCGGCTACCGCTTGGCCAAAGAGATGCTGGCGGGAGACTGGCCCAGGGCGCTGTTCGTCGCCTCCGACTCCATCGCCATTGGCGTGCTGCGGGCTATTCACGAGAAGGGTTTGGCGATTCCCCAGCAGATTGAGCTGATCAGCGTTAACGATATTCCGACCGCCAAGTTCACCTTCCCGCCGCTCTCCACGGTGCGGATCCACTCCGAGTTGATGGGCTCCCAAGGGGTCAATTTGCTGGTCGAACGGCTGCGTGACGAGCGCGATATTCCGTTGCGGGTACTGGTGCCGAGTCGCCTGACTCTGCGTGGCACCACCCGTTAGTTTTACTAAAAATCTCCATCACATAGGCTACAGCGTACACTCATGATGTGGCCTATCCCACCTATATCCCCCTCTGCCAATTAAATAAATGTATTAAAAATCAACGGATTACAAGTTGGCTATTGGTTTTGTTATCAATAGTTGTGCCATGTTTGTGCTTATTGGTGTGATTTAAGCCAGCAATATGAGGTGGCTCACAAAGTGAGTTGCTGGATGTGATCCGGTTAAAACTTTACCGATCATTCGCTGATATTTAGTAAATGTTTATCTAAAGTTTACCCAGTCAAAGTTGCCTTGTTCCGGGAGGACATGTGAATAACTGGGAAAACGTCCAATTCGTTGGTGAAAACAGGCTGGCTCCGCGTGCCTACTTCTTCTCTTATGCCGACCACGCGCTGGCGGCCACCATGCAGCGCGAGCTGAGCCGCCGTTTTCTGGGCCTTAGCGGTGAGTGGCAGTTCCACTACTTCGACCACCCCCTGCAGGTGCCGGAGGCCTTCTATCACAGCCCCATGAGCGACTGGGGCCAGATCACTGTGCCCAACATGTGGCAGATGGAAGGGCATGGCCAGCTGCAGTACACCGACGAAGGTTTTCCCTTCCCCATCGACGTGCCCTTCGTGCCGACCAACAACCCCACCGGCGCCTATCAGCGCAGCTTCACGCTGAGCCCGGCCTGGGACGGCGAGCAGGTGATCATCAAGTTTGACGGAGTGGAGACCTACTTCGAGGTCTATGTGAACGGCCACTATGTCGGCTTCAGCAAGGGCAGCCGCCTCACCGCCGAGTTCGATATCAGCGCCTACGCCAAGGTTGGCGAGAACCTGCTGTCAGTGCGAGTGATGCAGTGGGCGGACTCCACTTACATCGAAGATCAGGATATGTGGTGGATGGCGGGGATCTTCCGCGACGTCTATCTGGTGGGCAAACCGGCCGCCCATGTGCAGGACTTCTTCATCCGCACCGCGCTGGCCGATGACAATCAAAGCGCTACCCTGAGCTGCGATATCCAGCTGGAAAATCTGGGGGCGCCCGCCCGTGATCACCGTCTGGTCTGGTCGCTGCTGGATCAGGGCAGCGAGATCGCCAGCGGCTCGCTCGACCATCTCGCCATCGACGGCAAGTGTGATTGCCGCTTCACGCTGGATCTGGCCAACCCCCATCTGTGGAGCGCCGAAGACCCTTACCTCTATCAGCTGCAACTCTCCCTCTACAACGGTCAGGGCGAGCTGCTGGAAGTGATCCCGCAGCGGGTCGGGGTGCGTGAAATCAAGGTCAAGGATGGTCTCTTCTACGTCAACGGCCACTACCTCAAGTTGCACGGGGTGAACCGTCACGACAATGATCACCTCAAGAGCCGCGCGGTCGGTATGGACCGTGTTGAACGCGATATCGTGCTGATGAAGCAGCACAACCTCAACTCGGTACGCACCGCCCACTACCCGAACGATCCGCGCTTCTACGAGCTGTGCGACCAGTACGGTCTGTTCGTGATGGCTGAGACCGACGTGGAGACCCACGGTTTTGCCAACGTAGGCGATCTCAGCCGCATCACTGACGACCCCTGCTGGGAGCCGGTGTTCGTGGATCGCATCGAGCGCCACGTGCACGCCCAGAAGAACCACCCCTCCATCATCATCTGGTCGCTCGGCAACGAGTCCGGCTACGGCTGCAACATCAGAGCCATGTACCAGCGCTGCAAGGCGATCGACCCGACCCGGCTGGTGCACTACGAAGAGGATCGCGACGCCGAGGTGGTGGATGTGGTGAGCACCATGTATTCCCGCGTCTCCCAGATGAACTGCTTCGGCGAGTTCCCGATGGAGAAGCCGCGCATTATCTGCGAATACGCCCACGCCATGGGCAACGGCCCGGGTGGCCTGAGCGAATACCAGCAGGTGTTCGACCGCCATCCCCACATTCAGGGCCACTACATCTGGGAGTGGTGCGATCACGGCATTCTGGATCAGGACGAGCAGGGGCGCGCCGTTTACAAATACGGCGGCGACTACGGCGACTACCCCAACAACTACAACTTCTGCATGGATGGCCTCATCTATCCGGATCAAACCCCTGGGCCGGGCCTGCGTGAATACAAGCAGGTGATCTGCCCGGTCAAGGTGTGCGCGCTGGATCTGGCGAGCGGTCGGCTTGAGCTGGAAAACCGCTACTGGTTCTCCAATCTCAACGACATCCGCCTGCTGGTCGAAGTGAAGGCCGAGGGCGAGCTGCTGGCCAGCCAGCAAATCCGGCTGGAAGGGGTTGCTCCCGGTGCCACCACAGAGCTGCAACTCGAGCTGCCCTCTTTAGATGGGCGGGAAACCTTCGTCCAGCTGCGGGTCATCAAGGCCACCGCCACCCGCTACAGCGCGGCGGAGCACGAGCTGGGCCAGTACCAGTTCCAGCTGAAGGCATCGACTCGCCAGCTGCAGCCCTTTGCCAATCCCAACGCCACTGCGTTGCAGATTGCCGATGAGCGGCTCGCGCTGACCTTGAGCGGCAGCGGCTTTGCCCTGCGCTTCTCGCGCCTCGACGGCAAGCTGGTGAGCTGGCAGCAGGACGGTATCGAGCTCATCGAGCGCTCGCCGCGCCTCACCTTCTTCAAGCCGATGATCGACAACCACAAGCAGGAGTACGAGAGCCTGTGGCACCCGAACCACCTGCAGATCATGCAGGAGCACTTCCGCACCCTGAGCTGGCGTCAGCTGGGCGAGGCGGTCGAGGTGACGGTCGAGAGTCTGATCGCGCCGCCGGTGTTCGACTTCGGCATGCGCTGTCGCTACGTCTACACCCTGAGCCCGAACGGCCAGCTGCATGTGGCACTGTCCGGTCAACCCTACGGCGGTTATGACGACATCATCCCCAAGATCGGCTTCGAGCTGGGCATTCGTCAGGATCTCGACCGGGTGCACTACTACGGCATGGGCCCGGGCGAGAACTATCAGGACAGCCGCCAGAGCAACTGGATCGACAGCTTCCAGAGCACAGTCGGCGAGATGTGGGAGCACTACCCCTTCCCGCAGGACAACGGCAACCGCCAGCAGGTGCGATGGGCGACCCTGACCAACCGTCACGGCGCCGGTCTCTACGTGCGGCCCGATACCCCCATCAACCTGAGCGTCTGGCCCTACAGCTGGGAGCATATCCACGCGGCGCAGCACATCAACGAGCTGCAGCCGAGCGGTTATCTCACCCTCAATCTGGATCACAAGGTGCTGGGGCTCGGCTCCAACTCCTGGGGCTCCGAGGTGCTGGACTCCTGGCGGGTGCGCTTCGAGCCGTTCAGCTTCGGCCTGACCCTGCTGCCCATCGCTCGCGGCAACCTCAATCCGGCTGCGCTGGCCGGGCTCGATCTCACCATCAACGGCGGGAGGAACCTCGCATGATCACCCTGGACAACCTGACCCTGTTCAAAAACATCTACCGGGAGGGCAAGAAGTGGGGCCGCTGCGTGGAGGCCATCAACAACCTGGTCAACCTCAAGCCCGGCATCTGCCACTCCATCGGTGACTCCCTCACCTACCGCTTGCAGGAGGGGGCCAGCCCGGCCACCTCCCTGTTCGAGGGGCAGCGCCGCTACTTCGACGTTCACTACTACCTGGAAGGGACAGAGACGGTGGAGTGGGCTGCCAAGAGAGAACTGGGAGTCGAGCAGGCCTATGACGACACCACCGACCGCGAGTGGCTGGCTGGTGAGGTGCGCGAGCGCCAGAAAGTCGGCAACGGTCAGGTGGTGATCTTCGAGAACGACGAGGCTTACCGGTTCGTTGGCGACGGGCCGGTGCGCAAGCTGATCATCAAGGTCACCGTCGAAGGCGGCTACTTCAAGAACAAATAATAAGCCGCTGGTTCTGCACTGATAAAAGCCGGAAGGGCGGGGCACACCCTACAAACCATGCCCCGCTCTTTCGCTGAAATAACTACAGGTCTGGAGATGCACCATGTCTGATTCCAAACGCAATACGATAGGCAAGTTTGGTCTGCTGTCGCTCACCTTCGCGGCGGTATTCAGCTTCAACAACGTCATCAACAACAACATCGAGATCGGTCTGGCCTCAGCCCCGATGTTCTTTCTGGCCACCATTTTTTACTTCATTCCGTTCTGTCTGATCATTGCGGAATTTGTGTCACTGAACAAAAACTCCGAAGCGGGTGTCTATGCCTGGGTGAAGAGCTCCCTCGGCGGTCGTTGGGCCTTTATCTCCGCCTACACCTACTGGTTCGTGAACCTCTTCTTCTTCACCTCGCTGCTGCCGCGGGTCATCGCCTACGCCTCCTATGCCTTCCTCGGCTACGAGTACATTCTCACCCCGGTGGCGACCACGGCCTTGAGCATGGTGCTGTTTGCCTTTGCCACCTATGTCTCCACCAACGGTGCCAAGCTGCTGGGCCCCATCACCTCGGTGACCTCGTCCCTGATGCTGCTGCTGACCCTCTCCTACATCCTGCTGGCAGGTGCGGCACTGGTGGGCGGCGTACAGCCAGCCGACCCCATCACGGTAGAGGCGATGATCCCCGATTTCAGCTGGGCCTTCTTGGGCATCACCACCTGGATCTTTATGGCGGCCGGTGGCGCCGAGTCGGTGGCGGTCTACGTCAATGACGTGAAGGGGGGCTCCAAATCCTTCGTCAAGGTGATCATCATCGCCGGGATCTTTATCGGCGTGCTCTACTCCATCGCGTCGCTTTTGATCAACGTATTCGTGCCAAGCGGCACCCTGAAATATACTGGCGGCTCGGTGCAGGTGTTTGAAGGGCTGGCGGCCTACTTCGGCTTGCCGGAGATCCTGATGAACCGCTTCGTGGGGCTGGTCTCCTTCACCGCCATGTTCGGCTCCCTGCTGATGTGGACCGCCACCCCGGTGAAGATCTTCTTCTCCGAGATCCCGGCTGGCATCTTCGGCAAGAAGACGGTCGAGCTGAACGAGAACGGCGTGCCCGCCCGCGCAGCCTGGATCCAGTACCTCATCGTACTGCCGCTGATGGTGATCCCGACTCTGGGTTCCAACACCGCGCAGGATCTGATGAACACCGTCATCAACATGACCGCTGCCGCCTCCATGCTGCCACCGCTGTTCATCATGCTGGCCTACCTCAATCTGCGCCTGAAGCTCGACCACCTGCCGCGGGAGTTCAAGATGGGTTCGCGCACCACCGGCATCGCCGTGGTCTCGGTGCTGATCGCCATCTTCTCGGTGGGCTTCCTCGCCTCCACCTTCCCGACCGGCGCCGACATCATGACCATCGTCTTCTACAACGTCGGCGGGATCGTGATTTTCCTCGGCTTCGCCTGGTGGAAGTACAACCGCTACGAAGCCTCCCTGAGTGCTGACGCGCGGGTGAAAGAGGCCCAGCCGACCAGCCAGATTTCCGTCCGGGCATCCTGACGAAACCGGCCCGCGTGGCCAAGAGAGATCAACCGGGTGGCTGCGGCCACCCGTTACCCGTTGCTCCATTGAGCACCAGAACCGAACACAAGGAGAAAGGAATGAGCGAGACGATCGAGTTTGCCGAATTCAAACGGGTCGAGATGAAGGTGGGCAAGGTGCTGGAGGTGGTGCGTCACCCCGGGGCCGACAAACTCTATATCGTCCAGATCGATGTGGGTGGCGAGCGGCCACTGCAGACCGTCACCAGTCTGGTGCCCTACTACAGCGAAGAGGAGCTGATGGGCAGCGAGGTGGTGGTGCTGACCAACCTCAAGCCGACCAAGATGCGCGGCGAGCGATCCGAATGCATGTTGCTCTGCGCCGAGACCCCGGACGAGAGCCAGAGCGTGCTGCTGCAGCCCCGGGTGCCGATGGCGCCGGGTACTCCGATCGTCTGAATCACGAATTGAAGACTGGCGCAGCCAGTGTGCGCCGGTTTGCCTGAAAGGCCGCCACGAGCGGCCAGTTTGACCATAACAAGAGAGTAAATGGCGCGGCCAGCAGGCTGGCGCCGAACACATTCAGAGTCATAGCGTCCCCGTGCGAAGGGGCGTGAATCCACCGGAGGACATCATGTCTGAATCAGTACGCGGCACCATCGGCAAATTTGCCTTGTTGTCGATGACCTTTGCCGCCGTGTTCAACGTGCGCAATATCGTCAATAACAACATCGAGCTGGGGCTCAGTTCCGCCCCCATCTTCCTGCTGGCTACGCTCGTCTACTTTGTGCCATTCGTCTTCATCATTGCCGAGTTCGTTTCGGCCAACAAAGATTCCGAGTCGGGGATGTACGACTGGCTGAAAAAGCCGCTCGGCACCCGGATGGCCTATCTGGGCTCTTTCCTCTACTGGTTTGTGAACCTGTTCTGGTTCGTCTCCCTGCTGCCCAACGTCATCGCCTACGCCTCCTACGCCATGCTGGGCTATGAGTACAGCTTCTCGCCGACCGTCACCTCGATCATCTCCATCGTGCTGTTTGCTGCGGCAACCCATATCTCCACCAAGGGGGCGACCTGGCTTGGCAAGATTGCCGAGCTGGTGGCCTACGGCGTGTTTGCCCTGTTCGCCATCTACGTGCTGGGTGCCCTGATGGCCCTCGGCGGTGACCATGTGGCGGCCCAGCCCATCACGCTGGAGGCGATGACCCCCACCGTCAACTGGGCGACCCTCGGCATCATGTGCTGGATCTTCCAGGCCGCGGGCGGTGCCGAAACCGCTGCGGCTTATCTCAATGATGTGAAGGGCGGTCAGAAGTCCTTTATCAAGGTGATCATCACCGCCGGTATCGTCATCGGTGCCATGTATGCGCTGGGTTCCCTGCTGGTGAACGTGTTCGTACCGCGCGAGAGCCTCACCTATGCCGGTGGCATGGTAGAGATCTTCACCGGCATGGCCCAGTACTTCGGGCTTTCCGAGACCCTGGTGGGTCGCGCGGTCGGTATCGTGCTGTTCATCGCCATGTTCGGCTCCATGATGATGTGGACCTCGGCGCCGGTGAAGATCCACTTCTCCGAGATCCCGCAGGGTGTCTACGGCGAGAAAACCACCCGTCTCAACAAGCACGGGGTGCCGGTGCGCGCCGCCTGGTGGCAGTTTGTCTTCGTGTTCGTGATGCTGGTGGTCAACGGGTTTGGTTCCGAGTCGGTGCAGCAGATGATGAACACCGCCATCAACCTCACCGCTGGTACCGCCATGCTGCCGCCGATCTTCATCATGGTGGCCTACTTCGTGTTCCGCTGGAAACATGACGACACCCCCCGCGACTTCCGCATGGGATCGCGCAAATTCGGCATGGCAGTGGTATCGGTGCTGATCACCATCTTCGTGGTGAGCATGAGCGCCTCCGCCTTCCCGAGCGGGGTGGATCTGGTGCGCGCCTTTTTCATCAACGTCTTTATGACCGCGGTTTTCTCGGCGCTGGCCTACTGGTGGATCTCCCGCTTCGAGAAGCGCCAGGCCCGCAAAGCCGGTGGCAGTGACAAGAAAACCGGCAACGGCAAACTGGCCAGCCAGAGCTGATCGGCTGACCATCAACGCGAGACGGGCGGCCTGGGTCGCCCGTTTTTTTGCCTTGTTGACGTCAGATGACCTGTTTTGGTGTCAACTTCTGTTAATCGACTTGCCGCAAGCGTTAAGCATTGATGAACAATTCATCACTGCTCAACTTTGCGCCTCTCCGTTATCGGGGTAAGCTGGAGGTTCGTCTCAACAGGCGGTGCCAGACACCTCCTGCTGTATTTCTTGCCTTCCCCGATCCTGACTTCCGCCACGGAGACAGGATGTTCGTCTGATGGAGATTGCCCGTGCGTCTGGATCCCTTTACTTCTGTGCTGATCGCGGTGGTCGCGTTGGCCTCCTTCTTTCCCTGCGAGGGGCAGGTGGCCGTCTGGTTTGGTCTGCTGACCAAGCTGGCGGTGGCACTGCTCTTCTTCATGCATGGCGCCAAGCTGTCGCGCCAGAACCTGCTGGCGGGCCTCGGCCACTGGCGGCTTCATCTGGTGGTGATGCTCAGCACTTTCGTGCTCTTTCCGCTGCTCGGGCTACTGCTCACCCCGCTGGTACCGGGCTGGCTGAGCCCGGCCATCTACCTCGGCTTCCTCTATCTCTGCGCTCTGCCGGCCACCGTGCAGTCGGCCATCGCCTTCACCTCCATGGCGGGGGGCAATGTGTCGGCGGCGGTGTGCAGCGCCTCGGCCTCCAGCATCCTCGGCATCTTCCTCTCGCCGGTGCTGGTGGGGATGATGATCCACGTGCAGGGGGAGGGGATCGACACCTGGCAATCTATCCAGTCCATCATGATGCAGCTGATGCTGCCGTTCGTGGTCGGCCACCTGTCGCGTCCGCTGATCGGTCGCTGGGTCGATAGCCATCGCCCGATGATCGGCAAGCTGGATCAGAGCTCCATCCTGCTGGTGGTCTATGTCGCCTTCAGCGAGGCGGTGGTGCAGGGGATTTGGCATCAAGTAGGTTGGTACGATCTGGCCAGTATTGTGCTGTTGAGCTGCGTCTTGCTGGCGCTGGTGCTTTGCTGGAACACCCTGATCAGCCGTCGGCTCGGCTTCGACAAGGCGGACGAGATCACCATCGTCTTCTGCGGCTCCAAGAAGAGCCTCGCCAACGGAGTGCCGATGGCCAACGTCATGTTCCCCGCCGCCAGCGTCGGCGTCATGGTGCTGCCGCTGATGATCTTCCACCAGATCCAGCTGATGGTCTGCGCCGTGCTGGCCCGCCGCTACCACGAGCGGCAGGGGTGAGTCAGTTCTGACCTGCTCGTTTCAGCGCTATGGGCAATATATCTGGGTATTTTTGTTTCGTAGGTTCCAGATTGCCCACATGGCGATTGTCAGATATGGCAAGGGTGGCATCATGACGAGATGTTTCTAGCGGAGTGATACACGATGATTCGCGTCGTGTTAGTGGATGATCACGTTGTCGTGCGTTCGGGATTCGCCCAGCTTCTGGGGCTGGAGGAGGATCTTCGTGTCACTGGCCAGTTCAGTAGTGCCGGGCAAGCGTGGCAGACGTTATTGGGCGAGGATGTCGATGTGGCGGTGCTGGACATCGCGATGCCAGATGAAAGTGGGCTGAGTCTGCTAAAGCGTCTGCGGCAGCAGCGTCCGGGATTTCGTGCCATTGTCTTGAGCATTTACGACACGCCAGCATTTGTACAAAGTGCCCTTGATGCCGGAGCCAGTGGTTATCTGACTAAGCGATGTGGCCCGGAAGAGCTGGTGCAGGCGGTGCGTTCTGTCGGTACGGGGGGGCACTATCTTTGCGCCGACGCGGTAAAAGCACTGCGTGGTGGTGAACCGGGTCCAACCGTTCTCAGTGAGCTCACCCCGCGTGAGCGCGAGGTGTTTGAGCTGTTGGTCAAGGGTGACAGCGTAAAAGAGATCGCCTTCAAGCTCGATGTCAGCCATAAAACGGTTCATGGCCATCGCGCTAACGTGCTGGGAAAACTGCAGTGCGGCAGCACTATCGAGCTGGTCCATTTTGCCCTTGATAATCAACTGTTAGCGGGCCATTGATGCGTCGCAGCGTTCGGCAACGGGTTCTCTCGCTGTTTATTATGCTGGCCTGGGGTTCTGGTTGGCTGATGTTGTGGACGCTCAGTTTTTATCTCACTCACAATGGTCAGCAGGCGGTGCTGTTTTTGCCGCAGGGCGTCTATCTGGCGCTGTTGATTTTATTGGCTCGTCGCTACTGGCCTGCGCTTATTTTTTCCGTACTGGCCGCGATTCTATGGCTTCACAGCGAACAACTGCTTACCCGCTATGCGATGCTGGCGGTGCCGTTGATCGGGGTGTGCAGTGCCTGGTTGACGCAGTGTTACTGGCATCGCTTTCCACTCTATTGGCAACGTTTGTCGATGCTGATTGTTGCGGTGACGGTCAACGCGTTGTTGCAAACCCTGCTCCTGTCGCCATTTCTGGCCAGTCCCGCCATATTGTTGCTGTTGGCCTCTTTTACCGGAGGGGTGTTGCTTGCGCCATTTGTCTATCTGGTATTTGAGTTTTTGCGCCAACAACATCGTTCCCACCTCTTGGGGTTGGAGATCAGCAATCCGCCGCTGCGTACTCCGCAAGTCATCTGGTGCAGTCTGTTTTTTATCATCGCCATAAGCATCCAGATGGTGCTCTCACCAGCGCTTGAACGATTGTTGCTGATCCTGGTTTTTTTACCCAATGTGGTGATGGCGTGGAAATTTGGCTGGCGGGGTGGGGTGCTGTCAGGATTACTGGGCAGCATGATGATCACCATTGCCCGCCAGGTCGGGGGGGGCTTTAACGATTTGATGGAGATGGAAATCTTCCTCGCTACCCAATCCCTGCTGGGGATCGGACTCGGGATTGCCATCAGCCGTCAGCAGCATCTGGCGATGAATCTTGAGCGCTATCGACATCGGTTGGAGATGGAACTGCAGGCGCGGCGAGAGCTGACGGAAAAACTGATCCATACCGAGGAAAATACCCGCAAAAAGCTGGCCCGTGAACTGCACGACGAAATCGGCCAGAACATTACTGCAATTCAAATCCAGTCCCAGCTCGTCAAGCGGGCTGGTGATACGCCGCTGGCGGTTGAGGCTGCCGGACAGATCAACGAATTGGCTCGTCGCATTCACCACTCAACCCGCCAGTTGCTGCGTCAGCTTCGCCCTCCCGTACTGGATGAACTGTCGTTACAAGAGGCATTGCGCCATCTGGTGAACGAGTTCGCCTTTGCTGAGCGCGGCATTGCTTGCCGTTTTGACTATCAGTTGCAAGCGCAGCCTGGCAGCGAGACGCTGATCTTCACCCTGTATCGTCTGTTACAGGAGCTGCTCAATAACGTCAGCAAGCATGCCGGTGCCAGTGAGGTCGGTATCCTGTTGTGCCAGCGGAACAACCGGCTGCACCTTGAAGTCCGCGATAATGGCCGGGGTATCAGTTCTCAGCAGATTCAGGGTTTCGGGATTCAGGGGATGCGTGAGCGGGTCTCTGCGCTGGGAGGCGAGTTAACTCTGGAGTCACAGGTGGGCACTCGCGTAATTGTTAACCTGCCCACAGATTTACAACAGACTCATCATTAACCAAGAAAAAATCTTGGTCACTCCAGACTTTCTCTCATCCCCTTTTATCCGCGTTTGCATAAAGTCAGCTCACATGGAGAACGCGATGCACGCATTGTCAGCCGAACAGGTTTCACAACGTTATAGAGCGCGGCGTCCGCAACTGCTGCTGTATATGGTGATTGGCTATGCCGCCTTTTACCTGACGCGCAAAAGCCTCAATTACGTGTTACCGACCCTGCAAATGGATTTGGGTCTGAGCAAGAGCGATATCGGGTTAATCGGCTCGTTGTTTTACCTCAGCTACGGGTTGTCGAAATTTGCCGCAGGGTTGTGGCATGACCGTCATGGACATCGCGCGTTGATGGGCCTCGGATTGTTGGCAACCGGTGTATTGAACGTGCTGTTCACTTTTTGCGATGCGTTTCCGCTGCTGCTCTGTATCTGGACCTTGAACGGCTTTTTTCAAGGCTGGGGGTGGCCACCCTGTGCCAGATTGCTGACCCACTGGTATTCGCGCAATGAACGAGGCTTCTGGTGGGGTTGCTGGAATACCTCAATCAATATTGGCGGTGCAACGATTCCGCTGATGTGTGCTGTCGCCGCTCACTGGTGGGGCTGGCAGGCAGCCATGCTGACCCCAGGGATCATCAGCATGGTGCTCGGTTTCTGGCTGATGGTACAACTGCGAGGCACACCCCAGGAGGAGGGGTTACCGACGGTCGGCGAGTGGCGAAATGATCCGCTGGAGTTACGTCAGGAGCAGCAGAGCCCATCAATGGGGCTGTGGCAGATGTTGCGGACCACCATACTGCAAAATCCGCTGATCTGGTTGCTTGGTGCATCGTATGTGCTGGTCTATCTGATCCGCATCGCGCTAAACGATTGGGGCAACATCTGGCTGGCGGAGAGTCATGGCATCAACCTGTTGAGCGCCAATGCCACTGTCATGTTGTTTGAGGCGGGTGGACTGTTGGGAGCCCTGTTTGCTGGGTGGGGCTCTGACCTGCTGTTCAGCGGACAGCGTGCGCCGATGATTTTGCTGTTCACGCTGGGGTTGATGGTATCGGTCGCAGCTCTGTGGCTGGCTCCGGTCCATCACTATGCCCTGCTGGCTATGTGCTTCTTTTCTGTTGGTTTTTTTGTTTTTGGTCCGCAGATGCTGATTGGCCTTGCTGCCGTTGAGTGTGGGCACAAGCAGGCGGCGGGCTCGATCACCGGTTTTCTCGGCATGTTTGCCTATCTGGGGGCCTCGCTGGCTGGCTGGCCGCTGTCACAGGTGATTGAACACTACGGCTGGTCGGGGATGTTCAGTTTGCTCTCGATTGCCGCTGTGCTGATGGGGTTGTTACTGATGCCATTGCTGATGGCGGGCATCACCACTTCTCGCAGATACATAACGTCATAAAAGGGCTGAATAATGAAGACAACACTTCTCTCCTCCATCATTGTTTCCGGGCTGGCGCTGGCTACGTTAAGCGGAGCTGCACAAGCCAAGGGACGCCTGGTGGTGTACTGCAGCGCTACCAACGAAATGTGCGAAGCCGAAACCAGAGCGTTCGGTGACAAGTACGACGTCAAAACCTCGTTTATCCGCAATGGCTCCGGTAGTACGTTGGCTAAAGTCGATGCAGAAAAGAAAAACCCGCAGGCTGATGTCTGGTATGGCGGTACGCTGGATCCTCAGTCGCAGGCTGGGGAAATGGGACTGTTGCAGCCGTACAAATCGCCCAATCTTGAGCAGATCATGGAGAAATTCCGCGATCCGGCCAAGGTGAAGGGCAATCTGTCATCGGCAGTCTACGTGGGGATTTTGGGTTTTGGTGTCAATACCCAGCGGCTGAAAGAGAAAAATATGCCGGTGCCGAAGTGTTGGAAAGATCTGGTCAAGCCAGAATATCAGGGGGAGATCCAGATTGCTGACCCACAAAGCTCCGGGACCGCCTATACCGCGTTGGCCACCTTTGTGCAGCTGTGGGGGGAAGATCAGGCATTTGATTACCTCAAGCAGCTGAATGGCAACATCTCTCAGTACACCAAATCCGGTATCGCCCCGGCTCGTAACGCTGCTCGCGGGGAAACGGCTATCGGCATTGGCTTTTTACACGACTATTCGCTGGAAAAAGAGCAAGGAGCACCGCTGGAGTTGATCTCTCCGTGTGAAGGTACCGGCTATGAGATCGGTGGTGTAAGCATCCTGAAAGGGGCAAGAAATGCAGATAATGCCAAGCTGTTTGTCGACTGGGTGTTGTCAAAAGAGGCCCAGGAGCTGGCGTGGCAGAAGGGCAAGTCTTATCAGATCCTGACCAATACGACGGCAGAAACCTCACCGAATTCGCTGAAGCTCGACGATCTGAAACTCATCAGCTACGACATGGATAAATTCGGTTCGACGGATGTGCGCAAGGCGTTGATCAACAAGTGGGTCAGCGACGTCAAGATGGGTAAATAAGAGACCCGGTCGTGAGTCTTTTCCGGGTGGAGGCAGTCACTGTCACCACCCGGCCTACAACATCGGAACCCCTATGTTACAGACACTCGTTTTCCATCCCGTCAAAAAGCGGGATGCGGTATTCCTTTGGATTTTGGTGGGCTGGCTGGCATTTGCCTTGCTGCCAAGCTGGAGTCTGGATTACGGCTTGCTGGAGTCCACCGGCGTAGAAATCCTTGATGCTTATGGCTGGTCACATTTCAATATCAGCTGGCTGTGGTTTTTGCTGCCGAGTTTGCTGATTGTGCGTCCGTTTCACCATGCCGGGCGCGAACAGCGCCGACGCCACTATCTCGATGCGGGGTGGGCCATTCTGTGCGTAGCGTTTGTGGTTATTAGCGCAGCTGTCGAAGGGCATGGTCTGGGTTATGCCGTCATCCCGTTGTTTTTGGCGTTGGGGGCCATTATTACTCTCGCGCTGACTCGGCTCGAATGGTTGGGTGGTGACCGCTTTGTGATCGGTTCACTCATCACCATTGTCGCGTTGATCGCCATTTTTATCGTGTGGCCCAGTATTGCCATCTTTTTGCCGATGTTTACCAGCGACACGGGGGAGTTCGCACCGCTGGCGTTTATGAATGTGTTGGCGCAGGCCCATATTATTCAGGTCATCATCAACTCGGTACTGTTGTCAGT
Organism: Aeromonas sp. MdU4; assembly: GCF_041929505.1. Lineage (NCBI taxonomy): Bacteria > Pseudomonadati > Pseudomonadota > Gammaproteobacteria > Aeromonadales > Aeromonadaceae > Aeromonas > Aeromonas sp. MdU4. The sequence continues at coordinate 88,961 of NZ_JBHFMW010000030.1, read as the reverse complement.
TGCTGTTGGGGTGGGATGTACCTTTTTCGGGTTGGTGCTGGCGATCTATACCACCCGTATTGCGCAACGCAGTGCCATTATTGGTCGTATTTTCTCAATTCTGCCCATTGTGACACCACCCTTCGTTGTGGGGCTGGGGGTCACACTGATGATGGGGCGCTCTGGCTATATTACCGAGTTGATGGTGGAGTGGTTTGGCCTGACCAATACCAACTGGTTGTACGGATTCACCGGTATCTGGTTGGCACAGGTGCTGGCGTTTACACCGATGGCCTTCATGATCCTCGACGGGGCGATCAAAACCATCCATCCCTCTTTGGAAGAGGCCTCCTACACCTTGCGCGCCAGCCGCTGGCAGACCTTTAACGGTGTCTTCGTGCCGCTGCTAAAACCGGCATTGGCCAACGCTTTCTTGATAGTTATTGTGCAGTCACTGGCCGACTTCAGTAATCCCCTGGTACTGGGAGGCAACTTTGATGTATTGGCTACGCAAATCTACTTCTATATCACGGGATCACAGCTGGATTATCAGGCGGCCAGCACGTTGGGGGCGTTCCTGCTGCTCTTCTCGTTGCTGGTGTTCTGCATCCAGTACATGTGGATCGGCAAGCGCTCTTACGTCACCGTTTCAGGTAAATCCTATCGTGGAGATGTGCAGCCACTGCCAGTAACGCTGGTGTGGAGTGTCGTGGCATTGCTGGCTGTATGGATCGCCTTTAATGCCTTGCTTTACGGCAGCATTTTCTACGGTAGTTTTACCGTCAACTGGGGGGTGGATTACACCCTGACGCTGGGTAACTTTAGCAAGCTCTTTGGCCAAGGGATGAGTGACGGTGCGTGGCCTTCGCTGTTGGATACCCTTCTTTACGCCGGGATTGCCGCACCTATTACCGCTGCTTTTGGTCTGTTGATTGCGTGGGTAGTGGTTCGCCAGCAGTTCAAAGGCAAAAAAGTCATCGAATTCACCACCATGCTGTGTTTTGCCGTGCCAGGAACAGTGGCAGGCGTCTCCTACATTCTTGCCTTTAACAGTGCACCGGTTTACCTCACTGGTACGGCAGCGATCGTGATCATCTCGATGGTGATGCGCAACGTACCGGTCGGTATACGTGCCGGGATCGCCGGTCTGGGCCAGATCGACAAATCGCTGGATGAGGCATCACTCAGCTTGCGAGCCGGGTCGCTGCGCACCATCACCCACATTTTGTTGCCATTATTGCGCCCGGCGATCCTGTCTGCGCTGATTTACAGCTTTGTGCGTGCCATCACGACTGTCAGCGCCATCGTATTTCTGGTCACGCCAGATACTCGCGTAGCCACAGCTTACATCCTTAACCGCGTTGAAGATGGCGAATATGGTGTGGCCATTGCCTATGGCTCGATCCTGATCGTGGTCATGCTGGCGATTATTTTTCTTTTTGACTGGCTGATCGGCGAGGCGCGAATCTCTCGTTCAAAAGCCAATAACCAGGCGTAACACTATGACTCGAAAACATTTTGTTGAGCTGCGCAATATCACCAAGCGCTTTGGCAATAACACGGTGATCGACAATATCAACCTTGCTATCCCTCAGGGTCAGATGGTCACGTTACTGGGGCCGTCAGGCTGCGGAAAAACGACAGTGCTGCGTCTGGTAGCAGGGTTGGAAAAGCCAACGGAGGGACAGATTTTTATCGATGGTGAAGACGTTACCAGCTGCTCCATCCAGCAGCGCGATATCTGCATGGTGTTTCAGTCTTACGCGTTGTTTCCACATATGTCACTTGGTGAGAACGTCGGCTATGGCCTGAAGATGCTCGGCGTGTCGCGTAGCGAGATCAAATCCCGCGTCAAAGAGGCGCTGTCGATGGTGGATCTTGAAGGCTTTGAAGATCGCTATGTCGATCAAATTTCCGGTGGACAGCAGCAGCGCGTGGCACTGGCCCGTGCATTGATCCTCAAGCCCAAGGTGTTGTTGTTTGACGAACCATTGAGCAATCTCGATGCCAACCTGCGCCGCAGCATGCGCGATAAAATTCGCGAGCTGCAGAAGCAGTTCAACATAACCTCTCTTTACGTGACACACGATCAGAGCGAGGCGTTTGCGGTGTCGGATACGGTGCTGGTGATGAACAAAGGTCACATCATGCAGATTGGTTCTCCGCAGGCGCTATATCGTCAGCCTGCCTCACGTTTTATGGCGAGTTTTATGGGGGATGCCAACCTGTTCCCCGCGAACGTGAGTCAAGACTATGTCGAGATCCACGGTTATCGCCTGCCGCGCCCACCGCATTTTGTGGTCAAAGGTGGAGGTACCATAGGTGTTCGTCCGGAGGCGATCACCCTCGGTCAAAAGGGAGAAGTGAGCCAGCGCTGTACCATTTGTCACGTCGCCTATATGGGCCCGCAATACGAGGTGATTGTCGATTGGCATGGGCAGCAAATCCTTTTACAGGTGAACGCCACGCGCCTGCAGCCCGATGTCGGTGAGCACTATTATCTGGAAATTCACCCTTATGGCATGTTTGAGCTGGCGGATGCTGCGTAGTGTTGCCCTTTCTCTAAGGGAGGACTTATCCCTGGTAACAGGGAGGGGGGGTTGTAACACTGCGCTAGGTGTACTCTCTGTCAGCAAAAGTTGTTTGCAAAATAGTTGGGCAAACTATTCGGCAGCAAATAAAAATAAACCCCTGAAAATCAGGGGTTTGTGAGTCATCTGGAGCAGCCAAAAACATCATTCTATATTCTGGATCTGCTCGCGCATCTGCTCGATGAGGACCTTCAGCTCGACGGCGGACTGGGTCACTTCGGCGTTGATGGACTTGGAGCCGAGGGTGTTCGACTCGCGGTTGAACTCCTGCATCATGAAGTCGAGGCGGCGGCCACAGGCGCCACCCTTTTTCATGATCTTGTTGGTTTCGCTGATGTGCATCTCCAGACGATCCAGCTCTTCGGCCACGTCGATCTTCTGGGCCAGCAGCACGATCTCCTGCTCGATGCGGGCCGGATCCAGCTCCACTTTGGCTTCGGCCAGGCGGTCGGTGAGTTTCTGGCGCTGCCACTCGATGATCTGCGGCAGGTGGACGCGCACCTTCTTCACTTCCACCTGAATACCGGCCAGACGCTGCTCGATCAGCGCCTTGAGGTTGGCCCCTTCGCTGGCGCGGGAGGCGAGGAAATCTTCCATGGTCTGGTCAAAACCGCCGAGCAGCTCGGTGGCGACCGCGTCCATGTCCTGTTCGGCGGCGGCCATGACACCCGGCCAGCGCAGCACGTCGACCGGGTTGAGCTGGCCCTGGCCCGCTTCTTTCATTACCCAGTTGGCGCTGTCGATGATCAGCTTGGCCAGCTCTTCATTAATGTGCAGCTGCTTTGCATCGGCTTGAGCGGCTTCAAAACGCAGGTTGCACTCCACCTTGCCACGCTGCAGCTTGGCGCGGAAACGCTCACGCAGTACCGGCTCCAGGCTGCGCAGTTGCTCCGGCAGGCGAATGTAGGTTTCCAGATAGCGCTGGTTTACCGAACGAATTTCCCAAACGGCTGTGCCCCAGTCGCCCTTGAATTCCTTGCGGGCGTAGGCGGTCATGCTGTGAATCATTGATTGTTCCGGGCTTGATGAAGTGTGCGGCCAGTATACTCAGCCCGGCCCTGCTCGTCAGCCGATGCCGTGGTTTTAGCGGCTGATATTTGAGTAGCAATCGCTTATACTCCTTCGCCAATTTGAGCCAGCCCAGAGGTCCGTTCCATGTCACGTCCCAGCGATCGCAGTGCCGCGCAACTTCGCCCGGTTACCATTACCCGCAATTTCACCAAACATGCAGAAGGCTCAGTGCTGGTGGAGTTCGGTAACACTCGCGTGCTCTGCACCGCCAGCGTCGACACCAGCGTTCCGCGCTTCCTGAAAGGGAAGAATCAGGGTTGGGTCACTGCCGAGTACGGCATGCTGCCGCGCTCCACCCACTCCCGAATGAACCGCGAAGCGGCCTCCGGCAAGCAGAGTGGCCGTACCCTGGAGATCTCCCGTCTGATCGCCCGCTCCCTGCGCGCTGCGGTAGACCTGACTGCGCTGGGCGAGCACTCCATCACAGTTGACTGTGATGTGCTGCAAGCCGATGGCGGCACCCGTACCGCCTCCATTACCGGTGCCTGCGTGGCGCTGGTGGATGCGCTGAACTGGATGGTCGAGAAGGGCATGATCAAGCAGAGCCCGCTCAAGCAGATGATCGCTGCCGTCTCCGTCGGCATGTATCAGGGCGAAGCCATCTGCGATCTGGAGTACATCGAAGACTCCGCCGCCGAGACCGACATGAACGTGGTGATGACCGAAGATGGTCGGATCATCGAGGTGCAGGGCACTGCGGAGGCCGAGCCCTTCACCCATGAGGAGCTGCTGGCGATGCTGGGGCTCGCCAAGGGCGGCATTGAAGAGATCATTGCGCTGCAGAAGCAGTCACTCTCCTGATTTTAAAAACGCGGCATTGGCCGCGTTTTTTTATACCCCCACACAAGACAACGACAAGCCAAGCAAGGAGCCAGAATGAAAGCCTACCAGCGTCAATTTATCGAGTTCGCCCTGGAGAAACAGGTCCTCAAATTCGGTGAATTTACCCTGAAATCCGGTCGTAAAAGCCCCTACTTCTTCAACGCCGGACTGTTCAACAGCGGCCGCGATCTGGCCCGCCTCGGCCGCTTCTATGCCGCCGCCCTGATGGATGCCGGCATCGAGTTCGATGTGCTGTTTGGCCCGGCCTACAAGGGGATCCCCATCGCCTCTGCCACCGCGGTGCAGCTGGTGGAGCAGCACGATGTGGATGTGCCCTGGTGCTTCAACCGCAAGGAGGCCAAGGACCACGGCGAGGGCGGCAATCTGGTGGGCAGCCCGCTCAAGGGGCGCATCATGCTGGTGGACGATGTCATCACCGCCGGTACCGCCATCCGCGAATCCATGGATCTGATCCAGGCCAACGGCGCCTCGCTGGCGGGCGTGCTGATCGCGCTGGACCGTCAGGAGAAGGGCAAGGGCGAGCTTTCTGCCATTCAGGAGGTGGAGCGTGACTACGGCGCCCACATCATCGCCATCATCCAGATGAGCGACCTGATCCAGTATCTGGAAGAGAAGCAGGCCGAGCAGCCGGAGCTGGCGGCACAGCTTGTTGCAATGAAGGCTTACCGCGCCCAGTACGGCATCTGAACGAGATGAATCATGGCGCCACCCTCGTCGAGGGTGGCGCCATTTTTTATCCGCGTTTTGCCAACACTGTTTTAAAAAGCGGGTGTGAACTGCTTGAGCTTGCCCTTACAGTAAAGGTTAGGGTTTGCCAGTCGGCGTTATGTGGTGCCGACGGGTTCCCGGGAGGAGCAGCATGACGACCCAACAGCAACACCCCATTCATCTGCAATTGCCACTCAGTGGCATGAGCTGCGCCAACTGTGCCAGCCGCATCGCGGCCAGCCTCAACAAACTCGACGGGGTATCGGCCACCGTCAACTTCGCGCTGGAGCAGGCGGCCATCGAGCTGGCCAGCCCGGACCGTCTGCCTGTGGTGCTCGAAAGCATCAAAAGTCAGGGTTATGACTACGGCAGCGAGACCTTTTTGTTTCAAATTACCGGTATGAGTTGCGCTGGTTGTTCGGCTCGGCTGAACAAAATGCTGGCGGTGCTGCCCGGTGTTATCTCCGCCGAGGTCAATTTTTCCATCGAACAGGCCCGTATCGTGCTGGTGCCGGGCGCCCAGAGCCCCGCCGCCCTGCGTGAACATATAGAAGCGCTCGGCTTTGGCGCCAAACTGGCACAGGGTTCGGCCAGCGGCCGCCGCCAGCAGTTGCTGGAGCGGGAAGCACAGGAGGCCGCCACTGCCCGTCAGGCGCAAACCCGGGTCATCGTCTCGGCGCTGCTGACCCTGCCGCTGCTGGTGGGGATGCTGGCTATGGCTGGACTGTTCCCCTGGCATCTGCCCGCCTGGCTCGAGTTGGTACTCGCCACCCCGGTGCAGTTCTGGATCGGGGCCCGTTTCTATCGCGGCGCCTGGCTCGCCATCAAGAACCGCGCAGCCAACATGGATGTGCTGGTGGCGACCGGCACCAGCGCGGCCTACTTCTACAGCCTCTATCTACTGCTTAATCTGGGGATGGCCGCCAGCGGTCAGCTCTATTTCGAGGCGAGCGCCATCATCATTACCCTGATTTCGTTGGGAAAACTGCTGGAGGCACGGGCCAGACGCAGCACTCAGTCCGCCATTCGCGAACTGATGGCGCTGCGGCCGGAAACTGCCACCGTCTGGCGTGGCGAGAGCTGGCAGAGCGTCGCCATCGACGAAGTGCTGCGCGGCGATCGACTGCGGGTGCTGGTGGGTGAGCGGGTGCCGGTGGATGGCAGAATCGTGAGCGGTGCCAGCGAACTGGACGAGTCGATCCTCACTGGCGAGAGCCTACCGGTGCCACGCGGCGCGGGCGACAAGGTGCTGGGCGGTGCCATCAACCGCTCCGGTGTGCTGGAGATTGAAGCCACTACGGTGGGGGAGGAGTCCAGCCTCAGCAAGATCATTGCGCTGGTGGAGAGCGCCCAGATGGGTAAGGCCCCGTTGCAACAGCTGGTGGACAAGGTCTCCGCCGTGTTTGTGCCGGTGGTGATGGCCATCGCCCTCTTTACCCTGCTGGTGTGGTACGCCATCAGCAACGATTTCGCGCAGGCGCTGCTGGCGGCGGTGGCGGTGCTGGTGATCGCCTGCCCTTGCGCCCTCGGGTTGGCGACCCCTGCCGCCATTGTCACCGGCACCGGCGTAGCGGCTCGCCATGGCATTCTGATCAAGGATGTCGATACCTTGCAGAAGGCCCACGCCATCAAGGCGCTCATCTTCGACAAGACCGGCACCTTGACTCAGGGCAAGCCTGTGCTGGCCAGCTGGAGCGGCAACGACGAGCAACTGCGCCTCGCCGCCGCCCTGCAACAGGCGAGCGAACACCCGCTGGCGCTGGCCATGCGCGAGGCCGTCGGCAAGGAGGCTACGCTGCCCCAGCCAGAAGCCGTGGAGGTGCGGGTCGGGGCCGGTATTGTCGGTCAGGTGGCGGGTCACGCGGTCGCCATCGGCAATGGAGCCCTGCTGGCCCAGCTCGGGATTGAACCGCCACAACAGGATGAACAGCCCGCCGATGGCGCGACCCGGGTCTGGGTGGCCATCGACGGCGCGGTAGCGGGCATCGCGGCACTGGCCGATACCCTGCGCCCCGAGAGTCCGGAGGCCATCGCCACCCTGCGCCAGCGTGGCATTGCCAGCTGGCTGGTGAGCGGCGATGCGCCAGCACCGGTGGCCCATATCGCCGCCAAGCTGGGGCTGGACGGAGCCTTTGACTCCGTGCTGCCAGCGGGCAAGGTGGAGAAGGTCGAGGCGCTGCGGGGGCAAACCCGCGGGCTGGTAGCCATGGTAGGGGACGGTGTGAACGACGCCCCGGCGCTGGCGGCGGCGGATGTCGGCATCGCCATGGGCTCCGGCTCCGATGTGGCGATGGAGACCGCCTCCATCACCCTGATGCGATCTGACCCGCGGCTGGTGGCCGATGCCATCGACATCTCGGCGGCCACCTGGCGCACCATTCAGCAGAATCTGTTCTGGGCCTTCGTGTTCAATATCATCGGCATTCCGTTGGCGGCGCTGGGCTACCTCAGCCCCGAGCTGGCGGGGGCGGCCATGGCCCTGAGCAGCATCACCGTTTTGAGCAATTCCCTGTTATTGAAACGCTGGCAGCCCAAAGCGGCGCACGGGCCAGCATCCAACCCGATCAGTAAGGAGGCATAAATGAACATCAGCAAGGTTGCCAAGGCCACGGGACTGACCGCCAAAACCATCCGTTACTACGAGAGCATCGGCCTCATCACCGCTCCGGTGCGCAGCGATAACGGCTATCGCAGCTACACCGAGGGGGCGCTGCGGGAGCTGCGCTTCGTCAAGCGGGCGCGGGAGACCGGCTTCAATCTGGAGGAGTGTCAGGAACTGCTGGCGCTCTACCGTGACGAGCACAGAACCAGTGCCCAGGTGAAGAAGCTGGCGCAGGAGAAGATCGTCGATCTGCGCGCGCGCATCGCCGGACTGCAGGCTATGCTCAGCTCGCTGGAAGGGCTGGTCTGCTGTTGCCACGGGGATGACAATCCCGAGTGCCCGATCCTCGACGAGCTGGAACGTGGTTGAGTAACAGCTTAATAAAAGGTGCATTATTGTTGCCCGTCAGGGGGGAGTGATAGACTGCTCGGCTCTTGTACAGGAGTACTCAGTTGACCCAGAGTGTGACACGCCAGGTGAAGCAGGCCATCATGGTCCAGCTCTATACCCACGCTTTATTCAGTCTCCCCTGTCTGGGTTTGCTGGCGTTTGGCTGGAGTCTGTTTTTTCACGACTATCTGCCCGCCAGCGAAGCGCTCGGCTGGTTGGCTGGCGTGTTGCTGCTGTTGTTCTTGAGGGGCTGGCATCTGCGCTGGCGCCAGTCCAGATTGGATCAGACGCCGCTTGCCATACTGGAGCGCGAGTTCTTCATCGGGGTGACCATTACCTCCATCATCTGGGCGCTGGGGGTGCTGCTCTACATGGACAGGCTGCCCGATACCTACCGGGCCGCCATGATGATGCTGGCCAGCCTCATTCTCACCGGCAGTGCCATCATGCTGTTTGGCAGTCGCCGTTCGCTCTATGGCTCGGTACTGCCGCTCGGGGCGGCCATGCTGTTCGAGCTGGGGGCGGGTAACGAGCAGGAGCGGATTGTCTCCTGCATGCTGGCGGGTTATCTCTTTGTCTTTCTGCCGACTCTGCTGCGCCGCCTGCGGCGGGATCAGATCGCCTCCCTGCATCACCGTTTCTCCAACGCCGAGCTGGTGGCCGAGCTGAAGGCGGTCTCCGAGCATCTGCGCCTCACCTCCCGTCTCGATGGCCTGACCGGCATCGCCAATCGCGCTTATCTCGACGACTCTCTGGAGCGGGCCTGGCGCCGCTGTCATCGGGCCCGTGCACCGCTGTCGCTGGTGCTGGTGGATGTGGATTACTTCAAGCAGTTCAACGATCTCTACGGCCATCAGCTGGGGGATGACTGTCTGCAGCAGGTCGCGGCTTTGCTGGCGGAGGTGGAGCGGCGCGAGGATGATCTGGCGGCCCGCTATGGCGGTGAAGAGTTTGCCCTGCTGCTGCCCTGTACCGGCATGCAGGGGGCGCTGCAGGTGGCTGACAATGTGCGGCAGGCGCTCAATGCGCTGGCCATTCCGCACCAGAAATCACTGGTATCCAGTCGGGTCACATGTAGTTTCGGTGTTGCGACTCTGATACCGGATAACAGCATGAAAATCGCCGATTTGATCCAAAAAGCGGATGCGGCCCTCTATCAGGCCAAGCATAATGGGCGGGATCGAATCGAAGTAGCCTTGATGGGTAAGGTTGCCTGAGTTTAACGTGACAGATTAAAGAGGTTGTCTATGCAATGTCATCGTATCGAAGAGCTGCTGGAGTTGTTGCAGCCTGCCTGGATCAAGGAACAGGATCTCAGCCTGGTGCAGTTTGTTGCCAAACTGTCCCAAGAAGCGGGATTTGAGGGGCCTCTGTCCGAGCTGACCGACGACATGCTGATCTATCACCTCAAAATGCGTGAGTCAGACAAGCAGGCGATGATCCCCGGTCTGGCCAAGGATCATGTGCCCGATTTCAAAGAGGCACTGCTCAAGGCACGCGGAATCAAGTAACTATTGAGCAGAAGCGCATCACCGCAGGGTGATGCGCTTTTTTGTTGCCTGAAATTGCGATCGAACACCAATATTAGATACATCTAATTCACGCAATTAGCATGTTGTTTAAGATATAATCCGCCCCATAACAAATCAGGGAGCGATGTCTTGCAATGGCCGACCACGATAAAATCGATATCAAGGATGTCACCGACCAGGATGTAACCGGGACTTTCAACCCCAATACGTTCAAAGCCAGCGATGACAGATTCAACCCCGGCAACCGCATCTATGTGCGGGCCCAGACCGGTTACTGGCAGCGGGTGCGCAAGGGGATGGGCTGGTTCTTTGTCGCCCTCTTCGTGTTGCTGCCCTGGCTGCGCTACGAGGGACGGCAGGCGGTGCTGTTTGACCTTGGTCATCAGCAGTTCCATGTCTTTGGTGCCACCATCTGGCCGCAGGATCTGACCCTGCTCGCCTGGATCTTCATGATCGCCGCCTTCGCCCTCTTTTTTGTGACGACCTTCCTCGGTCGGGTCTGGTGCGGCTATCTCTGCCCGCAGACGGTGTGGACCTTCATGTTCATCTGGTTTGAAGAGAAGCTGGAGGGGCCTGCCAACAAGCGGCGCAAGCTGGATCAGGCCCCCTGGAGCGGCGAGAAGCTGGCTCGCAAGGGGGCCAAGCATCTGGCCTGGCTGCTCATCTCGCTGGTCACCGGCCTGACGTTCGTTGCCTACTTTCAGGATGTGACGAAACTGGTGCCGGACTTCTTTACCCTGCAGGCGGGTGGTTGGGTATTCTTCTGGGTCAGTTTTTTTACCATCATCACCTACGGTAACGCGGGCTGGATGCGTGCCATCATGTGCATCCACATGTGCCCCTACGCCCGCTTCCAGTCTGCGATGTTCGACAGGGACACCTTCATCGTCGGCTATGACACCAAGCGCGGCGAGACCCGTGGTGCTCGCTCCCGCAAGGCGGATCCCAAGGCGCTGGGTCTGGGGGATTGCATCGATTGCGATCTCTGCGTGCAGGTCTGCCCGACCGGCATTGATATCCGCGACGGCCTGCAGTACGAGTGCATCAACTGTGGCGCCTGCGTCGATGCCTGCGACCAGACCATGGATCGGATGGGTTATGCGAAGGGGCTCATCAGCTACACCACCGAGCACAAGCTGGCCAACGACTCCACCCATGTGGCGCGGCCCAAGCTGATTGGTTACGGGCTGGTGATGGCGACGATGCTGGGGGTATTTGTCTACAACGCCATGTCCATCATGCCGATGGGGCTCGATATCCTGCGGGATCGCAACCAGCTGTTCCGCGAGAACAGCGAGGGGCTTATCGAGAACACCTACACTCTCAAGATCCTCAACAAGACTCTGCAGCCGCAAACTTATCAACTGGATGTGGAGGGGCTGCCCGAGTATCAGTGGTTCGGCCCCCGCGAAGTGACCCTGAAAGCGGGCGAGATCTTCACCCTGCCGGTCAGTCTGGCGGTCGATCCCTACAACCTGAAGCGGCCGACCCTGGATATCCAGTTCGTGCTGAAACGGGAGGGGGCGGCGCCGGATGACAGCAAGGGCAACCTGCGCCAGGGCAGCAAGTTTATCAGCCGGTTGTAACCGCTTGCGGCGGCGGTGAGCCGGGCGTTACACCAGTCCGGTCACCAGCGAGCACGGCAATGCCGGGCAGTAGTGATAGAATGGGGCGCAACGGCGCCCCTTTCTTATGGTGGATGACATGCGTTTCAACTATTCCGACCTCACACCCGACCTCATCATGGATGCGCTCGATCTCAGTGGCCTGCGGCTCGATTCCGGCCTTATCGAGCTCAACAGCTACGAAAACCGGGTCTACCAGTTTCAGGATGAGGATCGTCGCCGCTATGTGGTGAAGTTCTATCGTCCCGGCCGCTGGAGCCGGGCCCAGATCCTCGAGGAACACGAGTTTGCCACCCGTCTTGCCGAGGCGGAGATCCCGGTCGCCGCGCCGCTCGCCTTCGCCGGTGAGACCCTGCTGGATCACCAAGGCTATCCCTTTGCCATCTGGCAGAGCGTCGGTGGCCGCCAGTTCGAGGTAGACAACCTCGATCAGCTGGAGTGGGTGGGACGTTTTCTCGGCCGTATCCATCAGATCGGTGCCAGCAAGCCGTTTCACCATCGGGTGCGACTCGATGTGGAGAGCATGCTGCACGAACCGCGTCAGCTGCTGGCGTCCGGCGAGTGGCTGCCGAGCGGGCTGGCCAAGCAGTTTTTCGGCGTGCTCGACGAGCTGATCAAACATGTCAGCGATGCGATGACACTGGATGTGGCGCAGATCTCATTGCATGGCGACTGCCATCCGGGCAACATCTTGTGGCGCGACGGCCCCATGTTTGTCGATCTCGATGATTGCCGCAGCGGCCCTGCGATTCAGGATCTCTGGATGATGCTGAGCGGCGAGCGCCACGAGCAGCAGATCCAGCTCGATACCCTGTTGGCGGGCTACGAGGAGTTCATTGAGTTCGACTCGCGCGAGCTGGCGCTGATCGAGCCGCTGCGGGCGATGCGCATAGTCCACTACATGGCCTGGTTGGCGCGGCGTTGGGAAGATCCTGCCTTCCCCCGTCACTTCCCCTGGTTCAATACCGATCACTACTGGCGCCAGCAGATCGCCACCCTGCACGATCAGCTGGAGGCGCTCAAAGCACCGCCGCTGAGCCTGATGCCGGGATGGTAAGGTGACGGGGTGGTGGCCAGCCTGCCCAGGGGAATGGACCTCATTGGGCATTGACGGCGGGATGGCGAAACAATAGGCTTGGCACTGCTTCGGTTCGCCGGGCGTGCCTCACAGTGATCCCTTAACAGGAAACATCATGAAAAAAATCCTATTTTTCCTTGCTGCCATGCTGATGATCCCCATGGTTCACGCCGCCCCCCAGTTCAAGGAAGGCGTCAACTACGATGTGGTCAAACAGACTGGTACCGCCCAGCCGGAAGTTATGGAGTTCTTCTCCTACTACTGCCCGCACTGTGCCACCTTCGAACCGATCGTTGAGCAACTGCAGGCCGGTCTGCCGAAAGGCGTCACCCTGAAGAAAAACCCGGTTGCCTTCCTCGGCCGCGAAATGGGCCCCGAGATGCAGCGTGCCTACGCCGTTGCCAGCCTGCTCAATGCCGAAGCCAAGCTGACCCCGGCCATTTTCAACAAGATCCACACCCAGCGTCAGCCGCCGATGAGCCGCGATGACGTGAAGCAGATCTTCGTGGATAACGGTGTACCGGCTGAAGAGTTCGTCGGCGCTGTCGACAGCTTCGCCGTCTCCGGCATGGTCTCCCAGTTCGATCGCAACACCGAGAGCTACAACATTCGCGGTGTGCCGGCCTTCCTGGTGAACGGTAAGTATCTGGTGAAGATTGAATCCATCACCTCCCAGGAGCAGTTCAACCAGCTGGTGCAGTTCCTGCTGACCAAGAAAGACTGACCGCTCATAAGTCGATAAAAAAGCCCGCCGATGCGAATCGGCGGGCTTTTTGTTTTCTGGCGATCTCGAAGATCAGACCCCGACGTGGAACGCCTGCTTGAGGTTGCGGATAAACTCCGCATCCCGGCAGAGGGTCTTGCCCGGGCTGTCGGAGATCTTGGCGACCGGGCCGCCGTTGCACTCCATCAGCTTGAAGACGATGTTCATCGGGCTGACGCCGGGCAGATCGCAGGTGAGCTTGGTGCCGATGCCGAAGCTGGTATTGATGCGGCCACGGAAGTGGCGCAGCAGCTGCACTGCCTTGTCGAGGTTGAGCCCATCAGAGAACACCAGGGTCTTGTCGGTGGGGTCGATACCGAGGCGCTGGTAGTGGCTGATCGCCTTTTCACCCCACACCACGGGATCGCCGGAGTCGTGGCGCAGACCCTGATAGCTGCTGGCCAGCTCGAAGTCGAAGTCGCGCAGGAAAGCATCCATGGTGATGCAGTCAGTCAGGGCGATGCCCAGATGGTCGGTGAATTCATCGAGCCAGCTGGTGAGGGCGGCGCGCTGGCTGTGCTCAAGCGGGAAGCCGAGCTGCTGGTGCGCCTGGAACCACTCGTGGGCCTGGGTGCCCACTGCGGGCAGTTTGTACTTCTGGGCCAGCAGGTAGTTGCTGGTGCCGCGAAATGCCGGTAGCCGCTCTTTGAGGCGACCCACCACAGCATCCTGCACCGCGTGGGAGAAGCGACGGCGGGTGCCGAAGTCGATGAGGTTGAATTCGGCCATCTCTTCGCGGCTCAGCTCCCGTTCCAGCTTGTCGATCTTCTGATCGAGCAGCTCCAGGGCGTGGCTGACGCCGAACTGGGGGTAGCGGAAGCGGTTGCGCATCTCGCTGATGATGGCGAGCACCGGGATTTCCCACAGGATCACATCCTGCCAGGCCCCTTCGACCCGCACATTGATACGGCCATCCTTCTCGAACACCTTGAGCAGAGAGGCATCGAGCGGCTTGCGGCGCAGATGGTCGAGGTAGTCCGGGGTGAAGAAGGGGCGCTCGGCGAGAAAATTGAGTTCGGGTCTGGTCAGTCGCAGGGATCCGGCGAGGTGCAGCTGCTCCTCGATCTGCCCCATCATGGGCAGCAAGTCTTCCTCGTTGCGGCTATGGAATTCGGCCACCACTTCGGCATCCGGATAACGGTGGAACACCGCCTGCTGCATGTGCAGTTTGTAGGCGTCGGTGTCGAGCAGACTGGTGAGAATCGGTGGCATATCAGGCTCCCCGCAGGCGGGCGAACGCCAGTTGCATATGTAAATTGCAGGCGCCGGTATCGAGCAGGCTGGTGAGGATGGGTGGCATATCAGGCGTCCAGCAGGTGTTGTACATCGATCAGGGTCTGGGCCAGTTCGGCACCAGCCTCGATCATCTGGGTGTGGGCGCTGGCAACCGTCGCAGGGGCGATGCCACGGCAAGCATCGAGATGGACGATCACCCGGAAACCGGCGCGTCGCAGTTGCAGTACGCTGGTTTTGACGCAGTAGTCGGTGGCGAGACCGCCGACCAGCACGGTGTCGACCTTGCGCGCTTGCAGAAATTCGATGAGACCGGTGCTGCGCTGTTCGGCCAGGTCGTGGAAGCAGGTGCCGTAGGGATGCAGATCCGGCTCGACCCCCTTCCAGACGAAGAAGTCATAGTCGATGGGGGCAGGCAGACCGTCGAGCAGCTCGAAGCCTTTGCTGCCGGGTACGCAGTGCACTGGCCAGGTGAGATCGGCATTGGGCAGATCCAGTGGCAGCAGCATGCCTGCGGGGTCAGAGATGGCCCAGTCGGTATTGGCCGGGTGAGCATCTTTACTGCCGATCCGCAGCGTGGCGAGGGTGGCCTGAGCGTTGAGCGCAGCCACAATATCATCACCGCCCACGACGGGCAGTTCGGTTGGGCAGAGGGGGGTAAAGCCCTTCTGCGCATCAATATCCAGGCTGGCGACGGTTCCCATGATTGGCTCCTGCACATACTATTCATGTGATATTATCTACCAAACATTAATGGAAGGCGAGCAGGGCGATCGGCATGCTGAGAATGAGTCTGGATATGGTGGTGCTGCGGTTGCATGACGAACGGCTCGAGCTGTTGCTCGAGACCCGTGATCGCCCCCCCTTTGCCCACTGCTGGCAACTGCCAGCGCTGCGCATCGATGAGACTCGAGATCGGGACCTGGATGCCGCCCAACGCCGCCTGCTGGCGGAGTGGGGGCTGGGTGACTGCTATAGCGAGCAGGTCTGCACTCTCGGCAGTCTGGAGCGGGATCCCCGCGGCTGGTCCACCACCCTGGTCTATCTCTGCCTGGTCGATCCACAAGTCGAAGCCGTACGCGGTTGCTGGCATCCGATCTCCAACCTGCCGGGGCTGAGTCTTGCCTTCGACCACCTCCAGCTCATCGCCAAGGGGATGGAGCGGCTGCGGATCAAGAGCCGCTACAGCACCTTGCCACTGCAACTGCTGGGGCCCGAGTTCACCCTTTCTGAAGTGCAGCGTGCCTTCGAGATCATCCTGCAAACTCCGATGAATACGGCCGCCTTTCGCAAGCGGATCCATCGTGCCGGCATTCTGGTCGACACTGGTCGCAAGCGTACCGGCAAGCAACGCCCCGCCATCCTCTATCGGTTGGAGAGCCCTTGCTGCGTGATGTTCGATCAGATGATGCATGGAGCGGAAGCGTGAGTGAGTCCCCTGTCCGTGTGCTGGTGAGCGCCTGCCTGCTGGGTCAGCCGGTGCGTTACGATGGCCAGAGCAAGGGGATCGTCAGCGATTGGCTGAGCGAGCTGGGTGCCGAGGGGCGAGTGCTGGCCTTCTGCCCCGAAGTGGCGGGCGGTTTGCCGACCCCGCGTCCTCCTGCCGAGCGGCAGGGCGAGCGGGTGGTGACGGCGAACGGGTTGGATGTGACCGCCGAGTTTGAGCGCGGCGCCCAGCTGGCGCTGGAGATCTGTCAGGCGCAGGGCATTCGTTTCGCCCTGCTGAAAGAGGGGAGTCCCTCATGTGGCAGCGGCCGTATCTATAACGGCCGCTTTGAAGGGGTTTCTGTGGCGGGCGAGGGCAAGACCACCGCCCTGCTGCGCCGCCACGGCATTGCGGTGTTCTCCGAAGATCAGTTGGTCGAGTTGGCCTCGGCGCTCTCTTTGGACTCCTCTTTGGCGGCTACCGGCAGCGGCGCCTGACCACTCTGCCACCCCTCCAGCACCTCGTCCTTCTCCTGCCAGCGCTGGTTTAGCCACTCCTGAAAACCCCGTTTGAACTGCTTGTCATTGAAGTAGTCGCCGACCAGCGTCTCATCTACTGGCAGCTCCTCGATTCGTACCTGAATCCGCTTCATCCGTCCCATCAGAAAGTCTTTGAACGGGGTCTCGGCATTGTCCGGGTAGCGGATGGTGACGTTGATCAGGCTGTCAAACTGCTCCCCCATGGCCGCCAGCGTAAAGGCCAGACCCGCCGCTTTGGGCGGCATCAGATGGCGGTAGCGGGAGCGGGCCGCATCCCGTTTCTGCTCGGTGAAGCGGGTCCCTTCTACAAAGTTGATAACGGTGGTGGGGATGTGGCGAAACTTCTCGCAAGCGTTGCGGGTGGTCTCGATATCCTTGCCGCGCAGGTGCGGGTTCTTCAGCAAAAACTCCCGTGAATAGCGGCGCATAAAGGGCATGTCGAGCCCCCAGCAGGCGAGCCCCAGCAGCGGGATGTAGATCAGCTCGTGCTTCATGAAGAACTTGGGCACCGGCAGCCGGTCCCGGAACAGGTGACCTAGCACCACGATATCGGTCCAGCTCATGTGGTTGCTGATGATGAGATACCAGCCATCTTTGCGTAGTCGGGTCTCATCTTCGATTTGCCAGTCGATGCGCATCGTGAGGCGGATCACCAGCGCATTGCAGGCGAGCCACAGGCGCATGAAGCGGTTGTTGAGGAGACTGCAGGCGCGGCCAAAAGCCGGAACTGGCAGCAGCAGTTTGGCCAGCGAAACCAGCAGGATCAGGCTGGCGCACAAGGCGGTGAACAGAATGGTCAGGCCTGCGCTGATGATCAGCACCAGCGGGCCGGGAAGCAGGGATAGCATGGATGTCTACTGCGCCTTGGTTGCCAGCAGTTGGCTCAGGGTCTGGTCCTTCTCGTGCCAGATCCCGTTCAACCACTGTTGAAACTCTTGTTGGAACTCGGGGTCATTGAAGTAATCCCCCACCAGCTTGCGGTCGATCGGCAAATAGCGGACCTGAACCTTGATTTGCCCGACCCGGCCGCACATGAAGTCCCAGTAGCTGGGTATGCCGTCCGGATAGGCGATGGTGACATCCACCAGTTGATGCAACTGGTCACCCATGGCTGCCAGGGTAAAGGCGATGCCTCCTGCTTTCGGGTGGAGCAGGTGACGATAGGGCGATCCCTGCTTCTGATGTTTGGTGTTGGTGAAGCGGGTGCCTTCGACGAAGTTCATCACACTCACCGGAATGTGGCGAAACTTGGCACAGGCTTTACGGGTTGTTTCTATATCTTTTCCCTTCAAATGGGGGTGTTTTTCCAGAAATTTCTTGGAATATCGCCGCATGAAGGGGAAGTCGAGCGCCCACCAGGCTAGACCGAGAAAAGGTACCCAAATCAGCTCTTTCTTGAGGAAAAACTTCAGAAAGGGGATTTTTTGGTTAAAAACCCGCTGCAGTACCAGTATGTCGACCCAGGATTGATGGTTGGCAATCACCATATACCACTCATTCCGGTGCCCTTTGTCCACTCCGACCACCTCGAAAGGGGTTTTGATGATGGTTTTCTGGATCAGATTGTTGAAACCGATCCAGCAGCTGGCACAGCCATCCAGCAGCCAGTTGCAGAGGGTGTGCCACCCCTTGAGTGGCAGCGGCAGCTTGAGCAGACCCAGCAAGAAGATGGGGATAAACCAGAAGAGGGTATTGAAAAAATAGAGCAGGGTGGAGAGGCTGCCGCGCAGTCGCTCTGTCAGCTTGTTGGGCATGGGTTCGGGTCCGTCTTGCTGTCGATAAAAGGCCATCAAGTGGTCAGATCTGTGGCCATAATATCAGCCGCTGGCCTGTGAGACTATTAAGAGCCGTCACAGGCCGGACTCACCCTTTCCCCTCTATCAGCTGCTGCGCAGCCGTGACAGCAGCCGATCCATGGCGCGATAGCCGAGCGCCTCGATGAGATGTTCCTTGCCGATGGCGGGCTGTCCGGCCAGATCGGCGATGGTGCGCGACACCCGCAGGATGCGGTGCCAGGCCCGGATGCTGAGCCCCAGCTTCTGGATGGCATTTTCCAAAAACTCGGCATCTTGTTGCGATAGTCGGCAAATATCCTCTATCTCGCGGCTATCCAGCAGGTTGTTGAGCTTGCCATTGCGACTGAGCATGCGCTCCCGCGCTGCCAGCACCCGATCGCGGATCTGCTGGCTCGACTCCCCCCGCTCCGCTTTGCCGGTCAGACTCCCTTTGGGCAGCAGTGGCACCTCTACCGTCAGATCGAACCGGTCGAGAAAGGGGCCGGAGAGCTTGCCGAGGTAGCGCAGGATCTGATCCGGGCTGGAGCGGGTCTGGCCATCGCCATAGTGGCCGCAGGGGCTGGGGTTCATGGCGCCGACCAGCTGGAAGCGGGCGGGAAAATCGACCTGACGGGCGGCCCGACTGATGGTGATGTGGCCAGTCTCCAGCGGCTCGCGCAGGGAGTCGAGCACCTTGCGCTCGAACTCGGGCAGTTCATCCAGAAACAGCACCCCGTTGTGGGCTAGGGATATTTCACCGGGCCGCGGGTGGCTGCCGCCGCCAACGAGCGCCACCGCCGAGGCGCTGTGGTGCGGTGTGCGATAGGGCCTGTGGTGCCAGTGACCGGCGCGCGGGGTGAGGCCGCCGATGGAGTGAATGGCTGCGGTCTGCTGTGCCTCCTGTTCGCTCAGCGGCGGCAGAATGCCGGGCAGGCGGCTGGCCAACATGCTCTTGCCGGTGCCAGGCGGGCCGATGAACAGCAGGTTGTGGCTACCAGCGGCGGCGATCTCCAGCGCCCGTTTGGCTTGGGACTGGCCGATCACATCCTGCAGATCCGGCACATCGGGCAGGCTCTCCGTGCTCTGGGGATCCGGCAGCGGCAGTTCGTACTGACCCGCCAGCCAGGCGGTGACGGCCAGCAGTTGGTGGGCGGTGCGCACCTCGGCATCCTGAATGAGCGAAGCTTCCGGGCCGTTCTCGCGGGGTACCAGCAGGGTACGCCCCGCATCGCGGCAGGCGAGCACTGCGGGCAGCACCCCGAGCACGGGACGGATCTCGCCGGTCAGGGCCAGTTCGCCTAAAAATTCGTGATTGAGCAGGTATTTTGCCGGTATCTGCTTTGAAGCTGCGAGGATGCCGATGGCGATGGCCAGATCGAAACGACCGCCCTCCTTGGGCAGATCGGCGGGGGCCAGATTGACTGTGATGTGCTTGCTCGGGAACTCGAAATTGCCGTTGAGCAGGGCGCTGCGCACCCGATCCCGCGACTCCTTCACCGAGGTTTCCGGCAGGCCCACCATGTTGAAGGCGGGCAGGCCGTTGGAGAGGTGGACTTCCACCGTCACTTGCGGAGCCGCGATCCCGAGGCTGGCACGGCTATAAACCACAGCTAATGACATAAATCCCGTCCTTGAGTTGAAATATGTTCTGACTAACTGCTTGTTACTGGTTTTTTATTCCACAGTTTGGGTTGAGTGACAGCCAAAATCAGTGGGTTGTCACAGAAAAAAGACTTGCCCAATAAAAACCACCGTGCTAGTTCTAATAGCCATTCGCGGTAGAAACCGCCCCAACTTCACAGGATTTCCGGTTGTAACTATGAACATGGCCTCCCGTTTCGTCAGCATTATTGTGGTCCTAGTGGTGATTATTATCTCACCGCTCGGGGCTCGTTTAGCTGCACGGAACAAGGGATAGACCCACCACCGGACAGAACGAAACAAGCGACCCCCGAGCCTCACAGCTCGGGGGTTTTTTTTCGACCACAGGACAGGATTTTCCAGATGAACGGCGCGCAGTTTTTGGTACAGGCTCTCAAGAAACAGGGTGTGACCCAGGTGTTCGGTTACCCGGGTGGGGCCATCATGCCGGTCTACGATGCCCTGTATGACGGCGGTCTGGCCCATCAACTCTGCCGCCACGAGCAGGGCGCGGCGATGGCTGCGGTCGGTTATGCCCGCGCCTCCGGTCAGGTGGGGGTCTGCATCGCCACTTCCGGCCCCGGCGCCACCAATCTGGTCACCGGCCTTGCGGAGGCGCTGCTCGACTCGGTGCCGCTGGTGGCTATCAGTGGTCAGGTGCCCTGTTCCGCCATCGGTACCGATGCGTTTCAGGAGGTCGATGTGCTCGGCATGTCCCTCTCCTGCACCAAGCACTCCTTTATGGTGACCGACGTGGCCGATCTGCCTCAGGTAATCGCTGAAGCTTTTGTCATCGCCAGTGAAGGGCGCCCGGGCCCGGTGCTGATCGATCTGCCCAAGGATGTGCAGTTGGCCGCCGTTCCTACCCAGAGCCCGCTGTTTGCGGTGGCAGAGCAGGAGGCTATCAATCCCGCAGAGTTGACCCTGGCCCGCACTCTGCTGGCCGCCGCCGAGCGCCCGGTGCTCTACGTCGGCGGCGGGGTGGGTATGGCCAATGCCGAGCAGCAGTTGCGCGACTTTGCCGCCGTTACCGGCATGCCTGCGGTCACCACCCTCAAGGGGATTGGTGCGCTCGATCCCGATAGCCCCGTTTATCTGGGCATGCTCGGCATGCACGGTACCAAGGCTGCCAACTATGCGGTGCAGCAGTGCGATCTGCTGCTGGTTGTGGGCGCCCGTTTCGATGATCGGGTGACCGGCAAGCTGGAGGAGTTTGCCCCCGAAGCCAAGGTGATCCATCTGGATGTGGACGCCGCCGAGTTCGGCAAGCGCCGCGCTGCCGAGGTGGGCATCACCCAGGATCTCAAGCGGGTGTTGCCCGCCCTTGCCATGACTCTCGCCATCGACCCCTGGCGTGAACACTGCGCCGCCATGGCCCGCGAGTACGCGTTTCGCTATGACCATCCGGGTCAGGCCATCTACGCCCCGGCCCTGCTCAAACAGCTCTCCGCCCGGTTGCCAGAGAGCAGCGTGGTGGCCTGCGACGTGGGTCAGCATCAGATGTGGGTGGCCCAGCACATGCGCTTCACCAGCCCGCGCAACCACCTCTCCAGCGCTGGTCTAGGCACCATGGGGTTCGGTCTGCCCGCTGCCATCGGCGCCAAGATGTCGCGCCCGCAGGATGAAGTGGTGCTGGTGAGTGGCGATGGCTCCTTCATGATGAACGTGCAGGAGCTTGGCACCATCCGCCGCGCCCAGCTCAAGGTGAAGATGGTACTGCTGGATAACCAGCGCCTCGGCATGGTGCGCCAGTGGCAGGAGCTGTTCTTCGACGGCCGTTATAGCGAGACCATCCTCTCCGACAACCCCGATTTCGTCGCCCTGGCTGCCGCCTTCGGCATCCCCGGCGAAACCATCACATGCAAGGATCAGATAGCCGGTGCCCTCGATCGCCTGCTTAAGAGCGAGAGTGCCTACCTGCTGCATGTGGCTATTTCAGAGGAAGAAAACGTCTGGCCCCTGGTTCCGCCGGGAGTCGCCAACCACCAGATGATGGAGCAACGCCCATGAACCCGCACACCCTTGCCCAGCCAGCATTTGCACAGCACACCCTGCATATCCACGCCCAGCCCAGACCCGAAGTGATGGAGCGGGTGCTACGGGTGGTGCGCCACCGCGGCTTTGCTCTCTGCGCCCTCAACATGGAGCAGGATTGCCAACAGCTGCGGATCACGGTTACTGTCGAGTCGGTGCGTCCCATCCAGCAGTTGTGGAGCCAGCTGGTAAAGCTGGTGGACGTCTCCCGGGTCGATGCACTGGAACAGCAACCCCGGATCAGAGCTTAAGGAGCAAAACCAATGTCACAACCTTCCCAATCCGCCACTCACCCGCAATACATCTGGTTCAACGGCACACTGGTGCCCTGGCAAGACGCCCAGGTGCACGTGATGAGCCACGCCCTGCACTACGGTTCCTCGGTGTTCGAAGGTGTACGCGCCTACGATACCCCCAAGGGCACCTGCATCTTCCGTCTGCAGGAGCACACCCGCCGCCTGTTCGACTCCGCCAAGATCTACTGGATGGACGTTCCCTACAGCGAGGCCGACGTGAATGAAGCCTGCCGCACCGTGGTGCGCGAGAACGGCCTGAAGAGCGGCTATTTGCGCCCGCTGGCCTTTGTCGGCAACGTGGGGCTGGGGCTGCATCCGCCGCTGGATGCCAAGGCCGATCTGATTGTCGCAGCCCTGCCATGGGGCGCCTATCTGGGGGAAGAGGGGCTGAAAAACGGGGTGGATGTGTGCGTCACCTCCTGGAACCGGCTCGCTCCCAACACTATTCCCACCGGTGCCAAGGCGGGCGGCAACTATTTGTCCTCTCAGCTGATCAGCCGCGAGGCCAAGCGCAACGGCTTCGCCGAGGGGCTGGCGCTGGACGTGAACGGCTACCTGAGCGAAGGGGCGGGGGAGAACCTGTTTCTGGTGAAGAATGGCGTGCTGTTTACCCCGCCTGCCACTGCCGCCATCCTGCCGGGCATCACCCGTGACACCATCATGACGCTGGCCCGCGATCTGGGCTATGAGGTGCGCGAGCAGGCGCTGCCCCGTGAGGCGCTCTATGTCGCAGACGAAATCTTCATGACCGGCACCGCCGCCGAAGTGACGCCGGTGCGTTCCGTCGATCGAATGAAGGTGGGCGCTGGCAGCCGTGGCCCGGTGACAGAGCAGTTGCAAAACGCCTTCTTCGGCCTGTTCAACGGCCAGACCGAGGACAAGTGGGGCTGGCTCACACCGGTTAACGACTGATAGCAGAGGGGAGGCCAACAAGCCTCCCCGAGTCGCTTCCGGTGAAGGTGCCTGGCGGTGCCTTCACCAGGATCGATTCCCGATCCACTTTTATCATCACCGAATAATGCAGCGAGCCCATATGGGCAATCAGGGAGTAGAGACAATGCCGAAGTTGAGATCCGCCACCACTACCCACGGACGTAACATGGCCGGGGCGCGCGCCCTGTGGCGTGCTACCGGAATGACCGATCAGGATTTCGGCAAACCCATCATCGCCGTGGTCAACTCCTTCACCCAGTTCGTGCCGGGCCATGTCCACCTCAAGGATCTGGGCCAACTGGTGGCCCGCGAGATCGAAGCCGCGGGCGGCGTTGCCAAAGAGTTCAACACCATCGCCGTGGATGACGGCATCGCCATGGGCCACGGCGGCATGCTCTACTCCCTGCCATCGCGCGAGCTGATCGCCGACTCGGTGGAGTACATGGTCAACGCCCACTGCGCCGACGCCATGGTTTGCATCTCCAACTGCGACAAGATCACCCCGGGGATGCTGATGGCCGCTCTGCGCATCAACATTCCGGTCATTTTCGTCTCCGGTGGCCCGATGGAAGCGGGCAAGACCAAGCTCTCCGACCAGATCATCAAGCTGGATCTGGTGGATGCCATGATCCAGGGCGCCGACCCCAAGGTGTCTGACTCCCAGAGCGAACAGGTGGAGCGCAGCGCCTGCCCCACCTGCGGCTCCTGCTCCGGCATGTTTACCGCCAACTCCATGAACTGTCTGACCGAAGCGCTCGGCCTCTCCCAACCGGGTAACGGCTCCATGTTGGCGACCCACAGTGATCGCGAGCAGCTGTTCAAGCTGGCGGGTCAACGCATCGTGACGCTGGCCAAGCGTTGGTATGAGCAAGACGATGCGTCGGCGCTGCCGCGCAATATCGCTACCAAGGCGGCGTTCGAGAACGCCATGGCACTGGATATCGCCATGGGTGGTTCCACCAATACTGTGCTGCACCTGCTGGCGGCGGCGCAGGAGGCGGGCGTCGACTTCACCATGGCCGATATCGACCGCATGTCGCGCAAGGTGCCGCAACTGTGCAAGGTGGCGCCCTCTACCCAGAAGTACCATATGGAAGACGTGCATCGCGCCGGTGGTGTGGTAGCGATTCTGGGCCAGCTGGAAAAAGCGGGTCTGGTGCATGGCGATACCCGTACTGTGCTGGGTTGCTCTCTTGTCGAACAGCTCAATGAATATGACGTCAGCCGCCAGCCGAGTCAGGAGGTGGTGGACTTCTACCGCGCCGGGCCAGCTGGCATCCGCACCACCAAGGCCTTCAGTCAGGATTGCCGCTGGGCCGAGCTGGATCTGGATCGCGCCGAAGGGTGCATCCGCTCGCTGGAAAATGCCTACAGCCAGGAGGGTGGCCTCGCTGTGCTCTCCGGCAACCTCGCAGTCAATGGCGCCATCGTCAAGACCGCCGGGGTGGATGAGGAGAACCTCACCTTCCGCGGCCCGGCCCGGGTATTCGAGAGTCAGGAGAGTGCGGTGAACGGTATTCTCGACGGCACCGTGAAAGCGGGCGAAGTGGTGGTGATCCGCTACGAAGGGCCGAAAGGGGGCCCGGGTATGCAGGAGATGCTCTACCCGACTACCTATCTGAAATCCATGGGATTGGGCAAGGCGTGCGCCCTCATCACCGATGGCCGCTTCTCCGGCGGTACTTCGGGCCTCTCCATTGGCCACGTCTCGCCGGAGGCTGCCTCCGGCGGCACCATCGGTTTGGTGGAGGATGGCGACATCATCAGCATCAACATCCCGGCTCGCAGCATGGTGCTGGAGGTGGCCGACAGCGTGCTGGCTGCCCGCCGCGTCGCCGTGGAAGCTCGTGGCTGGAAGCCGCTCGATCGTCAGCGTCAGGTCTCCTTTGCCCTGCGCGCTTATGCCATGTTCGCCACCAGCGCCGACAAGGGTGCGGTGCGTGATCGTTCGATGCTGGGGGAGTAAGTCATGGTCTCTGCGGCTGATTATCTACGCAAGGTGCTGCTCTCTCCCGTCTATGAGGCGGCGCGAGTAACCCCGTTGCAAACGTTGAAAAAACTCTCCGAGCGGCTCGGCAACCACGTCAGCCTGAAGCGGGAGGATCTGCAACCGGTCCACTCCTTCAAGCTGCGCGGCGCTTATCACAAGATCGCCACTCTGACCCAAGAGCAGAAGGATCACGGCGTCATCGCCGCCTCTGCTGGCAACCATGCGCAGGGGGTCGCCCTGTCGGCGGCCAAGCTCGGCATCAAGGCGATCATCGTGATGCCCAAGACCACGCCGGACATCAAGATCGATGCAGTACGCCGTCAGGGCGGCAACGTCATGCTGTTTGGCAACAGCTTCGACGAGGCCTATGCCGAAAGCCGCCGTCTCGCCGAGCTGGAGGGCTACACCCTTATCCCGCCATTTGACGACGTCGAGGTGATCGCGGGGCAGGGTACCATCGGCAAGGAGCTGCTGGATCAGGATATCCACCTCACCCATGTTTTCGTGCCGGTGGGGGGCGGCGGTCTGGCCGCCGGGGTGGCGGTTTACATCAAGCAGCTGTTGCCGGATGTGAAGGTGATCGGGGTGGAAGCTGAAGGGTCTGCCTGCCTCAAGGCGGCCATGGTGGCGGGCGAGCCGGTCAATCTGGAGCGGGTCTCGCTGTTTGCCGACGGGGTGGCGGTCAGGCGCATCGGCGAGGAGACCTTCCGCCTGTGCAACCAGTATCTGGACGAGGTGGTGACCGTCTCCAACGATCAGATCTGCGCCGCACTGAAAGATATCTTCGACGACTGCCGTGCCATTGCAGAGCCGTCGGGCGCCCTGTCGCTGGCGGGCCTCAAGGCCTACAGCGAGCGGGAGCAGGTTAAAGGGGGGCGGATGGCGGCCATTCTCTCCGGCGCCAACGTCAACTTCCACAGCCTGCGTTACGTGTCGGAGCGCTGCGAGATCGGCGAGAAGCGTGAGGGCATGCTGGCGGTGACCATCCCCGAGCGCAAGGGTGCTTTCCTCGACTTCTGCCGTCAGCTTGGCCCCCGCATGGTGACCGAGTTCAACTATCGCTATGCGGATGCCGAGCAGGCGTCGCTGTTCGTCTCGGTGCGCCTCACCGGCGGCGACGAGGAGCTGGGCCAGATCATCGATCAGCTCGGTGGCAACGGCTATCCGGTGGTCAACATGACCGAGAGCGAGCTGGCCAAGAATCACGTGCGTTACATGATTGGCGGCCGCCCGGCCCGGCCCCTCGGTGAACGGCTCTACAGCTTCAAGTTTCCGGAGCAACCGGGCGCCCTGATGCGCTTCCTCGAGACCTTGGGTTGCCGCTGGAACATCAGCCTGTTCCACTACCGTAACCACGGCGCTGACTATGGCCGGGTGCTCTGCGCCTTCGAACTGCCGGACGAAGATGTGGCGGCTTTTCACGACTACCTGCACGAGATTGGGTACGGCTGGAAAGAGGTGAGCGACGACCCCGCATATCGGCTGTTCCTTGCCAGTTGATGGCTCGATGAAGAAGGAGGGAGGCGTTGGCCTCCCTCTGTTTTTTAGCCAGCAACAATATCTAACTGGCTGTTTTTAGTGCAGAGAATGCCGACAAGCTCACACTCCTGATGGCTTGGTCATTTGAGGCTGTGACATCATGGGATACCCTGAGTAGCGGAGAGGCCGCCTGACGGCTTCACACAGGGATAGTGCGCGCTCAGGCGCCAATAACGACTTATTGCAGAGGCTAAACATGAATAAATCGATGCTTGCCGTGTTGGTCGGCGGATTGCTGGCTGCGGGCGCCGTACAGGCGGCTGCTCAGGACAATACCTGGTATGCCGGTGGCAAGGCCGGTTGGTCCAACTACTACGGTGTAGATAAAAACCAGGATATCGCCAGTGACTTTGCCGCGGTTGGCAATAACAGCGAGAGCAAGAGCGATCTGGGTCTGGGTGCATTTGCCGGTTACCAGCTCAATCCCAACCTCGGTTTTGAACTGGGCTACGACTGGCTCGGCAAGTACAAGATGAGCGGCGGCAGCGGTGTGGATGCTCTGAACGGTGAGGCGAAGAGTCAGTTGGTGCAGGCCACCATGAAGATCAGCTTCCCGGCCACTAACGTGCTCGATCTCTATGGTCGTCTGGGTGGCGGCTATGCCTGGACCGACAGCAAGATCAGCGATACAGCAAGCAGTTTCACCGGCAAGAAACGGGGTGCCGCCTTTGTCGGGGCGCTGGGTGCCGAGTACACCATCGACCAGAACTGGGCTGCTCGTCTGGAGTATCAATACACCACGCCGCTAGGCGATACATCCATCGACCGCTCTGGTATTGAACTGGATAACGGCTTGCTGGCGTTTGGCATGCTCTACCGCTTCGGTCAGGTGGGAGCCCCGGTAGCGGCTCCGGCTCCGGTGATCGCCGAGCCAGCTCCTGCTGTGGTAGTGGCTCCCAAGGAGTTCAGCCTGAGCTCCGATGTGCTGTTCGAGTTCAACAAGGCGACTCTCAAGCCAGCCGCGAATCAGGCGCTTGATGCGCTGTTTAGTCAGATCGTGGCGGCCAACCCGAAAGACGGGGTGGCAACCGTGATCGGTTATACCGACCGCATCGGCTCCGACAACTACAACCTCGCCCTCTCCGAGAAGCGGGCCCAGAGTGTGGCCAGCTATCTGGTTGCCAAGGGACTCTATGCCGACAAGGTGCGGGTCGAGGGGCGTGGCAAGGCCAATCCTGTGACTGGCAACAACTGCGCCAGCCGTTCCAAACAGGAGCTCATTGCCTGCCTGGCACCGGATCGCCGGGTCGAAATCCATCTGGAAGGGGTTTCCCATCCGGCGCAATAAGATGGTGTGAACAAACGGGAGGCCTGGCCTCCCGTTTGTTATGGTGCATGGCGCCTGTAATGGCGATAGGTGTGAGTGGGGCCAAGGCAATAAGTCAGCAAATATTTCCGATAAAATAAATAGCGATTAAATAGAGCCAGAATAATTAGCTGAAAAAATATCGATTTAAACTTTGCGCCAGCAGAACCTTTTGGTTAGAATCCCTGCGTGTTATCAATAAATGGATGAATATTATGGACTGCGACAGTTGTAGCCGATTGCAAATCGCGATGCGGGTTTACCAGAGCTGAGGCCGAATATTCTCTTTTCCCCCTCACTCTGATTGCTCGAACGTAGCATAGAGTGCAGCATCTCAATGAGTCACCTCTGACTCCCGCAACAGCCCAAGCCCGGTTTTAACAGGGATGGTCGTTGCAAACCGGATTGTTCCGCTCACCTGCGAGCCGCACCGCCTCGCGAATCATGTAATCGCACGCTTCATCGTCGCCCTTGTTGCGCCGCGAGTCCGTGCTGCTACCGAGCAGCATCTGGCTGGCAGCTGTGCAGCAGGAGCGCGAGCAGGCGTCGAATAACAAGATGAATTGCACCATATTGAAAACGGCTCTGTTTTCGATAGGTGTGGTTGCGAACGAATATATCTTGTAAGTGTATTGAATATATATTTGGCAGTTTTAATTTTCCGCTGAAATATATTTCATGGCTAACCATTTTTCTGTGGTCGGCCAGGTCAAACATGCCTGATATTATTTTCCACGCGTCATTATCTTGTGGTTCGCAATTGTTATCCTGATTTTCGCTATCACTTACTGGCGCTGCTGGCGGATACCCGTATCCGGCCATGTGCCTTGGCAAACTCGGAGGAAAACCAATGACCGAAGAGCCCAAACCTAGACCCTCGGGGTCCACGTCTCCCCACTCCTGATCCCCCCTGCGGGGGGACGGGATGCGGTGTCCTGACCCCTGATCTGATCCAACCATGCTGGTTAGCGCGACGGCAGACATTTGTCTGACGGGCCGCCCCGTGCGCGGCAATTGACCGCATCGGCAGCATGTTGGGTTCACAGCCTTCGATATCAGTACTGACGCCAGGCTTGGCCCGCGACAGGGCCCTGTTTTGCGTAAAAATCAGGATAAAGAATTATGAAACAACAACATACTGCCAGCCGGCATAAGCAGCAGGGCTTTGTTGCGCCGGGCACGCAGAAGGAGAAGATCTCCTCCAGAGTGCTCGACGAGGCCGACAAGTCTCTCGAGTACACTTTCACCGCCGTGCGCGGCAACATCGATGGTCTGACTGCGACTGAGGCTGCCAACCGACTGGCCGAGTTCGGTCCCAACGAGGTGACCCACGACAAGCCGCCCCATGCGTTTGTCCAGCTGCTGCAGGCGTTCAAGAACCCCTTCGTGCTGGTGCTGATCGCCCTGGGTCTGGTCAGCTACGTGATGGACGTGCTGATGGCCGAGCCGGGTGATGAGGATTGGGTCAAGGTGATCATCCTCGGCATTATGGTGGGTCTGAGTGGTCTGCTCCGCTTCTGGCAGGAGTACCGCTCCGCCAAGGCGGCCGAGGCGCTCAAGTCGCTGGTACGCAATACCGCCACCGTGCAGCGTCGTCCCTCGCCGGGGGCCGCCCCCCTGCGCAAGGAGGTGGCGATGACCGAATTGGTGGCCGGTGACATAGTGCACCTGCAGGCGGGGGATATGATCCCGGCCGATATCAAGCTGATCGACTCGCGCGATCTTTTCATCAGTCAGGCGGTGCTGACTGGCGAAGCGCTGCCGGTGGAGAAGTACGACACTCTGGGCGCGGTAGCCGGCAAGTCGGCGGAGGGTGCCAGTGCCGGTGAGGGGGGCATGCTCGATCTGCCCAACATCTGCTTTATGGGCACCAACGTGGTGAGCGGTACTGCCCGGGCCGTGGTGGTGGCGACCGGCAGCGACACCTACTTCGGTTCGCTGGCCCGCAATGTGGTGAGCCACAAGCGCATCGAGACCAGCTTCGATCGCGGCGTAAACAGCGTCACCAAGCTGCTGATCCGCTTCATGCTGGTGATGGTGCCCATCGTCTTTATGCTCAACGGCATCAGCAGTGGTGACTGGATGTCGGCACTCACCTTCGCGCTGGCGGTGGCGGTGGGGCTCACCCCCGAGATGCTGCCGATGATCGTCTCCGCCAACCTGGCACGTGGCGCAGTGGCGATGGCCAAGCGCAAGGTGGTGGTGAAGCGACTCAATTCGGTGCAGAACTTCGGTGCTATGGACGTGCTCTGCACCGACAAGACCGGCACCCTGACCCAGGACAAGATCATCCTCGAGCACCACTACGATGTGCGTGGCAACCGGGATGACCGGATCCTGCAGTTGGCCTGGCTCAACAGCTTTCACCAGAGCGGCATGAAGAATCTGATGGATATCGCGGTGGTCGAGCACGCTGATGCCCTGGGTGATAGCTGCAAGCCTGCCAACTACCGCAAGGTGGACGAGTTGCCGTTCGACTTTGTACGCCGTCGCCTGTCGGTGATCGTGCAGGATGATCTGGGCCAGCAGCTGATGGTCTCCAAAGGCGCGGTGGAGGAGATGCTGGCCGTCTCCAGCCAGAT
Organism: Aeromonas sp. MdU4; assembly: GCF_041929505.1. Classification (NCBI taxonomy): domain Bacteria; kingdom Pseudomonadati; phylum Pseudomonadota; class Gammaproteobacteria; order Aeromonadales; family Aeromonadaceae; genus Aeromonas; species Aeromonas sp. MdU4. Next base: position 58,485 of record NZ_JBHFMW010000030.1, on the reverse strand, counting down.
CGCCGATGGCAAGGAGATCCGCGACCTGACCGACGCCGATCGCCGCGCCCTGCTGCGCCAGAGCGAGGAGTTCAACGCCGAGGGCTATCGGGTGCTGATCGTGGCGACCCGCGAGATCCCGGCAGGCGAGTGCAAGCAGAGCTATCGCACCAGTGACGAGGTCAAGCTGGTGGTGCGCGGCTTCCTCACCTTCTTCGATCCGCCCAAGGACTCGGCCGCCCCGGCCATCCGCGCTCTTAACGACTACGGCGTGGCGGTCAAGGTGCTGACCGGCGACAACCCCATCATCACCAGCAAGGTGTGCCGCGATGTGGGCTTGAATCCCGGTGTGCCGCTGCTCGGCAAGGATATCGAGGTGATGGACGATGTGGCGTTGTGCACTGTGGTCAAGCACACCACCATCTTTGCCAAGCTCACCCCGCTGCAGAAGTCGCGAGTGGTGAAGGCGCTGCAGGCCAACGGCAATACCGTCGGCTTCCTCGGCGACGGCATCAACGATGCACCGGCGCTGCGGGATGCGGATGTCGGCATTTCGGTGGACAGCGGTGCCGACATCGCCAAGGAGACCGCCGACATCATCCTGCTGGAGAAGAGCCTGATGGTGCTGGAGGAGGGGGTGATCAAGGGGCGCGAGACCTTTGGCAACATCCTCAAGTACCTCAACATGACCGCCAGTTCCAACTTTGGCAACGTCTTCTCGGTGCTGGTCGCTTCCGCTTGGTTGCCCTGGGCGCCCATGCTGGCGATGCAGATGCTGATCCAGAATCTGGTTTACGATGTCTCCCAGATGCTGCTGCCGTGGGACAAGATGGATCCCGAGTTCCTCAAGCGACCGCGCAAGTGGGAGGCGAGCAACATCAAGCGCTTCATGCTGTGGCTCGGCCCGACCTCGTCGGTGTTCGATATCAGCACCTACTGCCTGATGTGGTTCGTGTTCGGTGCCGGTGCCCTCTATGCCACCGCCAACGGCAGTATGGATCCGCTGGTCAACGGTCAGGCCATCATGAACTCCGGCTGGTTTATCGAGGGGCTGGTGTCGCAGACGCTGGTGGTGCATATGCTGCGTACCCGCAAGATCCCGTTCCTGCAGAGTACAGCTACCCTGCCGGTGCTGCTCTCCACTTCGATCGCTATCGCCATCGGCTGCTACCTGCCGTTCTCGCCGCTGGCCGAGCACTTCGGCTTCATCACTCTGGATGGGCCCAAGTACTTCATGTGGCTGGTGATTACCATGCTGGCCTACATGGGGCTGACCCAGACCGTCAAGAGCATCTACATCAAGCGCCACGGTCAGTGGTTTTGATGAAGAGCTAGCAAAAAGGCCGGGGTGATCCCGGCGTGACAGAAAAAAGAGAGCCAGCCCGCGCAAGCGGACTGGCTCTCTCTATTCGGTGTGACCCGACTCCCTTGCTGGCGAGTACAGGTCTGTGGCTCAGAGCTTGAACAGCGGACGCAGGCGGATGCCGATCAGGCTGCCAGCGAGAGCCATCAGCATCCAGACCCAGCCGTGCAGGCTGCCGGAGGCGGTGCCGTCGAAGAAGCCGCCGAGGTTGCAGGCGCTGTACATGGCGCCCATTCCCATCAGCAGGCCGCCGATGATGGATGCCAGACTGTTGCCGAGTCGCATCGGGGCGAATTGACCGCCACCGCTGATGCAGCGCGCCAGCATGGCCCCCAGAATGCCGAGCCAGAACATGCCGACCATGGGATCGCGGAAGAGCGGATTGGCCAGTTCAGGGTTCCCCTCGAACAGGCCGAACAGGGAGGCGCCATGCAGCCCCATGTGATAGGCGGCGCCGGTGATGGTCCAGGCCGAGCCGTGTAGCGCCACCACGCAGGAGTTGAGAACGGCGATGATGATGCCACCGGTCAGTACGGTGAAACGGCCATCACGCCAGAACAGGTTGCCGCCGCTGAAGATCGGTTTGATCTCGCCGGTACGCTTGAGTTCGCTCTTGCGAAACAGCAGGAACAGCACGGCAACCAGTGCCAGATTGAGCAGCATGCCGCTCCAGAGACTGCCGGTCAGATCCCGGGCCAGTACCACATGGCTGGAGAAGGTGGCTTCCAGCTCGGGGCGGAACTGGTTGCTGATCAGGGTGCCGATGCAGTAGAAAACCAGCACCAGCCAGAAGCGGGGTTGCCCTTCGCCACAGCAGTAGAGGGTGCCGGTGGCGCAGACGCCAGCCAGTTGCATGCCGATGCCAAACATAAAGGCACCGACGATAAAAGGAATGCCGATAGCCATCACGTTGCCCACCATGGGATCGCCAAACAGGGCGTGGCTAAAGGAGAGGAAGCAGGTGAACAGCAGAATTTCGATGGCGATGGTGAGCAGGTGAACCCGCACGTAGTAGCTGTTGCGCTTGGTCAACATCTCGCGCCAACCAAAGACGATGCCGAAGCGACTGAAGGAGAGGGTGAAGCCGAAGCCGAATCCGATCAGGGCCATCAGAGCCCATTTCATACCAAAGGTGTTGCCAAGCCAGAGTAACGCTCCCCCCGCGAGTATCACGATGGGGAGCGACCATTTTCGATTCATGCCAGTAGATCCTTTTAGTTAATTATTGGAAGGGCGGATCCTATTCCCTCATTGAGTCCAACGCCACCCATTTTGCCTGTGATGGAAAAAATGGGTGGCGCTGTCGGTGATGTCTGGTCTGCGGTGTCAGTGTGGCAGGGTATCGAGATGGAAATGGCGGGTCTGTTTGGTGAGGATGTGTGCGTGCTGAGCGACCTGCTCGGCCTCCTCGGCGGCACGGCTGGCACTTTGATTGACTTCGGTCGCCAGGTGGGACATCTCGCCAACCTTTTCGGTGATCTCCCGGATCAGCTGACGTTCCTCGCTCATCAGGTGTTCGACCTGGGTGATGCGGTGACCCACGTCACCGCAGCTCTGTTCAATGCCAGCCACGCTCTGGCGCGCCATACCTGCGTGCTCAATCGCTTCGCCAACCCTGCCCAGCTCGGTATCCATTTCATTAACGGCCCGCAGGCTGACACTCTGGATGCGGTCGATGATGGTATTGATCTCGGTCGTTGCACTGCCGGTACGGGTGGCCAGCGAGCGCACCTCATCGGCCACCACGGCAAAGCCGCGCCCCTGTTCTCCCGCCCGTGCAGCTTCAATCGCTGCATTAAGAGCCAGCAAATTGGTCTGTTCCGCAATTGACTGGATAGCACCAGCCAGCCCTGATATTTGTTGCGAGAGACTGGCCAGATCCGAAATGGTACCTGAGACCCGCTTTACACCTGCAGCCTGTTCGTCTATGACCTGCTCGACGGCGTGGATGACCTGCGCTGTTTCGGCAGCTCGGGAAGCTGATTGCAGGGTCAGTTCGCTGACATGATGTAGTTGTTCATCCGCTTGTCCCATTGAATGTGTGAGCTGATCGATAGCCTGTTCTATTTGTCTGGCGACATCGACCTGAGTCAGGCTGTCATCGGAATGACGCTGTGCGGTGGTGGTCAGTATTGCGGCCCGCTCGTCCAGCGTAGTAGCACTGCGTTGCAGTGAGGAGACCAGGGTGGTCAGTTGACCTCGCATTGCGCCTATTTGGCGAATAAGGTCACCGATTGCATCTCGCCCTGGCTCCGGCATCGTCACGGTTAACTCTCCTTCGGCGATGGCGGCTGTTGCCTTGCCCGCTGCCAGCAACCGTTGCTGGGTTGGCAGACCGAGCCAGAAGATGAGGACTATGCCAACCAGCGCGGCACAGAGCAGCAAGCTGTAGCAGAGGCGGGTGGTATCGATGAGATGGGTCATCTGATCGGCGGCATATTGGTTACCGCTGGTGACAGTAGCATCCACCCCGAGGCGGTGAGCGCTGTAGATGGCATGAAGGTTCGTAGCAATGCGGGTGGCCGTGGCAATATCACCCGCTTTGATGGCGGGAACAAATTGGGTATTGAGCAGTTGCCAGAATCGTTCCCCCTGCAGGCGTTGCTCCCCCAGTAACAGTTGTTTGAGTGGCGCATTCAGGTTGCTCTCCTGCCAGAAGCGGTTGCGCTCTTCGAACTCATTTTGCAGACGTTCGAGCGCTTGTAGCCCCCCTTCCTGTTCCTCCGGTTTGGCATGGAGCAAGGTGTAGACCTGTAGTTGGGATTCGATGAGATAGAGTGGGGGCGGCAGGATATCGGCGACCACGTCCTTGCCTTGCCCCATCTGGTCAGCGGCACTTCTGACTGAATAGAGGCCAAAAAAGCCGATTGATATCAGTACGATAATAACCAGTACACCAAGGAGCTGGCTAAAGAGCAGTGATCGGTCGTGAATTTGCCTGAACATGATGCCTCCATGCGGTGTTGTCCATGGATAGCATAGCCCCATTATTGGAGTGGCGATTCAATTGTGGCTGGCGTGGTGTCGGGATATAACGCGAGAAAGTCTGCTCTGAGGTTTGCCCCGGCATGATTGGCCGGGGCGGTATGACAGTAGTTTACGCTTTGGCTGGCACTGATTTTGCCTTGCTATTACGCACTCCATCCAGCGTGAAGATCAGCAGCGCGCTCCAGATGCAGGCGAAGGTGATGAGCTTGTCCATCGCCAGTGCCTCGCCGTAGAGGGTGACGGCCAGAATGAACATCATGCTGGGGCCTATGTACTGGAAGAAACCCAGAGTGGAGAGCTTGAGCCGGGTCGCCGCAGCGGTAAAGCAGAGCAGGGGGATGGTCGTGACGGCGCCGGCTGCGATCAGCAGCAGGTTCAGGTGCCAGTCGTTCTGGGTGAGGTGGCTGGTGGGGCTGTCAGCAATGCCCCATAAATAGATGGCGGCAGGTGGCAGCATGATCATGGTCTCGATCAGCAGGCCGGTGAGGGCATCGAGGGCCAGCTTTTTGCGCATGAGGCCGTACAGGGCAAAGCTGGAGGCCAGGACCAGCGAAATCCAGGGCAGAGAGCCAAAGGCAATCAGTTGAATCGCAACGCCGACGAAGGCCAGTATCACCGCCCACCACTGCAAGCGGCGCAGTTTTTCGTTCAAAAACAGCATGCCAAGCAATACGTTAAACAGCGGGTTGATGTAATAGCCGAGGCTGGCATCCAGCATGTGGCCATTGTTGGTCGCCCAGATAAAGAGCAGCCAGTTACTGCCGATAGTGACTGAGGTCAGTGCCAGGGTGAGCAGCACTTTGGGTTGACGCAAAATGGCCTGCACCTTGTGCCACTGGCGGCTTGCCAGGGTGAGTACCAGCAGCAGAAGACATGACCAAATCATGCGATGGGTGAGGATCTCTGTCGCTGGCACAGCGGCGATGGTTTTGAAGTAGATGGGGGCGATCCCCCAAAGGATATAGGCGCACAGGGCGTAGATAACACCCTGGCGCTGGATCTGTTGTGACATGCCGATGACCTTTACTGAAGTGTTGGATGCGGGGAAACATCGCAAAAAATCAGTGTAGCGATCCTTTTACGGGGAAAGAAGCGAATAAACGCAGGTTGGGCATGGGAGAAGAGGAACTGGCCCGGTCAGCCTTTGCCGCGGCGGATCCTGTCTACATCCCTTAACAGCCATAGCATCAGGGTAATGCCAGATATCCAGGGGCCCCAGGTCACGTAGGCCTCGCCGTGCCCCAGCACGAAGAACAGCAGGGGCAAACCGATCACCAGAAAAAGTACGCTTCCCAGAAAAAATAGCATTTTTGTCTTTATATTTAACATGTTGGCTTTTTTGTCATTATAAGGATTGAGGCCGGTGATGGAAGACCAAAAATGCAAAAGGGGGATCTCTCCCCCTTTTTGATCCGCTCACGCGGCTTTTACTGCGGCATTGTTGCGTTATTCCAGTTGAATCCAGGTGCTTTTCAGCTCGGTGTACTTCTCCAGCGCATGGAGCGACTTGTCGCGGCCATTGCCGGACTGTTTGAAGCCGCCAAACGGCATGGTCATGTCGCCGCCATCCCAGTTGTTGACGAACACGGTACCGGCACGCAGGGCGCGGGAGCCTTTCACCGCCTTGTTGAGGTCTGCCGTCCAGATCGCCGCAGCCAGGCCGTAGTCGGTGTCGTTGCCGAGAGCGATTGCCTCCTCCAGCGTGTCGAAACCGCTCACCGCCAGCACCGGGCCGAAGATCTCCTCGCGGAAGATGCGCATTTGCGGGGTTACGTTGTCGAAGATGGTGGGTTCGATATAGAAGCCGCCGCTCTCGGTGTTGGTGCGGTTGCCCCCCAGCAGCAGTTTGGCTCCCTCCTGTTTGCCAATCTCGATATAGCGCAACACCTGCTCCATCTGGATGTGATCCACCATGGCGCCGATGCGGGTGGCGGGATCGAGCGGGTTGGCCGCGATCCACTCGCGGGCGTGGGCCAGCAGTCGTTCCATAAATTGCGGTTTGATGCTGTTTTGCACCAGCAGGCGGGAGGCTGCAGTACACACCTCGCCCTGGTTGTAAAAGATGGCACCAGCGGCGCTCTTGGCGGCGGCGTCCAGATCTGGCGCATCCGCCAGTATGATGTTGGGGCTCTTGCCGCCGCACTCCATAAAGGCGCGCTTGAGGTTGGACTTGCCGGAGCACTGCACCAGATGCTTGCCGATCTTGGTGGAGCCGGTGAAGGTGATGCAGTCCACATCCATGTGCATGGCCAGCGCCTCGCCGACGGTATGGCCGAAGCCCGGCAGCACGTTGAAGACGCCGTCCGGAATGCCTGCCTCCCTGGCCAGACCCGCAATGCGCAGGGCCGTGAGGGGGGATTTTTCGGAAGGCTTGAGGATTACCGAGTTGCCGGTGGCGAGCGCCGGGCCCAGCTTCCAGCAGGCCATCACCAGCGGGAAGTTCCACGGCACAATGGCGGCAACCACCCCGAGCGCTTCACGGGTCACCAGTGCCAGTGCCGACTCCTCGACCGGCGCGACCTGATCGTAGATCTTGTCGATCGCTTCGGCGTTCCAGGCGATGCAGTTGGCAGCGGCCGGGGCATCGTAGCCCATGGCATCACCGATGGGTTTGCCCATATCCAGCGACTCCAGCAGCGCCAGCTCCAGCTTGTTGAGGCGCATCAGTTCGGCAAAACGCTGCATGATCAGTTTGCGCTGCTTTGGCGGCAGCCCACTCCAGCGTTTGTCCTCGAAAGCGGCACGAGCCGCCTGTACCGCCAGCTCGGCATCTGCGGCGTCACAAGACGCCACCTTGGTCAGCAGTTTGCCGTTGGCCGGGTTGATGCAGTCGAAGGTGGCGCCGTTGACGGCGTCGCTGTAGCTGCCGTTGATAAAGGCTTGCGAGGGCAGGGTCAGATGGGCGGCCTTGTGTTGCCACTGGGCCAGGGTCAGGTCACTCATGTTCACTCCTTGAACCGGCAAAAGTCACTATCCGCGTATCAATATGCTAAACATCCTGCCGCTTGTAAATCCATCCTGTAACAATTCATTAAACATTGAGCTGTTTTTAACCGAGGTCGGCCAGTTAGAAACTGGCGGGCGTATTGGCCGAAATCAGCACGCACTCCTGCTCGCCGACGTTGCGAAAACGGTGGGGGGTGCGGCTGTCGAAGTAGTAGCCATCCCCGGCCCCCAGCCGGTAGATTTGCTCGCCCACGGTCACTTCAACTTCGCCTTTGATGACGATGCCGCACTCTTCCCCTTCATGGCTCAGCATGTCGTCGCCGGTGTCGGCCCCCGGTGGCAGCACCTCCTGCAACATGCCGATGGCACGGTTGGCGCGGCTGTGGCCCACCAACCGGTAGCTGATGGGGTGGGTGCCGAGATCCGGCATGTCAGCGGCGCGGAAGATTACCTCGGTACTCATTTCAGTCTCTTCGGTAAAGAAGCTGGCCAGTGACATGGGGATGCCTTCCAGCACCTTGCGCAGGGAAGCGACCGAGGGGCTTACCTGATTTTTCTCAATCTGGGAGATAAATCCATTGGTCACACCGGAGCGCTTGGCCAGCTCGCGCTGGGAGAGGGCTGCATTGGTGCGAACCGCCTTGAGGCGGTGACCGATATCCATCGATAGACACTCCTTGACTGTTTACTATTATTAAAATTGTGTTAAATATCTTATACCACCCTGCTGATACATCTAGCTAGGGGTGACACCAGACAGGGCGATAAGTGCCCTTTTTTATGGATTCAGGTGTTTAATTTAATAGGCATTAGCCAATAGTTGCTAAACACCTTCAGGATGAGGTGACCATGAAACCGATCAGCGACATCAATACCCCCTCCGACATGTCCGCCTTCTGGATGCCGTTCACCGCCAACCAGCAATTCAAGGCGGCGCCGCGCATTCTGAAGTCGGCGGAGGGGATGTATTATCACTCAGAGGATGGCCGCAAGATACTGGATGGCACCGCCGGACTCTGGTGTTGCAACGCGGGCCATGGTCGGCGCGAGATTGCCGAGGCGGTCTCCCAGCAGATTTCCCACCTCGATTTCGCTCCCACTTTCCAGATGGGCCACCCGCTGCCGTTCGAGCTGGCCAACCGGCTGGTAGAGATTGCACCCAAGGGATTCGGCCATGTCTTCTATACCAACTCCGGCTCAGAGTCGGTCGATACCGCGCTCAAAATCGCGCTGGCCTGGCAGCGGGCGCGCGGTCAGGGCACTCGTACCCGGCTGATTGGCCGAGAGCGTGGCTACCATGGCGTCGGTTTTGGCGGTATCTCGGTGGGTGGCATTCCCGGCAACCGCAAGTGGTTCGGCTCCCTGTTGACCGGGGTGGATCATCTGCCCCATACCCTCAATATCGCCAAGAACGCCTTCACCAAAGGTCTGCCTGCGGAGGATGTGGCGCTGGCCGACGAGCTGGAGAAGATCGTCTTCCTGCACGATGCCAGCAATATCGCGGCGGTGATCGTCGAGCCCATCGCCGGCAGTACCGGCGTGCTGATGCCGCCCAAGGGTTACCTCAAGCGGTTGCGAGAGATCTGTACCAAACACGGCATCCTGCTGATTTTTGACGAGGTGATCACCGGTTTCGGCCGTCTCGGATCTCCCTTTGCAGCACAAGAGTTCGATGTCATCCCCGATATGATCACCTGTGCCAAGGGGCTCACCAACGGTGCCATCCCGATGGGGGCGGTGCTGGTGCAGAACCACATCTATGACGACATGATGGCGGCAGGCAAAGGGGCCATCGAGCTGTTCCACGGCTACACCTACTCCGGTCACCCGGTGGCCGCCGCAGCCGGGCTGGCGACCCTCGAGATCTATCGCAACGAGAACCTGCTCAGCCGCGCCGCCGATCTGGCGGGCTACTGGGAGGAGGCGGCCCATTCGCTGAAGGGCTGCAAGCATGTGAAGGATGTGCGCAACTACGGGCTGGTGGCGGGCATCGAGCTGGAATCCATGCCGGATGCGCCGGGCAAGCGCGCCTACGAGGTGTTCGTGCGCTGCTTCGAGAAAGGGGCGCTGATCCGGGTGACCGGCGACATCATCGCCCTGTCGCCACCTCTCATCATCGAGCGCAGCCAGATCGACGATCTCTTCACCCTGCTGCAGGATGCCCTGCAGGCCCAACCCTAACCCATTTGGTGGCCCCGCTCTGGCGGGGCCTTGCGTTGCCTCGTGTTGACGAGCGCTGCGCCACCACGACATCAGTCATCACGGAGGATACATGACATACAGGGTCAGCAACTTCATCAACGGCCAGCCGCAGGAGAGTCGTAGCGAGCGGCAAGGGGCCATCTTCAATCCCGCCTGTGGCAAGCAGCAGGGGAGCGTGGGGCTTTCCAGCGCCGTCGAGTGTCAGGAGGCGATCGCCATCGCCGAACGCGCCTTCGCCGACTGGTCGCAAACCCCGCCGCTGGTGCGGGCCCGGGTCTTTTTCCGCTTCAAGGAGTTGATGGAGCAGCACAGGGACGAGCTGGCCCAGCTCATCAGCCGCGAGCACGGCAAGGTCTTCTCCGATGCGCAGGGTGAGCTGACCCGTGGGTTGGAGGTGGTGGAGTTTGCCTGCGGCATTCCCCATCTGCTCAAGGGGGAGCACTCCCTCAACGTCGGCCGCGGGGTAGACAGCTACTCCATGATGCAGCCGGTCGGGGTTTGCGCTGGTATCACGCCGTTCAACTTCCCGGCCATGGTGCCGCTCTGGATGTTCCCAGTCGCCATCGCCTGCGGCAACACCTTTATCCTCAAACCCTCCGAGAAGGATCCCTCCCTCTCGCTGCGGATGGCCGAGCTGCTCAAGGAGGCCGGTCTGCCTGACGGCGTGCTCAACGTGGTGAACGGTGACAAGGAGGTGGTGGATGTGTTGCTGACCGATCCGCGGGTTGGTGCCGTGTCGTTTGTCGGCTCTACCCCCATCGCCCAGTACATCTATGCCACCGCCTCTGCCCACGGCAAGCGGGTGCAGGCGTTGGGCGGCGCCAAGAACCACATGGTGGTGATGCCGGATGCGGACCTCGATCAGACGGTCTCCGCCCTGATGGGGGCTGCTTATGGGGCGGCGGGTGAGCGCTGCATGGCTATTTCGGTGGCCGTGGTGGTGGGAGACGAGACCGCTGATGCGCTGGTGGCCAAACTGAAGCCGCTGGTGGAAAAACTACGGGTGGGCCCGGGGCTGGGCCAGAGCCCGGAGAACGAGATGGGGCCGCTGATCAGCCGGGAGCATCTGGCCAAGGTGCGTGGTTATGTGGATCAGGGGGTGGCCGAAGGGGCCACACTGCGGGTCGATGGCCGTCAGCTGGCTCACGAGGGGGGCTACTTCATCGGTGGCTGCCTGTTTGACGAGGTGACCCCCGAGATGCGCATCTACCGGGAGGAGATCTTCGGCCCGGTGCTCTCCATTGTGCGGGTGCCGGACTACGAGATGGCACTGCGCCTCATCAACGAGCACGAGTACGGCAACGGCACCGCCATCTTTACCTGTGACGGCGACACTGCGCGGGACTTCACGGCGCGGGTTCAGGTCGGTATGGTAGGGGTGAACGTCCCCATTCCGGTGCCGATGGCGTTTCACAGTTTTGGCGGCTGGAAGCGTTCCATCTTCGGGCCGCTCAACATGCACGGGCCGGACGGGGTACGCTTCTATACCCGGATGAAGACGGTCACGGCGCGCTGGCCCCAGAGTCTGCGCAGCGGGGCCGAGTTCTCCATGCCAACCATGAAGTGAGCCCAACGCTCACTACCATGACTTGATTCTCTTGCCCCCGCAGATCGCTGGTCTGCGGGGGCACTTCTGTAAAGGAGCAACAGATGCGATTGGGAATTCTCGATTGTGACCGGCTGGATCCCGATCTGGCGGATCGTTTTGGCCCCGTCTACTCCGAGATGTTTATTAAGGGGTTTCGGCCGCTGGCGCCGGAGCTGGAGTTTCGGGTCTGGTCAGCCATCGATGGCGAACTGCCGGAGGATCTGCATGAATGCGATGCCTGGCTTATCACCGGTTCGCGTCACGATGCCTACAGCGACATTCCCTGGGTTCAGGCGCTGCGGGCGTGGATCCGCCAGGCGCACGATGCTGACGTCAAGCTGGCTGGCATCTGCTTCGGCCATCAGGTGATCGCCCAGGCGCTGGGTGGCGAGGTGGTGAAGTCCACCAAGGGGTGGGGGCTGGGGGTAGCGGTTCATCCCATGCTGGCGGATGCCCCCTGGATGGCGCCAGCGCGGGATCAGATCCGCATTCTGGCCAGCCATCAGGATCAGGTGGCGCTGCTGCCGCCGGGGGCAACCCGGTTGGCGGGCAACGATTTTTGTCCCAACTTCATGTTTTTGCAGGGTGATCACATCGTCGCCATTCAGGGGCATCCGGAGTTTTCGGTGGAGTACAACCGGGCGCTGATCGAACGGCGCCGTGGTTTGTTGCCCGACGAGCGTTACCAGAGCAGCCTCTCCTCGCTGGAGGGGGAGGTGGATTCGACCACCATGATGCAGTGGCTGCTGCAGTTTTTGGGGATCCTGCCGCTACGAGCAGGCGCGGCCTGAGCCCGGTTTGTCAGCAACCCCTTCGGATGCTAGATTTTGTAGCAAAATGAAGGATCAAGCGCTGAGATGTCGGGATCGGATGGTACACTGGCCGCCCATGTGGCGGCCTGTTTGTCTGGCTTGATCGCCGTCCCTGCCTGAGCCAAACCAGTCTGAGAGTGTGACGCCTTGAAACTACAGCAATTGAAGTATTTGATCGCGATCCGGGACCACAACCTCAATGTGTCCGTGGCTTCCGATGCGCTTTTCACCAGTCAGCCGGGGGTCAGCAAACAGATTGGCCTGCTGGAGAGCGAGCTGGGGGTGCGGATTTTCGAGCGCCGTGGCAAGCACCTGCACCGCATCACGCCGGTGGGGGAAGAGATCATCAAGTGTGCCGAGGCGATGCTCAACATCGAGAGCAAGATCAAGGCGATCTCCCGCGAATATCTGGACCCGACCGTGGGCACCCTCAATATTCACACCACCCACACTATCGCCCGCTATCTGCTGCCCAAGTCGGTCACCTACTTCACCAAGAAGTACCCCAAGATCTCGTTCCACCTCCATCCGGTGATGTCGGCGAGCAAGGAGCAGATCAGTAAGGGTTACTCCGATTTCTCCATCGTTGCCCACGAGATTGGCTTCGACAAGGAGTTGATCGCGCTGCCCGCTTACCTCTGGACCCTCTCGCTGGTGGTGCCGCAGGATCACCCGCTGGCCAAGGTGAAGAAGCCGACCCTGGAGCAGCTCTGCCACTACCCGATCCTCAGTTACGAGAGCGGAGCCACCGGTCGACAGGCGCAGGACGAAGTGTTCCAAGCGGCTGGTCTCACTCCGAGCTACTACATGACGGTGATGGACGCCGGGGTGATCAAGCGCTACGTGGAGCTGGGCTTTGGCATCGGCATCATCTCCTCGCTGGTAGCCAATGACACTGATGCTCCGGGGCTGGTCTCCATCAATCTGGAGCACCTGTTCAAACCCTGCCCGGCACAGATCTGTTTCAGCAAGAGCATCCTGCTGCAGAACTACATGTATGACTTCATCAGCTCCTTCTCGCCCCACCTTACCAAGGAGGTGATCCAGAGTGTGATGCAGCAGCCGAGTCAGGCGCGCATCGACGAGCTGCTGGCCGGGGTGGATCTACCCATCTATTGATCCCGATCGGATTCCCGATCGCTGCCGGTTGTCTCTTCTGTCAGGCTGGGCTCTACTCGGGGTTCAGCCTGTCTCTTTTGGGCTATCTCCATCGTTCGAGGTCTCTATGTCCCGCATTCTGCTGCTTGCCAATCTCAACTGTGATCATGTGCTATCCCTCTCCGAACCGCTGGTGGCGGGGGCTCGGCTGCAATATGTGGATCAGGGGCGCAGGCTGGGAGGTGGCGCGGCCAACACCGGCATAGGGTTGGTGTGGGCGGGCCACGAGGTGATCATCGCCTCCCGCATCGGGCTGGATGAGACTGGCGACTGGCTGTTGGAGCAGGCGGCCGGTTACGGGCTGGATTGCAGCCATGTGGAGCGCTTTGGCGGCGAGACCGGCGAGCTGCTGATCCTGGTGGACTCCACCGGCGAGCGCACCATACTGCGCCGCCCGCGGCGTCCCGATCAGCCCGGCGATCTGCCGCAGGAGGGGGTGGACTGCCTCTATGTGAACTATCCGGGCACTGCCATCATCAGCTACATGCGTCAGATGCTCGGCAAGAGCTTCGTGGTGGCCCAGTATCCCAAGGGGGGGCAGGCGCGTCGTCCCTGCCACGTGCTGGTGGCCTCCCGTTCCGATCTCGGCGAGGTGAGCGACCCCTGGCAACATGCCCGTCAGCTGGCAGGTGAGCAGCTCGAGTGGCTGGTGTTGACCGAGGGCAAGGAGGGGGCCGTGGCTATCCATGGCGACGAGCAGATCCGGGTCGCTGCCCGGCCTGTCTCGGTGGTCGATACCACCGGGGCGGGGGATGCCTTTGCCGGTGGTTTGATTCACGGCTTGGCGCGGGGCATGGCAATCAGGGATGCCTTGCAGTGTGCGGTGGATTGGGGCGCATTTGCTGTTGCCTCCGAGAGCTCCATTCCCTCGGTTGCCCTGAAAAACTGGCTGAAGCAACCTCACTGATCCACCGCTTTGACGAGCTTTTAAGGGCAGGATGTCGGGTCGTATTTCTGGTCAGCGAAAGAGGTTGATCAGGGATGCTTTTCGCGAGATTTACTCGCAATAAAGCGGGCAAACACCGGGCTAACCCGGCAAGTTTGCGATCAATCAAAGAAAGTGTCGATTTATGTGCATCTTCATCGACACCCGGTTGTGCTGCTCTTAACCTGTCACTCCGCAACTCAGATTAAGAGACAGGCCCCTCTGCCGGGCAGAGGCGAATCGGTTGTCTCCTGCCTCTTAGCTCAATGTTGTCGTCCTGATTCCTGGCTTGTAGTAAGAGGCAAGTGCGACCATGCAACTGACACGATTTACCGACTACGCCCTGCGTACCCTGACCTTCCTGGCGGTTCAACCGGGGGATCGCCTGTCGACCATCACCGAAGTGGCCGATACCTTCGGCATCTCTCGCAACCACGTGGTCAAGATAGTGCACCAACTTGGTATCAAGGGTTATATCGAGACGGTACGTGGCAAGCACGGCGGCATCCGCCTCGGTCGTTCAGCGGTCTCCATCAACCTGCGTGATGTGGTGATGGACATGGAGCATGTGCTCTGTCCGGTCGACTGCAAGCGCGAGAACTGCCGTCTCTCCGGTGGTTGCCGCATTCAGGGTATTCTGCGCCGTGCCATGAACGCCTTCCTCGAAGTGCTGGGGGAGTTCACGCTGGCCGATGCGGTGCGCGACCCGACTCGTCTCTGCCACCTGTTGGGCATCGAGCAAGAGACGATTGTGACCATGGCCTGACAGGCGTGGAATAACGAACAAGATGTGAAAGGGGCCTGAGGGCCCCTTTTGCTTTTCAGCGATTGCCGGGTTGACGGATCAGGGTAATGGCGCCGTGCAGACAGGCGAGGCCACAGGCACCGCAGCCATTGCAGGCATCCATGTTGACGTTGATGCCATCGGTGCTGGCCTTGATCGCCTGTTGGGGGCAGGCATCTTCACAGAGCAGACAGTAGAACCCCTGCCGTGCCTGACAGCTCTCCTCGATCTGAACCCGGGTTTGCACCTGACGGCCCAGTTGCAGGTCGAGGGCGCCGGTGGGACAGGCTCTGGCGCAGCTGCCGCAATAGCTGCACTGACCGCAGGCGAGATCCAGTACCGGTGTGCCTGCGATGGGGCTCCCCTGGTACTCTTCCTGAGTAGCCGGTTTGAGCAGGCCGCGTGGGCAGGCTTTGAAGCACTCGCCACAGCGGGTGCAGAGAGAGAGGTATTGGGACTCCTCGATGGCCCATGGCGGGCGCGCTTCATGGCAGACCACGGTGGGCTTGCGGGAAGCTTGCCAACCTTGTGTCAGCCAACGGAGGAAATAGTGAGTCATGCTCGCCCCTGATACCTATTAGGGGTTAATTTTATCGAAGTTTCGGGAAGCAGGCCAGAGAATAGCTGCCGCCAGGATCGCAAGCGCAGTTGCCCTTGTGTAAGCTAGGCGAGTCTTTTTGTGTGGTTGAATGAAAACATATGTGGCTATTTCTCTGGCGTGCTTCCCTGCTCTACATCTTTCCCCTGCTGATGTGGGCTTACTGCCGCATCAAGGGTATCGAGTTCGCCGAGCTCGATACCGGCGTTAACACCCACAAGTGGGTGGTGCTGGCTGCTTACCTCATTTACGTGGTGATCTGGTTGCTGATAAACCGCTATCTCGAACTCTTCTTGCGTCAACGGGGTCGTAGATGATCGAGCCGGGGCTCTGGGGAATCCTGCTGCCAGCTGCCCTGCTGGCGCTCGGGATCGGCTGGTTGATCGGGCGGCGGGCCACCACGGCGCAGGCGCAGGAGTTGCTGTTGGCACAGGAGCGCCATCAAGCATTGCAGGAGCGCTTTGACGCACTTCATGACGAGCGGGTACAGGGCCAGCAGAAGCTGGATCAGCAACAAACCTTGCTCATCAAGCTGACCGCTCGCCTCAAGGATGCCGAAGCAACCTTGCGCAGCGAGCGGCTGGCCGCCGCCGAGAAGCTGCAACTGCAGCAGGAGGCGGAGCAGCGCCTCAGCCAGCAGTTTGAAAATCTCGCCAACCGGATCTTCGAGCAAAACTCCGGTAACTTCCGTGAATTGAACCAGAACAGTCTCGATCTGCTGCTGAGTCCGCTCAAAGAGCAGCTGGAGGGTTTTCGCCGTCAGGTGGGGGAGACCCACGCTCAGGAGACAGCCCAGCGTCACAGCCTCAAGTTCGAACTGGAGCGCCTCGCCGAGCTCAACGCCCGCATGACCGAAGAGGCGGCGGCCCTGACCCGCGCCCTCAAGGGCGACAGCAAGCAGCAGGGCAACTGGGGTGAGGTGGTGCTGGCGCGGATCCTCAGTGAGTGCGGTCTGCGCGAGGGTCACGAGTACCACACCCAGGTCAATATCGAGGTGGAGAAGGGCAAGCGCTACCAGCCCGACGTGATCGTCCACCTGCCGCAGGACAAGGACATCATCATCGACGCCAAGGTGTCGCTGACTGCCTACGAGCGCTGGTACAACGCCGGGGATGAGCTGGAGAAGGCGGTGGCGCTCAAGGAGCACGTCGCCTCGGTGCGCAACCATATCCGCGAACTGGGCCGCAAGGATTACCAGCAGCTGCCGGGGGTGCGCACTCTCGACTATGTGTTGATGTTTGTGGCGGTGGAGCCCGCCTTCCTCACCGCGATGGAGGCCGATCCCTCGCTGGTGCGTTATGGCCTCGACAACAACATCCTGCTGGTGAGTCCTACCAATCTGATGGTGGCGCTGCGCACTATCGAGAACCTGTGGCGCTACGAGCGGCAGAACCAGAATGCCCGCCAAATTGCCGAGCGGGCTGGCCGCCTCTACGAGAAGCTGCGGCTGTTTGTCGAGGAGATGCAGCAGATGGGCGGCAGCCTGCACAAGGCGCAGGAGAGTTACGACAAGGCGATGGGGCGGCTGGTCAACGGCCGTGGCAACCTGATTGCGCAGGTCGAGCGTTTCCGCGAGCTGGGGGTGGAAGTGACCAAGAGCCTGCCCGAGCCGCTGGTGGAGCGAGCGCTGGAGCGCGACAAGGAGCGGGAGTAGTTAGCCTGATCCTGCTTGTCTGCAAAAGGCCCAAACCCGGTTTGGGCCTTTTGCCGATTTGGGCTCTGTTTTTAAGAAGAGAACGATAAGCATGGTTATTTCTTTAACACCGCCAGATAATTACCATCAGTTTCTATATCGATTATTTCAGTAGAAAAGCCATATTTAGCCGCCTCCCTGCTCAGCTGATCCTGAGCGATATCCAGCCAATTGATGGGCGCCTCGGTCTCTCCTTTATAGGTAAAAGAGAGCTCTCGTATAACGGTCTGGTTAGAACTCCCGTTCGTTGAGTTCAAAATGATTTGACCGTTTGGCGAAATATATTGGCGAGCAAGTTCGAAAAATTTACCCAACATTTCAATGTTGCCCACGGCTCCGATACTGCGACCGAGTAGCAACCAGGTATCAAACGGGGTGTCAAAACTGGCCGAAAAGATATCGGCATTGATGACTCTGCTGACGCCTCTGGCTTGCATCACCTCACAGGCCAAGGGTGAGATATCGAGGGCGGTCACATCAAAAAGCTGCTGTTGTAAAAAGAGCGAGTGTTCACCCGTTCCAGCTCCTATATCCAGCGTCTTTCCCCTGCACAAAGATAAAGCCCGGCGATCAAGCTGGTAGTAGTCGGCTGGTCGAAAAAAGATAGCGAGTGGGAGACAATATGGTTCTTGCCCGCTGATATTGATCTGCAAGGTTTCATCACCTCTGTTCTGATAGTGCTCTTTCAGCGCCTTGCCAAATAGATCCAGACTTTTCAACATGACCATCTCCCCATAATGCTGTAATCGGCAGGAATATTTTCATGTATACGATATGAAATCTGTTAATCGAACCGCAGGCTTGAAGTTGCGGGATCTCCGCCACAAATAAAAACGGCCCACCGAAGTGGGCCGTTTTTATTTGTACTGCCGGTGTTAATCAGCGGTTGGCAGCGCGGGCGCTCAGCTCGGCTTTCTCGCTATCGCTCAGGAAGGCCAGGGTCAGGCCGTTCTGCTGGGCGGTGCGGATTTCGCTCGCGGTCATGCCTGCGGCCGGGGCGGCCACTTCATATTCGTGGGGCAGGTCGATACCTTCCACCGCAGGATCGTCGGTGTTGAGGCAGGCCAGTACCCCGGCAGCCAGGAACTGGCGGATCGGGTGGTCGGTCAGGCTCGCTACCGTGGTGGTCTGGACGTTGGAGGTGAGGCAGGATTCGATGCCGATGCGGTGCTCGGCCAGATAAGCCATCAGGGCCGGATCAGCAATTGCCTTGACGCCGTGGCCAATACGTTCGGCACCCAGCTCGCGAATGGCCTGCCACATGCTTTCGGGGCCGGCGGCTTCACCGGCGTGTACGGTGACGCGCATGCCTGCATCGCGCACCTTGCGGAAGTGGTCGACAAAGAGTTCGCCCGGGAAGCCCAGCTCGTCACCGGCCAGATCGATGGCGACCAGCTTGTCGCGGTGGGCCAGACAGGCGGCCAGCTCCTGATTGCACTGCTCGGTGCCGAAGGTACGGCTCATGATGCCGATCAGGTTGGCCTTGATGCCGAAGTCACGGCTGCCCGCAGTCACGCCATCGATGATAGCTTCCACCACGCCCTGCGGGTGCAGCTTGTGGGCCATCGCCATGTAGGCCGGGCTGAAGCGCAGCTCGGCATAGTCGATACCTGCACGCAGCAGATCTTCCACGTTTTCGTAAGCGACCCGGCGGCAGGCGTCGTAATCGGCCAGCACAGCTACACCCCAGTCCAGCTTCTTCAGGAAGGCGACCAGACTCGGCTCGTTCTCGACGATCTGCACGTGGGGGCGCAGCGCCTCCAGCTCGAAGGCTGGCAGCTGGATATTGTGTTGGCGGCCCAGCTCGAGGATGGTTTGTGGGCGGATGTTGCCGTCCAGATGGCGGTGCAGGTCGGTCAGGGGGAGAGATCTGTCAATCATGGGGGCGCCCTCGTCGAGTCAGTTTTGAAAGCCTGCCATTCTAGGCGGGGCTTTCAAAAAAGATACCCCGTTCACAGGTAAACGGGGTCTTATTGGTCAGTGATTTATCAAGGCGTGATGGGAATCGTTTTCCCTGGGACTCATGAGATATCGAGTTCTTTCAGCTTGCGGGTCAGGGTGTTGCGACCCCAACCGAGCAGGCGGGCCGCCTCCTGTTTGTGGCCATGGGTATGTTCCAGCGCCGTCTCCAGCATGATCCGCTCAAACTGGGGCATGGCATCGGCCAGGATGTCTGTCTCTCCCAGCGCCAGCTTGCTGGCCACCCACTCCTGCAACTGCTGCTGCCAGCAGCCGGGCAACGCTGGTTGACCCGGCTCGGCGTTGTGGGTGATGGGGGTAAGCAGCTCGGGAGGCAGATCGCTCACCAGCACCTCCTGCCCGGAGGCCATCACGGTGAGCCAGCGGCAGACGTTCTCCAGCTGGCGCACGTTACCCGGCCAGGGCAGGCGGCTGATATAGGCCTGGGTGTCAGGGTGCAGGCTCTTGGCCTCGACGTTCAGCTCCTTGGCGGCACGCAGCAGGAAGTGGCGAGCCAGCTGGGGGATATCCTCGCGCCGCTCCCTGAGGGCAGGAATGTGAATGCGGATGACGTTGAGGCGGTGGAATAGATCCTCGCGAAACTCGCCGTCGGCGACCCGTTTCTCCAGATTCTGGTGGGTGGCGGCGATGATCCGCACATCCACCTGCACCGGCTGGTGGCCACCGACCCGGTAGAACTGGCCATCGGCCAAGACCCGCAGCAGCCGGGTCTGCACATCCAGCGGCATATCGCCGATCTCGTCGAGAAACAGAGTGCCGCCATCTGCCTGCTCGAAGCGGCCGTGACGGATGTTGTTGGCGCCGGTAAAGGCTCCCTTCTCGTGACCGAACAGCTCAGATTCGATGAGATCTTTCGGAATGGCCGCCATGTTGAGGGCGATGAAGTTCTTGTGGGCGCGCGGGCTGTGCTTGTGCAGCGCATGGGCAACCAGCTCCTTGCCGGTACCGCTCTGGCCGTTGATCAGCACCGAGATGCTGGAGCGCGACAGGCGACCGATGGCGCGGAACACCTCCTGCATCGCCGGGGCCTCGCCGATGATCTCGGGAGTGGCGGTGGCTTCTTGCTGGCGAGACTTGCGTTTGGTGCGCTGCTCCTTGAGGTGGTTCTCGGCGCGGCGCACCAGGGTCACCGCTTCATCGATGTCGAACGGCTTGGGCAGGTACTCGAAGGCGCCGCGCTGGTAGGCGTTGACCGCGCTGTCGAGGTCCGAGTGGGCGGTCATGATGATGATGGGCAGATCGGCCTGACGGCGGTGGATCTGCTCCAGCAGGCTCAGGCCATCGATGCCGGGCATCCGGATATCGGAGAGGATCACATCGGGCGAGCGCATCTCAAGAGCGTGCAGCAGCGCTTCGCCATCGGCAAAGCTTTCGCAGTTGAAGCCTTCGCTGCCGAGGGTGCGCTCCAGCACCCAGCGGATAGAGCTGTCGTCATCGACGATCCACACTTTGGCGGTCATGGGGTTCCCTTACTTGCGAAGCGGTAGAAAAATGGTGAATTCGGTGTGGCCCGGCCAGCTGATGCAGTCGATCTTGCCCTTGTGCTGGTCGATCAGGTTCTGGGCGATGGAGAGGCCAAGCCCGGTGCCCCCCTCCTTGCCAGTGATCATCGGATAGAACAGGGTGTCGCGGATGGCATCGGGAATGCCGGGGCCGTTGTCGATGATCTTGATCTCCGCCGCCAGCCGGTAGCGCTGGCCGTGGATGGTGATCTGGAATGCGGTGCGGGTCTTGATGCGGATAAGGCCAGTCTGATTGCCAAGCGCTTCGGCGGCGTTGCCCACTATGTTGAGAAACGCCTGCTGCAGCTGATCCGGCTCCATTTCGAATTCGGGGATGCTGGGGTCATAATCCCGCTCGATGCGGACCGAGGAAGGCAGCTCCAGCTCCACCAGTCGGCGAACCTGCTCCAGCACCGAATGGACATTGTGCATCTGGTGGCGGCCGGGGCGTTGGGGGCCGAGCAGTCGATCGACCAGAACCCGCAGTCGGTCAGCCTGTTCGATGATGATGCCGGTGTATTCGCGCAGGGCCGGATCCGGCAGCTCCTTTTGCAGCAGCTGGGCTGCGCCGCGCAGGCCACCGAGGGGATTCTTGATTTCGTGGGCCAGCCCACGTACCAGCTCCTTGGCTGCCAGCTGCTGGGCATGTTGCTGCTGCTCCTGGCTGATCTTCTTCTGCTGGTCGATCTTGCGCAGCTCCACGACCAGCAGACGCTGTTCGTGGTCGGCCATCGGGGTGGCGCTCAGCTCCACCAACCGCGGTTCTCCCTCTACCACCAGGGTCACTTCGCTGTCGGTAAAGCCCTGCCCTGAAATGAGGCAATGTTTCAGCCGTTGCAGGTCGAGGGAGATATGTTCCAGCAGATGGGGCAGTTCGATGCCAATCAGCCGCCGTTCACTAAGGGAGAGCAGCTGTTCGGCTGCGGGATTGACGAACTGGATGCAGAGCCGCTCATCCATCAGGATCACGGCGGTCAGCAAGTTATCCAACAGTGTTTTGGCGTTGTCCGAGCGGGTTGGCACAGGTTTCTCCCTAAAACGGTGCTGTGCACCTGCAATGCACCGATATGGTGCATTGAGTTTACCCGCATCGGTGCGCTTTATCACCCCTGATCGGCTTTGGGGGTGGGTTTGGGAGCCGGATCCACGCTCGCTCTATGCAGGTAAAAGGTGACTGGAGTGGATTTAGCAAGGATCGTACCGTCTTTGGTGAGCAGTTCGAGCTGGGCTTCGTGGGCGCCGCGATCGACATTTTCGATCCGGATTGAGAGGCTGTTGCTGACGATGGGGGCAGCCTTGCCATCCAGAGTCAGGCGTACATCATACTGAGTCGGTGGCTTCGGACTTATCTGGCCCTGAAAGACGATGTTGCCGGTGTTGTCGCGCAGGGTGCTGCCTTGTTCTGGCGAGAGCAGTTCGATCACCAGTTTGGCCGCTTCTTTCTTCTTGCTGGCATCGGCGCCGGTCAGGCTGTTGAAGTTGTCTACCTGTACCGAGCTGGGTGAGCCGCCGATAAGGGGGGCAACTCGCAGGTCGACTACCTTGGCTTTGGTGCCTGGTGGCGGTGCATCCGTGTAGTGGGTGACGCCATTGCCATCGACCCAGGAGTAGACCTTGGCCGCATCTGCCCCGAATGAGGTCAGCAACAGGAGGGTGA
Source organism: Aeromonas sp. MdU4 (assembly GCF_041929505.1). Taxonomy (NCBI): domain Bacteria; kingdom Pseudomonadati; phylum Pseudomonadota; class Gammaproteobacteria; order Aeromonadales; family Aeromonadaceae; genus Aeromonas; species Aeromonas sp. MdU4. Next base: position 36,310 of record NZ_JBHFMW010000030.1, on the reverse strand, counting down.
GCACCCCTATGCCATGCTTGTTGTTCATCCATCTCTCCTTGACGGTATATTGCTTAATCCTATCAGAGAAAAAACCCGCCAGATGGCGGGTTTTGTCACGATTAAGCAAGCTGACCGGATTTAAACGGGCAGTCTGTTCCGACTTAGACGGAGTAGTACAGTTCAAACTCCAGCGGGTGCGGGGTCATGCGCACACGGTCAACATCCTGCTGTTTCAGTTCCAGATAGGAGTTGATGAAGTCATCGCTGAACACGCCGCCACGGGTCAGGAACTCGCGATCGCTATCCAGAGCGGCCAGGGCTTCGTCCAGAGAACCGGCTACGGTCGGCACTTCTGCGGCTTCTTCCGGCGGCAGGTCATACAAGTTCTTGTCCATGGCATCGCCCGGATGGATCTTGTTGATGATACCGTCCAGACCGGCCATCAGCTGAGCAGCGAAGGCCAGGTACGGGTTGGCTGCCGGATCCGGGAAACGTACTTCGATACGACGAGCTTTCGGGCTTGGTACCACCGGGATACGGATGGAGGCAGAGCGGTTGCGGGCAGAGTAGGCCAGCATGACCGGTGCTTCATAACCCGGAACCAGACGCTTGTAGGAGTTGGTAGTCGGGTTGGCGAAGGCGTTGATGGCCTTGGCGTGCTTGATGATACCGCCGATGTAGTGCAGAGCCATCTCGGACAGGCCGCCATACAGGTCGCCAGCGAACAGGTTGACGCCGTTCTTGGCCAGAGACTGGTGGCAGTGCATGCCGGAGCCGTTGTCACCAAACATGGGTTTCGGCATGAAGGTGACGGTCTTGTTGTAGGCGTGGGCCACGTTGTGGATCACGTACTTCAGCACTTGTACTTCGTCAGCCTTCAGGGTCAGGGTATTGAAGCGGGTAGCGATCTCGTTCTGACCGGCAGTGGCCACTTCGTGGTGGTGAGCTTCAACAACCTGGCCCATCTCTTCCAGCACCAGACACATGGCGGCACGGATGTCCTGGGAGGAGTCAACCGGCGCAACCGGGAAGTAACCGCCTTTCACGAACGGACGGTGACCCTTGTTGCCATGCTCATAGGCAGTGCCGGAGTTCCATGCGGCTTCTTCAGATTCGATTTTCACGAAGCTGTGGCCCATGGTGTTGGAGAAAGTGATGTTGTCGAACATGAAGAATTCCGGCTCCGGCCCGAACAGCACGGTGTCAGCGATGCCGCTGGACTTCAGGAAATCTTCTGCACGCTTGGCGATGGAGCGCGGATCGCGGTCGTAACCCTGCATGGTGGCAGGTTCCAGCACGTCACAAACGATGTTCAGAGTGGTCTCTTCGGTGAACGGGTCCAGCTTGGCGGAGGCTGCGTCCGGCATCAGTACCATGTCGGATTCGTTGATGCCTTTCCAGCCGCCGATGGAGGAACCATCGAACATCTTGCCGTCTTCGAAGAAATCTTCATCAACCTGGTGAGCAGGGATGGATACATGCTGCTCTTTACCCTTGGTGTCGGTAAAGCGCAGATCAACAAACTTGACTTCGTGTTCCTGGATCAGGGCCAAAACGTTCTGGGCTGACATGCTAAGTAACCTCCGGTGTTAAAACTCTCTGGGTGAATGCGTCATCGTATTCACATAAGCCAGTATCGTGCCAAGTTTGTGACAGCTTGATTTCAGGGCAATCCCGCTGAAGCGGCTCCCCACAATCAGGCGATCTCGACTCGCGTTGCATCAATTTAGTGCGATGCTGGATCGTTTTGGTGCACTGTAATGGTGCGCGAAATACGGTCACCGCCCATCTAAGCAGGGTTTGTCGGAGAGGTCTATGATCCAGATCTGTTGTTAAGCGCGAATGTACTGCAATTCTGCTAGGCAGATCACAAAGGCAAGAGTACAATTAGCGCCCAATTTTACCCGGTGATTGAGGCGAGAATGTTAGAGAATTTACGCAATATTGCGATTATTGCGCACGTTGACCACGGCAAAACGACTCTGGTTGATAAGCTGCTGCAGCAGTCCGGCACCCTGGACCGCTCCACGGAAGGCCAGGAACGGATCATGGACTCCAATGATCTGGAACGGGAACGTGGCATCACCATTCTCGCCAAGAACACTGCGATCCGCTGGAATGACTACCGCATCAACATCGTTGATACCCCGGGTCACGCCGACTTCGGTGGTGAAGTTGAGCGCGTACTGTCCATGGTTGACTCCGTGCTGCTGCTGGTTGACGCCGTAGACGGCCCGATGCCGCAAACCCGTTTTGTGACCCAGAAAGCATTCGCCCAGGGTCTGAAGCCGATCGTGGTCATCAACAAGGTTGACCGTCCGGGTGCTCGTCCTGACTGGGTAATGGATCAGGTATTCGACCTGTTTGACAACCTGGGTGCCACCGACGAACAGCTGGATTTCAAAGTTGTTTACGCCTCTGCACTGAACGGTTGGGCCTCTATGGATCAGGACGTCGAGTCCGAGAACATGGAGCCGCTGTTCCAGGCTATCGTTGACAACGTTGAAGCGCCGAAGGCTGATGCCGACGGTGGTTTCCAGATGCAGATCTCCCAGCTGGACTACAACTCCTACGTAGGTGTTATCGGTATCGGCCGTATCACTCGTGGTCGCGTCAAGACCAACCAGCAGGTCACCATCGTTGGTGCTGATGGCAAAACCCGTAATGGTAAAGTTGGCCAAGTGCTGGGTTACCTGGGTCTGTCCCGTACTGAAGTTGCCGACGCGCAAGCGGGTGACATCATCGCTATCACCGGTCTGGGCGAGCTGAAAATCTCCGACACCATCTGTGACAACGGTGCTGTTGAAGCCCTGCCGCCGCTCTCCGTTGACGAGCCGACTGTGAACATGACCTTCCAGGTCAACACCTCACCGTTCGCCGGTAAAGAAGGCAAGTTCGTGACCTCCCGTAACATTCTGGAGCGTCTGAATCAGGAGCTGGTCCACAACGTGGCCCTGCGCGTGGAAGAGACTGATGATCCGGACAAGTTCCGTGTATCCGGTCGTGGTGAGCTGCACCTCTCCATCCTGATCGAAAACATGCGTCGCGAAGGTTACGAACTGGCTGTATCCCGTCCGGAAGTAATCCTGCGTACCGTTGACGGCGTTCTGCAAGAACCGTTCGAAACCGTGACTGTGGACGTTGAAGAAGCGCACCAGGGTTCCGTGATGGAGCAACTGGGTCTGCGTAAAGGCGAAATGACCAACATGACGCCGGATGGCAAGGGTCGTGTCCGTCTTGACTTCATGATCCCGAGCCGTGGCCTGATCGGCTTCCAGACCGAGTTCATGACCATGACCTCCGGTACCGGTCTGCTCTACCACACCTTCGACCATTACGGTCCGCACAAGGGTGGCAGCATCGGCGAGCGTCAGAACGGCGTGCTGATCTCCAACGCAACCGGTAAGGCCCTGACCTACGCCCTGTTCGGTCTGCAAGACCGCGGTCGTCTGTTCATCGGTCACGCGACCGAAGTGTACGAAGGCCAGGTGATCGGTATTCACTCCCGTTCCAACGACCTGACTGTTAACTGCCTGAAGGGCAAACAGCTGACCAACATGCGTGCCTCCGGTACCGACGAAGCTCAAGTGCTGACTCCGCCGATCCGCATGACTCTGGAACAGGCTCTCGAGTTCATCGACAACGACGAACTGGTAGAAGTCACTCCGAAGAACATCCGTATCCGCAAGAAATTGCTGACCGAGATGGATCGTAAGCGCTCTGGTCGTGGTTAATCCCATGAGCTGAGTCTCGGCAACCCTCCCGGTTGCTGACGATTCGCTGATAGAAAGGCCCAAACCTCCGGTTTGGGCCTTTTTTATTTGCGCCGGGCAGGGCGGATCGGTTGCACCTTGCTTTGCGGATAAACGCTGCTGCTGAGCGTGACAGGCTATCAATGGGCGTTCGTTTTGGTGCTGTATCTGGCTTGCTATGGCCAGACGCCAGGAGGTCAGAAGGCAGTGCTCTGCAGTTCGGAAGATGGTCTTACCGGGCCTGCTGGCAGGGGCGGGGTCTTATGGGTAAGCCAAATCCATCGCTATAAATTTAATTTATGGATTTTGCCTTAATGGCCCAACTTTAACTTATGTGAGCGAATTGGGCTGCCTGACGCACTCTGCGGCTCATGCCAAGCCGTTACAGTGCTGTGCCCGATCCGGGGATATAAAGAGCGACGCCCTCCACCGGTTGTTATCAACCGGTGGAGGGCGTCGCTACTTGCGCGTTACTGGCGCCAGAACGAGGGGAAGAACAGCACGGCGACGGTCAGGATCTCCAGCCGTCCCAGCAGCATGCCAAATGACAACAGCCACTTGGCCGAGTCGGGCAGGCTGGCGAAGTTGGTGCTGGGGCCCACCACCGGCCCCATGCCCGGACCGACGTTGGCAACCGCGGTGATGGAGCTGGAGATGGAAGTGAGAGGGTCGAGCCCGATGGCGGCCAGCAGTGCCGCGATCACCAGAATGATAGCGAAGTAGGCCAGCACGAAGGAGATCATCGAGCGGATGATGGCGTCATTGACCGTGCGGCCGTTGTACTTCTGGGGGAAGACGGCAGAGGGGTGCATCAGTTGGCGCATCTGCTTTCTGAACAGAGCAAAGGCCACCTGTACCCGGAAAATCTTGAGCCCGCCAGCGGTAGAGCCGGAGCAGGCACCAAGCGCCAGCAGCACGATGAAGGTGATGCTGGCGAGCGGTCCCCAGGTGCCGAAGTCACCCAGCCCGAAGCCTGTGGTAGTGAGCACCGAGACGATATTGAAGCAGCTGATGCGCAGGGCATCCCAAAAGCCGAACACATCCCGTTGCCACAGGTAGAAGGTCATGATGGCGGTGACCCACACCACCAGCCAGAAGAAACCGCGTACCTGGGCATCCTTGAACAGGCTGTAGTCCCGGTGGTTGAGGCTCTGCACATAGAGCAGGAAGGGCAGGCCGCCGAGGAACATGAACAGGGTGCCAATCCAGTGCGCCGAGTTGGAGAAGTGGGACATGGATTGATCGGAGGTGGAGTAGCCGCCGGTACTGAGGGTGGTCATCGAATGGTTGATCGCCTCGAACATGTTCATGCCACTGGCCCAGTAGGCCATGAAGCAGAGCATGGAGAGCACCAGATAGACCAGCACTATGTTGTTGGCCACCGTCTTGGCCCGCGGTGCACTTTTATCTGACCAGTCAGAGCTCTCGGTCTGGAACAGCTTCATGCCGCCGACGTTGAGGTAGGGCAGCACCGCCACCGCCATCACGATAAAGCCAACCCCGCCCAGCCACTGCAGGATGGAGCGCCACAACAGGATGCTGTGGGCCATGTTGTCGAGGCCGGAGAGTACGGTAGAGCCCGTGGTGGTCACCCCGGACATGGTCTCGAAATAGGCGTCGGTGAAGTTGATGTGGGTGATGAAGACAAAGGGCAGGGCGCCGAAGATACAGGCCACCACCCAGACCGAGGTGGTGAGCAGGAACATCTCCCGTACCCCCAGATGGAACTCCGCCTTGCGTCCGTAGTGGAGGCAGAGCAGGGCCGCACCGTGAGTGATCAGCACCGACTTGAGAAACTCGACGAACCCTTCTGAGCCGGTCAGCAGGGCCAGCAGGGTTGGCAACCACATGAAGAGTGCCAGCTTGGAGAGCACCAGCCCGAGGGTGAAGATAATGGGACGCAGCTTGATCATGTCCGATAACCTGGTCGTTGATTAAAAAAAGACCCGGACCGTCCCCTTTGGGGAGTTGAACCGGGTCTGGTTTGACAGCCTGTGCGCATGAAGACGTTACAGGAAGAAGGGGCTGGGCTGGAACAGCCGCTCCACTTCCGGGATGTACTTCTTGTCCACCAGGAACATGACTACGTGGTCATCCTGCTGGATCTTGGTGCGATCGTGAGCGATCAGTACCTCATCACCACGGACAACAGCACCAATGGTGGTACCGGGTGGCAGCTTGAGCTCACCCACCGTCTTGCCGACCACCTTGGAGGTGTTCTCGTCGCCGTGAGCGATCGCCTCGATCGCCTCTGCAGCGCCGCGGCGCAGGCTGTAGACGTTGGCGATGTCGGCCCGGCGCACGTGGGTCAGCAGGGCCGAGATGGTGGCCTGCTGCGGCGAGATGGCGATATCGATGGAACCACCCTGCACCAGATCCACATAGGCACCGCGCTGGATCAGCACCAGAGTCTTCTTGGCGCCCATCTTCTTGGCGAGCAGGGCCGACATGATGTTGGCCTCATCCTCGTTGGTCACGGCGATAAAGACGTCGATCTGGTCGATGTGCTCCTCGGCCAGCAGCTCCTGATCCGCCGCATCGCCGCAGAAGACGATGGTGTTTTCCAGCAGTTCGGAGAGCTGCTCCGCCCGCTTCTGGTTGCGCTCGATCAGCTTGACGCTGTAGCGCTTCTCCAGCTGGCGGGCGAGGCCGGCGCCGATATTGCCGCCACCGACGATCATGATGCGGCGGTAGGGGCTCTCGAGGCGCTGCAGCTCCGACATCACGGCGCGGATATGACCTGCCGCCGCTACGAAGAAGACTTCGTCATCCGCTTCGATGATGGTGGTCCCTTGCGGGCGGATCGGGCGACCCTGGCGGAAGATGGCTGCCACCCGGGTTTCGATATTGGGCATGTGCTCGCGCAGGGTGGAGAGCGCATTGCCGACCAGCGGGCCGCCGTAGTAGGCCTTGACCGCCACCAGCCCGACGCGGCCACCTGCGAAATCAACCACTTGCAGGGCACCCGGATACTCGATCAAGCGACGCACATAGTCGGTCACCAGCTGCTCCGGTGCGATCAGGTGATCCACCGGCACCGATTCCGGCAGGAACAGACGATCCCGCTCGGTCAGATAGGCTGGCGAGCGGATCCGCGCCACCTTGTTCGGAGTGTTGAACAGGGAGTAGGCCACCTGACAGGCGATCATATTGGTCTCGTCACTGTTGGTGACGGCAACCAGCATGTCGGCATCCTGCGCCCCCGCTTCGCGCAGTACCTTGGGGTGAGCGCCATGGCCGTTGACCACCCGCAGGTCAAACTTGTCCTGCAGTTCGCGCAAGCGCTCGCTGTCGGTGTCGACGATGGTGATGTCGTTGTTCTCTCCGGCCAGGTTCTCGGCCAGAGTGCCGCCGACCTGGCCGGCTCCCAAAATGATGATTTTCATAGGGAACGTCTACTCACGTTGAGGCAGTAAAGGGGCATGCCGCCAGCATGGCGATTGCCCCGGGAGAAGCTTGTCAGAGTCACAGCTTGACCAGCTTGGCGTAGTAGAAGCCATCCATCTCGGCTTCACCCGGCAGGAACTGGCGACCCGGGCAGTCCGGCGTGTCCTGTTCGTGCAATGGTACCAATTTGGCATTTTTGGTCGCGGCAAGGAAGGCGCGGATCTGTTCGCGGTTCTCTTCCGGCAGGACGGAGCAGGTGGCGTAAAGCAGGGTGCCGCCGCTCTTCAGCTTGCCCCAGAGGGCATTGAGAATGCGGCGCTGCAGTTCGGCCAGCTCGCGAATGTCCTGATCACGGCGCAGCCACTTGATGTCGGGATGGCGGCGGATCACGCCAGTGGCGGAGCAGGGGGCATCCAGCAGGATGCGGTCGAACTGACCCTCTGGCCACCACTGTTCCGGTGCCGCGGCATCACCGTGGATAACCTTGGCGGTCAGGCCGATGCGGTTCAGGTTCTCCTGCACTCGCTTGAGGCGGTTCTCGTCGGCATCGACGGCGACCACGCCAGCCAGCTTGGGCTGACGCTCCAGCAGGTGAGCGGTCTTGCCGCCGGGGGCTGCGCAGGCATCCAGCACCCACTCGCCCGGTTGCGGGTCGAGCAGGGCGGCAGCCTGTTGTGCTGCGCCATCCTGTACCGAGCAGTCACCGACCTCGAAGCCGGGCAACTTGGTCACATCGCAAGGACGCTCCAGCAGGATGCAATCTTCGCCTTCTTCACCAGCCACCGCATTGATGCCGACTTCGGCCATGCGAGCCAGCATGGCATCGCGGCTCTGGCGCTGGCTGTTGTTGCGGATCCACATGGGGGGGCGCTGGTTGTTCGCCTCCATGATGAATTCCCACTCATCCGGATAGGCCTGACGCAGGCGCTTGGTGAGCCACTCGGGGTGACCGAGGCGAATGCTGGGAACGCGGTCAATGCGCAGCAGAATGACTTCGGCGCTGCGCTGGAAGTTGCGCAGTACGCCGTTGATGAGGCCACGCAGGGAGGTACCCTTGAGCAGTTTGACGGCGTTGACGGTCTCGGCCACCGCGGCGTGAGCCGGAATGCGGGTGTAGATGAGCTGATAGAGACCGACCAGAATCAGGTAGTGGAAGATGCGGCTCTTGTTCTTGAGCGGCTTGTCCATCATCTCGTTGACTGCCGCATCGAGGCGGGGCAGCCAGCGCAGGGTGCCGTAGCAGAGTTCTTGCAGGAGAGCGCGATCGCGTGGCGCAACCTTCTCCTGGGCAGCAGGCAGAACAGCGGAGAGGGATTGACCCTGATCCAGCACCTGTTGAATAACGAGAGCGGCCTGTGCACGTGTTTTCATAGAGTTACCTTAGATGCGCAAGTCGGGGCCTGGGCCCCGCTTGTGTCAATTCAATCCAGTTCAATTCAATTGCGTGCCGGGTTCAAACCAGTCGCGGCGAGAGTTGAGCAGATCCGAAACGGACATCGCCTTTTTGCCCGGCGGTTGCAGGGTCAGCAGGCGCAGTACCCCTTTGCCGGTGGCGATATCGATCCCCTGCTTGTCGGCCTTGAGCAGGGTGCCGGCGGGTTGGCCGTGGTCACTGTCCACCACTGCGGCTTGCCACACCTTGATCGTCTGGCCTGCCACTTCAAACCAGCTGATGGGCCAGGGGTTGAACGAGCGGATACAGCGTTCGATAGCAACGGCCTCCATCGACCAGTCGATGCGGGCCTCTTCCTTGGAGAGCTTCTCGGCGTAGTTGGCCAGCGCATCATCTTGCGCCTCGGCAGCGGTTTCACCGGCGGCCATGGCATTGATGGTGTCGACCAGTGCCTGCGGGCCCAGCTCGGCCAACTTGTCATAGAGGCTGGCTGAGGTTTCGTCGGTGGCGATGGGGCAGCTCACCTTGCGGATCATGGCGCCGGTATCCAGCCCCACATCCATCTGCATGATGGTGACGCCAGTCTCGGCATCGCCCGCCCAGATGGATCGCTGGATCGGCGCGGCACCGCGCCAGCGCGGCAGCAGGGAACCATGAACATTGATACAACCCAGACGCGGGGTATCGAGCACCACCTTGGGCAGGATCAGGCCATAGGCGACCACCACCATCAGGTCGGCGCCAAGGGCGGCCAGTTCTGCTTGCGCCTCTTCTTTGCGCAGGCTAGCCGGTTGATAGACCGGCAGATTATGGGCCAGCGCCAGCTCTTTGACAGGGCTGGCGGTGAGCTTCTGGCCGCGACCGGCGGGCTTGTCCGGCTGGGTATAAACGGCGACGACCTCGTGGTCGGAAGACAACAACGCCGCCAGGTGACGGGCGGCGAAGTCGGGAGTACCGGCAAAAATCAGTTTCAGCTTATTCAATGGGGCAGATCCTCAGAGGGCTTTGCGATCTTCACGGGCCATTTTCTCCAGCTTCTGGCGAATACGCTGGCGCTTGAGCGGAGACAAGTAATCCACAAACAGCTTGCCCACCAGATGATCCATCTCATGCTGGATGCAGATAGCGAGCAGATCATCCGCTTCCAACTCGAATGGCTTGCCATTACGATCCAGCGCCCGAACCTTGAGCTGTTCGGCTCGCGGCACCAGTGCGCGGTGCTCGGGAACGGAGAGGCAACCCTCTTCGATGCCGGTGCTACCACTTTGCTCGAGGATTTCCGGGTTAATCAATACCAGAGGATCTTCACGGTTTTCAGAGACATCGATCACTATGATGCGCTGATGAATGTCGACCTGAGTCGCGGCCAGGCCAATGCCTTCCTCCGCGTACATGGTTTCGAACATATCATCTACAATTTGTTGTAACTCGGGTGTAAAGGTCTCGACAGGGGCTGCGATGGTACGCAGGCGTTCATCGGGAAAACGCAATACATCTAGAATGGCCATAGTTTTTTCTTTAGTTTCGTATAAATGCAGTCAATATTGGCGTAATTCTAGTCATTTACGCCGATAAAAAACAGCAACACTTTGCGCGCAGAAGTAACAGGGAGTGTTATGTATCTGAAGCAAACCATCCTCGCCTGCCTGCTGGCAACCGTGAGCCAGGCAGCGCTTGCCGATCAGCTGAAGCTGAAAACGGGTTATCCCGAGAGCTATGTGGTGCAAAAAGGCGACACGCTGTGGGATATCTCGGGCAAGTATCTGGCTGAACCCTGGCTCTGGCCCCGCCTCTGGAATATCAATCCGCAGATTGCCAACCCGCACTGGATCTACCCGGGCGACGTGCTGCAACTGAGCTGGGTCAATGGCGAACCCCGCCTTGGCAAGGCGATGCAGGGGGGCAAGCAGGTTATTCGCCTAAGCCCGAAAACCCGTTACGAGAACAAAGCCAATCCTATCCCGACGCTGCCTATCAGCGAGATCGGCCCCTTTTTGCAAACTGACCATATTCTGGCCGATAGCCAGCAGCAGAAAACCCTGCCCTACCTGTTGGGCTCCGACGAGAAACATATCGGCATGCTGGAGGGGGATACCCTCTATGTACAGGGGGCATTGACACCCGGTCAGATGTACGGCGTTTACCACCCCGGTGCAATCTACAAGGATCGTGATACCGGTGAGATGCTTGGCCAAGAAGCCGTATTGGCTGGCATTGTGCGTGCGGTTGCCCGCCTCGATGATGATCGCACCGAAGTCACTTTGACTCACAACCAGCGTGAAGTCTTGCAGGGTGACAAGGTGATGGCATTGCCAGACCAGGAGAGCATGCCTGCCGTATTCATGCCCAAGGCTGCTCCCGCGATTACACCCGGCTATATCATCGATTTGCCGAGCAAGGCGCGTGGTGGTGGCAAGTTTGATGTGGTGTTGATTAACAAGGGAGCCCGGGATCAACTCTCTGCGGGGGATGTGCTGGATGTGCGGCGGCCCGGCGCAGCGCTGGTGACCAAGAATGGTTCCGTGCAGTACAAGGAGCTCTCGTCGGTTTATAACAAGGTGTTTTACAGCAGCAATAACAAGCCTCCGCTGCCTTCCGAAGCGATTGCCCGCGTCATGTTGTTCAAGGTGTATGACAAACTGAGTTATGGTCTCATCATGCAGAGCAAGGATATGGTGAGTTCGGGTTATCAGGTCACCCACTTCTGACGTGAGCTACCCCGACGCGCGTCTGGCGCTCTGGCTAACTCTCGATGCGGTCACCGGTATCGGTCCGGTGACCGCAGCCCGTCTGTTGGCTCGGGTTGGCGGTGAGATTGCTGCGTTGTTTTTGTGCGATGAAACACAACTGCATGCCATGGGGTTGTCGTCAGAGCAGATCAAGCAGCTGCGCTGGCCCTCGCCAACTGTTGAGCAGAGCCTGTCTTGGGCCGCTTTGCCTGACAACGTCCTTATTCCGCAAGATCACCCTGTTTACCCCCCCTTGTTGCGGGAAATCCCCGCCGCGCCCTTGCTGCTTTATTGCCGAGGCGATCTTGCAGCGCTGTCGCTACCCCAGCTGGCGATGGTGGGGACGCGCCATCCCACCTACGCAGGCAAAGACAATGCGTCCCGCCTCTGTGGTGAGTTGGTTGAATGTGGACTGGCCATTACCTCTGGGCTAGCGCTTGGTATCGATGGTATCTGCCATCAGCAGGCTCTGGCTTGTGGCGGCATAACTCTTGCTGTATTGGGATCAGGTCTCGACAGCCTCTATCCCAAGCGCCATCAGGGGCTGGCAGGCCAGATTCTGGAAAAGGGTGGTTTACTCATCTCCGAGTTGGCGCCGGATAAAGGGCCACTGGCTGAACATTTTCCTCGTCGCAACCGTATTATCAGTGGTCTGTCGCTGGGAACTCTGGTGGTGGAGGCGACCGAGCAGAGCGGTTCGCTGATCACCGCCCGCTATGCGCTGGAGCAGGGGCGTGAAGTGTTCGCGGTTCCTGGCGCCCCGCAAAATGCCCAGGCGATAGGGTGCAACAGATTAATTCAGCAGGGGGCCAAACTTGTGCTGAGTGCGGCCGATATAGTGGAAGAGCTGCCAGAGTGGGTCGCACGGCCACATCCGTCGGTCACACCATCTGAGCAACCGCATAATAGCGAATTGCCTTATGCCGATTTGTTGGATAACGTAGATTATGAGACCACGAGCGTGGATACCGTTGCCGAGCGGACCCAGCTTCCTGTCGAAGTGGTATTGGGCAGGTTGGTAGAGCTGGAGCTGGCCGGTGCAGTGATGGCGGTAGCCGGTGGATACGTCAGAGCGAGGAGGGCGAATCATGTTTGATGTATTGATGTACCTTTTCGAGACCTACATCCACAGCGATGCAGATGTGATGGTCGAGCAGGATGAGCTCACCGACGAGTTGAGCCGGGCCGGTTTCGATAAAGCCGAAATCGACAAGGCACTCGACTGGCTGGAGCGGCTGGCCAATCTGCACGATAGCGAGCGGGAGATCTATGTCTCCGCCAGCGCGCAAGGCTCGATGCGTATCTATGCCCCACAAGAGCTGGCTCGTCTCAGCACCGAGTGCCGCGGCTTCCTGCTCTTTCTGGAACAGGCCCAGGTGCTGAACGCCGAAACCCGCGAGATCTGTATCGAGCGCCTGCTCGAGCTGGACAAGCCGGATATCGAGCTGGATGACCTGAAGTGGGTCGTCATGATGGTGCTGTTTAACGTACCGGGCAGTGAAAATGCCTACCAGCAGATGGAAGAGCTGGTGTTTGATGAGTCAGACGGCGTCATTCACTGACAGTCCGGTGCCGCGCTGGTAGAATTCAGACCATCTGGATTTCAAGGCGCGGCCCATGTCAAAAATCGATCATCACCTCTTTTCAGCCCACGAACATGCCTTCGAGCGCGAGCCGTGCCCGCAGTGCGGGGCCGAGCTGGTGATCCGCCAGGGCAAACATGGCCCCTTTCTCGGCTGTTCTGCCTATCCTGCCTGTGATTACATCCGCTCCCTGACACCATCCGGTCGCGACATCGAAAAGGTGCTCGAAGGCTCTGCCTGTCCCAATTGCGGACAACCGCTGGCGATCAAGAAGGGGCGTTACGGTCTGTTTGTCGGCTGTACCCAGTATCCGGCCTGCCAGCACATCGAATCCCTGCAGGAGCGCGACGATACCCAGATCCTCTGCCCAGAGTGCGGCAAGGGTCATCTGGTGAGCCGGACCTCCCGCTACGGCAAGCAGTTTTACTCCTGTGATGGCTATCCCCATTGCAAATATGTGGTGAACGACAAGCCGATCCCCATGCCTTGTCCCGAGTGTGGCTGGGGCATCATGGTCGAGAAAAAAGTGAGGGGAACTCTGCGTTGGGTCTGTCCGCAAAAGAAATGCGGCCACCAAAGTGAGCAGGTATAATCCCGCCGCCGCAACCCGATTGAAACGTTTTCGGCGAACTTCAACCCCCCACTTGGAGTAAGGAAATTCCCACCATGAATAAACCCTTTGTTGCCGTATTGATGGGCTCTGATTCTGATTTCCCCGTGATGCAAACCACCCTTGAGGTGCTCAAGTCATTCGATATCGCTGTGGAAGTCAAAGTCACCTCCGCGCACCGCACGCCGGCTGCGACCCATCAGTATGTGACCGATGCCGAGGCCCGTGGCTGCAAGGTCTTTATCTGTGCTGCCGGTCTGGCGGCGCATCTAGCGGGTGCCGTAGCTGGCATCACGACTCGTCCCGTGATCGGGGTGCCTATTGATGGTGGCCCGCTCAAGGGGCTGGATGCACTGCTCTCTACCGTGCAGATGCCGGGTGGCGTACCGGTGGCGACCGTGGCGATCGGCAAAGCTGGTGCCAAGAATGCAGGTTATCTGGCAGCCCAGATGCTGGCAGTAGCCGATGATGAACTGGCGGCCAAGGTTCGGGCCGAACGCCAGAAGAATGCCGAAGAGGTGATGGCCAAGGATGCCGCCCTGCAGGCTCAACTCAAGTAAGTGAACGGGTGTCGATCCGGAAGTGTCGTATTTTTCCTGTGCTACAGCAAAAACGTCGCTTCGCCATGATCGCCGCCATACGGGTTCAACTTGCTTCCACGTGACGAGGCGGCAGCGTGGCTGCCGCATTTCCCTATGCCAAATGAATTTGAACAAGCGGTTGCTGCCCTCCAGCAGGAAGGGGTGATTGCTTATGCGACCGAGGCCGTGTTTGGTCTGGGTTGTGATCCCGACTCTGAAGTTGCGGTACAGCGACTGCTGGCCATCAAGCAGCGCCCGGTGGAGAAGGGGTTGATCCTGATTGCTGCCGACATGGCGCAATTGCAGGATTACATCGATCTGAGTCAGCTTAGTGGTGAGCAACTGGCTCGGGTTGAAGACAGCTGGCCCGGCCCCTTTACCTGGATCATGCCTGCCCGCGCGACGACGCCAGTCTGGCTGACCGGGCAGTTCGAGACCCTGGCGGTACGCGTGACGGCCCATCCTCAGGTGCAGGCTTTGTGCCGCACCTTTGGCAAGCCGCTGGTCTCTACCAGCGCCAACCTGACCGGTGAGGAGCCTGCCCGTCGGGTGGCCGATATCGGTGAGCGGCTGGCAAGCAAGCTGGCCTATATCCTGCCCGGTGAAGTGGGTGGTCAAGCCAACCCATCCGAGATCAAGGACGCCCGTACCGGCACCATTATTCGCCCCTCCTGAGCGGGCGGATACGCTATGATTTGCCATCAATCCGCTGAGCGGTGAGCTCTCCAGATTGATTTAACTATAAAAATGGACAGGGCGTTCACGACCCTGCCTGACTGGAGACAAGATGAGCAAACCGGATGTGGCCCAGGTCAAGGCCTTCCTGTTGCAGTTGCAGGACGAGATCTGTCGTGGTCTGGAGCAGGCCGACGGTAGTGGACACTTTGTGGAAGATGCCTGGAGCCGTGAAGGCGGTGGCGGCGGTCGCACCCGCGTGTTGCGCCACGGCGCAGTGATCGAGCAGGGCGGGGTCAACTTCTCTCATGTCTATGGCGATGCCATGCCTGCCTCTGCGACGGCCCATCGGCCCGAACTGGCCGGTCGCAAGTTTGAGGCCATGGGCGTGTCGCTGGTGATCCATCCGCACAACCCCTATGTGCCGACCAGCCATGCCAACGTCCGTTTCTTCATCGCCGAGAAGGAAGGCGAAGAGCCGATCTGGTGGTTTGGCGGTGGCTTCGATTTGACGCCCTTCTACCCGTTTGCCGAGGATGTGCAGCACTGGCATCAGGTCTCCCGTGATCTCTGCCAGCCCTTTGGTGATGAGATCTACCCCGAGTTCAAATCCTGGTGTGATCGCTATTTCTTCCTCAAACACCGCAATGAGACACGGGGGGTGGGCGGCCTCTTCTTCGACGATCTGAATCGCTGGCCTTTTGCTGACTGCTTCGCCTTTATGCAGGCGGTAGGTCGGGGTTATCTCGATGCCTACCTGCCGATCATCGAGCGACGCAAGGCGCAGCTCTATGGCGAGCGAGAGCGGGAGTTCCAGCTCTATCGTCGCGGGCGTTATGTGGAGTTCAATCTGGTGTATGACCGGGGCACCCTGTTCGGGTTGCAGAGCGGCGGACGTACCGAGTCGATCCTGATGTCGATGCCACCATTGGCCCGCTGGGAGTATGACTGGCAGCCGGAAGCGGGCAGCCCAGAAGCATTGCTCTATACTGATTACCTCACGCCGCGAGAGTGGCTGTGACCAGAGGGGCCATGATGGCCCCTTTTTGCTGGCCGATATTCGGCTTGTTCCTGAGTGCGAAAACCCGTTAAATCGGAATATTGCCCTCTGATGGAACTCTTTGATGGATCGTTATCTGGTTTTTGGCCACCCGGTGCGCCACAGCAAGTCCCCCTTCATTCACACCCTGTTTGCCAGACAAACCCAGCAAGAGCTGGAGTATGGGTTGGCTGAGCCCGCTGTCGACGCGTTTGCCCAGACCCTGCGAGCCTTTTTTGCCCAAGGGGGTAAGGGGTGCAATGTCACCGTCCCCTTCAAGGAGCAGGCATTTACCCTGGTCGATCAATTGAGCCCGAGGGCCAAGCGGGCGGGCGCGGTCAATACCATCAAGCTGACCGATGATGGCGTGCTGCTGGGAGACAACACCGATGGCGCCGGGTTGGTTGCCGACCTCAAGTCCCACGGTGTGACGCTGGCGGATAGCCGGATCTTGCTGCTGGGCGCAGGCGGGGCGGCTCGTGGCGCATTGGCGCCGCTGCTGGCCGAACTGCCGAGCGAGCTGGTGATCGCCAATCGCACACATGCAAAAGCGCAGCAGTTGGCTGTCGAATTCCACGATCTGGGGCCAGTGACCGCACAGACCTATGAGCAGCTGGCAGGGCGGTTTGATCTCATCATCAACTCCACCTCTGCCAGCCTGCAAGGGGAGCTGCCGCCGTTGGCGCCTGCCCTGATCCACGCCGATATTGCCATCTACGACATGATGTATGGTGCCTCGGATACGGCGTTTATCGGTTGGGCCAAGCAGCAGGGGGCCCGTCAAACCATGGATGGGCTCGGCATGCTGGTGGAGCAGGCCGCTGAAGCCTTTACCGTGTGGCGCGGAATTCGTCCCGGGACTAAACAGGTATTGAGAGAGTTGAAGCGTAACTTGGGGGTGATATGAATCAGGGTATTCTGTTTCCCGATCTGATGGAGTGGCAGGCTGGTGAACAGCGGGTTCGCTTTCCCGCCCAGCAAATGGGGGCGCTGATAGATTGTTACATCAGCCAACGGCGACTGGAGAGAATGACCGGCCTGGTGCTGACGAGGGAGGATGACATCGTCAGAGCCTTCGAAAGCGTACGTTTTGATATTGAAGAGTTGGCTGAAAAACTCATTGAAGAACAAGCGTTTGCCGAGGATGGTGCTATCTATCTCTGATTTTTTAAAGTTTTTTTGTTTTGTAGCGGAACTACTTGGAAATGCTGCTGACTAACTAGATAGTTGAGGAAGTGCTAGCTAGTCACCTTTATAACTCCCCGGTACTTGTACTGGGGATTTTTTTATCTTTATGAAAATAAAAGATTTTTTCTTTAGTCATTGATCGTGAAACTAAATTACATAAATTACTTTCACTTTCTGCTGCTTTGCTGTACAGTTGTCTGCGTAGGGTACAGAGGTAAGATGTTCTATCTTTCAGACCTTTTATTTCACGTAATTGAATGTGGCTGAATAGCGGCCCCGATGAGATTCTCGTCGGGGTGTTTTTTTATGTGTGCGATTTAGAGTAAATGCTTTAATTTGGCGATGCATTTGATAGAATGAGGGGGTTTCTTGAGGTACACCTGTCGTCTGGTGCTCAAGATTCAGCTTCTTCCCAATTTTTTGAACTTATTGTTTTCAGGCTGGATGGCAGAACTGTCGTCCGGCCTCATTTTTATCCCCTCCTGCCAGTTTTCGTAATTAAATTTCATTCCTGTCGATTTTTGTGATTTTTTCAGATCTTGGAAAGACAAAAATGAAAACGCTATCAGAGCCATGAAAAGTTAATTCTCATGGAGAATTAATTGGCTATCTACATGAACTGTAACCAATAATTTATTGATGGGTGGGTTTTGGTAATCGGAAGTGGGTGGCAATGGAGATGAAAGCAGAAATCTGAAACCCTTTCAATCAGCGGAGGAGTGCTCCGCCAATTGCAAGGAAAGCGAGGAGTGGATTACTCCTCGACAGGTTGCTGTTCGTCAGCGCCCAGCAGATCGGTATCGTCACCACTGACGTACCATTCGGTCAGGGTTTGTGCCAGCTTCTCCACACCGATATTGGTGAGGGAGGAGAATGCTTCTACCTGGATCTGAGAACCCAGATTGGCTACGGCCTGGCGTACCTTGATGACCTGATTGTTGCGCGGGCCAGGGCTCAGTTTATCGGCTTTGGTCAGCAGCAGCATGACTGGCAACTGGCGGTGCGAACTCCACTCCAGCATGTTCATATCGGTATCTTTGAGCGGATGGCGAATATCCATCAGGATCACCAGACCTTTCAATGATTCACGGCGCTGCAGGTACTCTGCCAGTGACTTTTGCCACTTGAGTTTCATTTCCAGCGGCACTTGCGCATAACCATAACCCGGCAGGTCGACCAGACGTTTGCCTGGCTCCAGCTCAAACAGGTTGATCAGCTGGGTGCGACCGGGTGTTTTACTGGTGCGAGCCAGGTTCTTGTGTTTAGTTAAGGTGTTCAATGCAGATGACTTACCGGCGTTGGAACGGCCGGCGAACGCGATCTCGACACCCCCATCATTTGGCAGGTGACGGATGTCGGGTGCGCTGGTCACAAAATGCACCTTATTGAAATTCAGAGTTTGTGTATCCAACGTAAATTCCCCATGGAGATAGAGGGTTATAGAGTTACTTTTTTGTAAAATGGTGTAAAATAGCGTCGCTTAAACGCGTTTATTTTAACATGCCTTCAGCGGCATGGGATCTGGAAGCCTAATAACGAAAAGTTGGAACGCCATGAAGAACCTAGTCATTACTCTTGCTCTGATGGTTGGCGTAACGGGGATGGCACAAGCTAAGGGCGATGCCGCTGCGGGACAAACCAAGGCTGCCGTTTGTGCGGCGTGTCATGGACCGGACGGAAACAGCCTGATTGATATGTACCCCAAAATTGCTGGTCAGCACGCATCATATATCAAAAAGCAGTTGGTGGAACTCAAGGCTGCCGCTTCTGGCCAAATTGGCCGGGTTGCGCCAGTGATGGGGCCGATGGCGTTACCTTTGTCGGAACAGGACATGGATGACCTGGCAGCGCACTTTTCTAGCCAGAAGGTGACTCCTGTCTCGGTGCCTGACGATGTGATCGCTGCTGGTAAGGCGCTGTATATGGGTGGCGATATGAGTCGTGGTTTGCCAGCCTGCACGGCGTGTCATGGGCCGCGAGGTTCCGGGGTCGAACAGGCTAAGTATCCAAGCCTTTCTGGCCAGCATCCTGCGTATATCAAGGCTCAGTTAACCAGCTTCCGTGCAGCGACGCGTGACAATGATCCGAATGGCATGATGCGTGATGTTGCCAAGAAACTGACTGATCAGGATATCGATGTTCTGTCCAAATATGTGGCAGGGTTGCACTGATATAGTCGATACGGTTGGATTTGTTTGTCATGGGGAGCTTCGGCTCCCCATTGTTTTTGTAGTTTTTAGATAATTCTCGGTTTAATCCCTCCATTCTGTAAGAGATCTTCCATTCGCGAGGCAGGTCAGAGCTCATAAAATTACATTTAATATTAAATATTCATTATTTATCAGCATCTTACTGTCTATTTGATGTTTTTAGGCATATTGAGAAAATTTTGAGTAGATTGAGCCGCTTTATGGAGTTGATACAGTAGGTTCAAGGGATGCATCCACGGATTGGGTGGCGGTTTCACAACAGACAGCGTGTTGTGGGCAAAGGATGGCAGGCATGGCGGGATGCTATGGGCTCATATGAGCTGGCAAGGGATTGAAGGATCAGGATGGTGACCATCTCCGGAATGGGATGGGGTTGCGGGATGCAGACTCCCCGGCGCGATGGCTGGATGCAGTCGAGACGGGTCAAACAGGCACACGCATACTCAGGAACGACCAATACAAGGTCAGGATGACCATACCCCGATATGGCGCGATGAGAAGTTGTCACGTAGAGAATGAAACAGCTTGTTTTACTCTGCATGATGGCACTTGCATGCACATATCAAGGCAGCTTCGGCTGCCTTTTTTCTTTTGGGTCATTAACCCGGTTAGCCATTCTGTGTCAAAATACCAGCAATATGCCCAGAGGATACCGATCCTGCGGTGTTCAGTGGCCTTATTGGGTCTGATTGGTGCGGGATCCTGCTCTTGTTCCAGCCTTACTGTTCCTCGCATAGTATCCCACCGGGTGAGATCATCCCGGGTACGGGTCAATCCAGTTATTTTTCGGAGTTAGCCATTCATGTCTGCCAAACAACCTACTCGCAAGCCTACTGGCAAGCGCAAAGAATCTGACGTCAGTGCTCAGGAAGGTCGTGAGCGTAAACGGGCTGCCAAGCGCAAGGGCCTGAAGGCTGGTTCTCGTCAGCAAGTCGAACAACAGAAGAACAAGTCTGGCAATGGCCAGTCCAAAGATCCCCGTATCGGTTCCCGCAAGCCAGTGGTACTGGTAGTGGATGATCAGCAGAAAAAGCCGACTGCTCCCAAGGCAGTGAAAGAGAAGAAGCTGGTAATGACTCCCGAGCAGGAGCTGGCCTCCATCGAAAACGATGACCGTTTGAATGATCTGCTGGATCGTCTCGATGCCGGTGAAACCCTGGAAGCGGCCGAACAGGCCTGGGTTGATCAGCGTGTCGACCGTTATCAGGAGCTGATGGATGAGCTGGGCATCATCGACAACGAAGATGAAGAAGATGACGATGACGAGATGCCGTTTGATGATGGCAACGACGCCGAGTTCGACGAGCAAAAACCGGCTTCCGAAGAGGAGTTGTGGGATCGTTTCAATCAGGTCGATTTCAAGCCTGAACCCAAGCCAGAGCCGAAGAAGAAGTGATGAGTGGATGGATGCTGGCCGCCCTGTTGGGCGGCCTGATTTTGTCCGGGTTGGCCATCTACGCAGGCATGTTGCTGGCCAAGCTGAGACGACAACAAACGATGCAATGGCAGGCGATAGCAGCCCGCAATGAGCGAATTCTGGATAGCGTGCGGGTCATTGCCCATGCGGTGCAAGAGGGGCAGTGCGACTACTCCGAAGGTGCCATTCGGCTGACCAACCTGCTGGATGCGCTGCAGATCAAGGGTGGACGCGCCTTCGCCGCCGAGTTCCCGGGTCTGTACGGACTGTATGAGAAGGTGAAAGATATGCCGACTCATGATGCCAGACGTGCCCTCAAGCGCAATGAAGTGATGAAGATGGATCTCGAACGCAGCGGCTACGAGGCCGAGCTGGAGGCGCAGATCCTCAAGGATGTGGCCCAACTGAAGGACTTTCAGTTAGGTCGATGAGCCAACAATAACAAAAACAGAGGAAGCGAGCGTGCAAGCAGAACAGATTGTGTGGGATCAGGGCCTGATCGAAAAATATAACTACAGTGGCCCGCGATACACCTCCTACCCCACCGCGCTGGAATTCAATGAGAGCTTCGGTTATCCGGATTTTGTCCACGCTGCCAGCCAGTATCCCGAGCGCAATCTGTCGCTCTACGTGCATATCCCTTTCTGTCACAAGCTCTGCTACTACTGCGGCTGCAACAAGGTCATTACCCGCCATCAGCACAAGGCTGACGAGTATCTCGACTACCTAGAGCAGGAGATCAAGGCGCAGGCTCCTCTCTTCCAACACCGTCTGGTCACCCAGCTGCACTGGGGCGGTGGTACGCCGACCTATCTGGATGAAGCGCAGACGCGCCGTCTGATGACTATGCTGCGCGAGCACTTCCATTTCGCTGAGGAAGGGGAGTTCAGCATTGAGGTCGATCCGCGCGAGATCGCCATCACCATGCTGGATGTGCTGCGAGAGGTCGGTTTCAACCGCATCAGCCTTGGGGTGCAGGACTTCAACAAGGATGTGCAGGTTGCGGTCAACCGTGAGCAGGACAATGACTTTATTAAAGCCATGCTGGAGCGGGCCCGTGAACTTGGTTTCCGCTCGACCAACCTCGACCTTATCTATGGCCTGCCGCATCAGGATCGTGCCAGCTTTCACCATACGCTGGAAGAGGTGCTCAAGACGGATCCGGCGCGGCTTTCCATCTTCAACTATGCCCATCTGCCGAGTCGCTTTGCCGCCCAGCGCAAGTTGAAAGAGGTTGATATGCCAGCCCCGCAGGAGAAGCTGGCCATGTTGCAGGATACCATCGCCTTTCTCACTGGTCAGGGTTACCAATTTATTGGTATGGATCATTTTGCCAAACCCGATGACGAGCTGGCGGTGGCACAGCGTGAGGGCAAGCTGCACCGCAACTTTCAGGGCTATACCACCCAGGGTGATTGTGATCTGTTGGGACTGGGGGTCTCCTCCATCAGCATGATCGGTGATGCCTATTCCCAGAATCAGAAAGAGCTCAAGGCTTATTACGCACAGGTGGAAGAGCAGGGCCATGCCCAATGGAAAGGTTGCTCGCTCAATCAGGACGATCTGATCCGCCGAGAGGTGATCAAGCGGCTTATCTGTGATTTTCGCCTGAACTTTGCTGCTGTCGAGCAGGCTCACGGGCTCAATTTCAGAGAGTATTTTGCCGATGATCTCAAGCTGTTACAGACCTTTATCAACGATGGACTGGTGCGCATGACGGAGGATGGTCTGGAAGTCTCTTCTACGGGGCACCTGCTGATCCGCAATATCTGCATGTGCTTCGACGGGTATTTGCGCAACAAGGCGCGTCAGCAGCAGTTTTCTCGGGTGATATGAATATTGTCTGCCGATTAGAGAAGGGCGCCATGGTGGCGCCCTTCTCATATGTATATGTGCTTGTCTAACCAACTGACATGGAAAGATTTAGTAAGAAGGAGCTGCAATCAGGCAAGCAGTGGGGCGGTAAAATGCAGATAAAAAGATGGGGGCGACTTGCGTCGCCCCCGGTAGTCGTATCGCTCATATCCCTGAACGAAGTTGCTCCCTGCAATCCCTGACTTTTTACCTCTTCCTTTAGGTTTCCCCTTCCCAATCCTTTGGGGTGTCCTTTAGCCATCTTGGCCTGACGAGTCATCCTGTCCCGTCGCACTTTCTCCGTCCTGGGAGGTGTCCTTTACCACATCCTGTGGTTAGTCCATTTGCCCAACCCTGGCAGCCAGTCTTCCTGACCGACTTCATTGCGTCCCTGCATGAGTAACTATAAGGATTTTCCGATGGTGTACAACAGCAGGGTGGAAAACGTTTTTACGCTTAGAGGTTCCGAAAGCATTTAATTTCGAATTATTTGAGTTTAATCATTTGGTTATGAGTTTTAGATTCAGATTATAAGATGGCATCTTCCGATTATTTTGAGGATTTTTCAGGTTGTTTGCTTACATGGTGAATGGCTGATCTCTCACGCGCCATTTTGGTTACTTTGGAAACAAGTTTTGCTCCCAGCTGAAGATCAATGAGGGCTGACAGGAAAGGTATATAAACAGGACATAGAATAGTGAAATTATAAGCGCTGGTTGAGCCGCTCATAGATGGTCTGACGCTCTTCCGGAGTGAGCGAAGAGAAGTAGTGGGTAAAGAGGCGCAGCAGCAGGGATTTGTTCATGCCGTCCTGCTGGGTCAGATTACCCAACTCATCGATGGCCATTGTACTCATGGAGAAAGTAGCTTTCTTATAGCTAGGTTTCAGGTGCTCGCCACTCTCGATAAAGGCCAGTGCTGACAGAGCCTCATCTCTGTGCAAGCTCAGCTCCAGGCTAACGACCTTTGGTTTGCCCTTGGCATAGAACTCAGCATCTTCGATAAACTCGTCGACAGTGAAGCTCTTCTGGTGGTGCAGCTGGTGCTTTTTCTTCAGATCGGCCAGACCCATCTCACACCCCCACTTGCAGGAACTCTTTGGCGATGGCACGGATCTCTTCAGCGGATTTGCCATCCGGTTCGATCTCCATTACCGACAGCCCCTTCTCTTCACTGTCATCGTAAACATTACGGCCATAGGTGATGGCGTTGAGTACGTCGACACCAAACGATGAGCAGACCTCTTTCGCCTCCAGAATGCGTTTCACCTGGTTGGGCAGAGAGGGACACTGAGTCAGTACCACGGCAGCATTGAGAGTTGGATTTACCATCTTGCAGGTGGTGATGAGATCTTCCATATGCGGCAGGGTCTTGAGGTCGCGGCGCTTGGGGCGCAGCGGGATCAGGGCGTGGGTGGCGACAGCCATGGTGGAGCGCAGGGCCCGGTTATCTTGCCCGCCACAGTCGACGATGACGTAGTCGTAGCGGTTTTTCAGGCTGAGTAGATCGTTGCGAATATTGCCGTAGAGCTGAACGCAGTTGATCTGTGGCAAATCCGGGTTGTCATTGCGCTCCTGAATCCAGTCCGAGGTGGTACGTTGCGGGTCGCAATCAACCAGTAACACCTCTCCCTGAAATTGGGATCTGAGGTAGACCGCCAGATTCTGTGCCAGGCAGCTCTTGCCACTCCCCCCCTTTTCTCCACCGACCAACAAGATCATGACGTTCCCCTATCCATGAGAAAACTGCTGATTTCAGTATAGGAGGGGCTTGCCTCATCACAAGGCGAGAGGAGTGATGCTCCTCCCGTTGTTTCTACTAGTAATGAACGCTTCCTCCATGCCAGCGACAGACATAAGCAGGCACCAGCATTTGGGGTGCCTTGTCGACATGGCATACCACCATCGGCATGGCTGGGGCTCCTTCAGCCTGACTGAGGGTGGGGAGCGCAGATAGCAGCAAAGTCGTGAGCAACAGCATGGGTTTCATCTTCATAACAACTCCTTGGTCGTGCCATTTCTGTGTGATCTGGATCACTTTCTGAGTTAAGTCGAGGTTGGCTCCAGTGCAAGGAGAGGTGAATAAATTCAGTTAATGAAAAAAGTATCAAAAGGCGTTGTGGTGAGTCGTGGGGAGAGTTGACCTTCTCGATGCGGACTGTGTGCATATTAAGTTGAATTGGGTAGGAGGGGGTTTGCGCAGAAGGCATGGCCGAATAGGGTTGGCATCAATGCCATGATCTGGGACAAGAAAAGATTTATGCAGTGAACATGGTCAATGTGAGTATTTATTTCTCCTTCGTTCCGCTTGTCACGCGGATGTATTCAATACACATATAGCAATATTCAGTGAATATTCTGAAGTGCGCTTAACTTGTTGTTTTAAAGGTATTTTTGTTTTTATTGGTTAATTGTCACAGTGACGTGGCATGAATAAAAAACGAATCAACTTGAAATATAACAGGGTTATGTTGCGTGGTTATTCAGTATGTGTTGTGTGGAAAATGCGCAATTTGCTACTGGGGTCATAGATTGAGTGGTGAATATATTCAGTTCTGAGTGAATGTGATCAATGTCTAAGTTTGCAGCGATTGGCAGGTCTAACCTCGGTCTCGAAAGGCAAGGGCAGGATAGAACACAAGCTGATTACCCTACATAAAGAATATCCCGCCTTAGCCACGAGCATGAATAGAAGGAATCTATTCAATCACTCGCAGGGACCACTGCTAGACGGAATATAATCATGAGCAAATTTTATGTAGGTTCTGAAGTTGGCCAATTGCGCCGTGTCATGTTGCACCGCCCCAACCTCAGTCTGAAGCGTCTGACTCCTTCCAACTGCCAGGATTTGCTGTTCGATGATGTCCTGTCTGTTGAACGTGCCGGTCAGGAGCATGACAAATTCGCTCAGGTGCTGCGCGATCAGAATGTCGAAGTCTTCCTGCTGACCAATCTGCTGGCTGAGACCCTGGACGTGCCGGAAGCCAAAACCTGGCTGCTGCAACATCAGGTCTCCGACTACCGCCTCGGTTCTTCTTTTGCCAACGACGTGCGCTGCTTCCTGGCTGACATGCCGCATCGCGAACTGGCCCGCATTCTCTCCGGCGGCCTGACCTACTCCGAGATGCCCTACAGCGGCGTCAACATGGTAGTAGGCATGCACGCACCGACCGATTTCATCATCGAGCCGCTGCCCAACCATCTCTTTACCCGTGACACATCCTGCTGGGTTTACGGTGGCGTCTCCATCAACCCGATGGCTAAACAGGCCCGTCGCCGTGAAACCAACCATGTGAAGGCCATCTACCGCTGGCACCCGATGTTTGCCGGTCAGGACTTCATCAAGTACTTCGGTGACGAGGAGCGCG
Organism: Aeromonas sp. MdU4; assembly: GCF_041929505.1. Lineage (NCBI taxonomy): Bacteria > Pseudomonadati > Pseudomonadota > Gammaproteobacteria > Aeromonadales > Aeromonadaceae > Aeromonas > Aeromonas sp. MdU4. Next base: position 10,543 of record NZ_JBHFMW010000030.1, on the reverse strand, counting down.
ACTACGACAACTCCACCATCGAGGGTGGCGACGTACTGGTTATCGGCCGCGGCGCTGTGCTGATCGGCATGTCCGAGCGCACCACGCCACAAGGGGTCGAGCACTTGGCTCGCAGCCTGTTCAAACATGGTCAGGCCAAGCAGGTCATCGCCATGGAGCTGCCGAAACACCGCAGTTGCATGCACCTGGATACCGTCATGACCCACATGGACGTCGACACCTTCTCTGTCTATCCGGAAGTCATCCGCAAGGACGTGCAGTGCTGGAGCCTGACTCCGGGCGGCGCCACCGGCATGAACATCAAGGAAGAGGGTTACTTCGTCACCGCAATCGAGAAAGCGCTGGGTGTGGATCAGCTGAAGATCATCACCACTGGCGGTGACAGCTTCGAAGCCGAACGCGAGCAGTGGAACGACGCCAACAACGTGCTGACCGTACGCCCCGGCGTGGTGGTGGGTTACGAGCGCAATACCTACACCAACGAGAAATACGACAAGGCCGGTATCACAGTTCTCTCCATCCCGGGTGATGAACTGGGCCGTGGCCGCGGCGGTGCCCGCTGCATGAGCTGCCCGATGGAACGCGACAGCATCTGATGAGACGGCGTGGCGCCGGCAGAAGCTGGCGCCACACAGAACCAAACTCGAGATTAACCACTATGAAAAAACCAACTGTCGTCGTCGCTCTGGGTGGCAATGCTCTGCTCCGTCGTGGTGAGCCCCTTGAAGCGGATATCCAGCGCAAGAACATCGCAACTGCCGCCAAAACCATCGCCCTGATCGCTCAGGAGTACAACGTGGTGCTGGTGCATGGCAACGGCCCGCAAGTCGGCTTGCTGGCCCTGCAAAACAGTGCCTACACCAAGGTCTCCCCCTATCCGCTGGATGTGCTGGGTGCCGAGTCCCAGGGCATGATCGGCTACATGCTGATTCAGGAGCTGAAAAACCTGATGCCGAGTCGCAACGTCACCGCGCTGCTGACTCAGGTGCAGGTTGATCCCAAGGATCCGGCATTCGCCAACCCGACCAAATTTATCGGCCCCGTCTACGAAGAGGCTGAAGCCCGCACCCTGGCAGAAGAGAAGCACTGGGTGGTTAAGGCTGACGGCAAGTTCTTCCGCCGTGTGGTGCCGTCCCCGCTGCCCCAGCGCATCGTCGAAGGCGACGCCATCGAAACCCTGATCGCCCAAGGCCACCTGATCATCTGTACCGGTGGTGGTGGTATCCCGGTGACCTGGGATGGCCAGAGCCTGACCGGCATCGAAGCCGTCATCGACAAGGATATGTCTGCCGCCTACTTGGCCAAGCAGATCAAGGCCGACGCCCTGCTGATCCTGACCGACGCCGATGCCGTCTACCTGGATTGGGGCAAACCGACCCAGCGTCCGCTGCGAGTCACCAGCCCGGACGAGCTGGCCGGGGTCAAGTTCGACGCAGGTTCCATGGGACCGAAAGTCGAAGCCTCCTGTGAATTTGTCAAAGCGACTGGCGGCATGGTTGGCATCGGTTCGCTGGAAGATGGCCTCGCCATTCTCAAGGGTGAAGCCGGTACCAATATCGTCGCCACCCGTACCGTGAATGCGTAGTTACAAATCTGTACTGAAGAATGCGTAGTCAACACTACTGCCTAAATTGGTCTGAACAAATATAGAGAGAACTCATCATGGCTTTTAATCTGCGTAACCGTAACTTCCTGAAACTGCTGGACTTCACCCCGCGCGAAATCCAATACATGATCGATCTGGCCATCGACCTGAAGAAAGCCAAATACGGTGGCTACGAGCGCAAGCATCTGGTCGGCAAGAACATCGCCCTGATTTTCGAGAAGACCTCCACTCGTACCCGTTGTGCGTTTGAAGTGGCGGCCTTCGACCAGGGCGCGCAAGTCTCCTACCTTGGCCCAAGCGGTTCCCAGATCGGTCATAAGGAGTCCATGAAGGACACCGCCCGTGTACTGGGCCGCATGTATGACGGTATCGAATACCGCGGCTATGGTCAGGAGATCGTGGAAGAGCTGGGCGCCTACGCCGGTGTCCCGGTCTGGAACGGCCTGACCAACGAATTCCACCCGACCCAGATCCTGGCCGACTTCATGACCATGCTGGAGCACGGCAAGGGCAAGCGTCTGGATCAAATCAAGTTCGCCTACCTGGGTGATGCCCGTAACAACATGGGTAACTCCCTGATGGTCGGCGCCGCCAAAATGGGCATGGACATCCGCCTGGTTGCGCCGAAAGCCTTCTGGCCGGAAGAAGAACTGGTTGCCAAGTGCCGCCTGATCGCCGAAGAGACCGGCGCACGCATCACCCTGACCGAAGATGTGAAAGAGGGTGTGCTGGGTACCGACTTCCTCTACACCGACGTCTGGGTTTCCATGGGTGAAGCGAAAGAAGCCTGGGATCAGCGCGTCAAACTGATGACCCCGTATCAGGTCAACATGGATGTCATCAACGCCACCAAGAATCCTGATGTGAAGTTCATGCACTGCCTACCGGCGTTCCACAACGACGAGACCACCATGGGCAAGGAAGTGGCTGACAAATATGGCATGAAAGGCCTGGAAGTGACCGAGGACGTGTTCGAATCCGAGCACAGCATCGTGTTCGACGAGGCCGAAAACCGGATGCACACCATCAAGGCAGTGATGGTTGCTACGCTGGGCGACTAAGGTCGCAGTAGTGGTGCCGGGGGGCGACCCCCGGCTTTTCGACCATGTGACAGCGGCATAATACCTCTAACCCTACGACCCGCAGCCTGCATGGATACCACACCCACAGAAGGAAGCTGGACCATGACCAAATTCAAGTTCCCGTCAGCCTACACGATACTGTTTGTGCTGATCGCCCTGGTGGCCGCCCTGAGCTGGATAGTGCCAGCCGGCAAATATGAAATGACCATGAACGAAGCCCTCGGCAAAGAAGTGCCGGTGGCGGGTACCTACAAGCTGGTAGAGGGCAATCCCCAAGGGATCGTCGACGTGCTGCTGGCGCCAATCGATGGTCTTTATAACCATGACACCTATCAGGCGGGCGCCATCGACGTCTCCCTGTTCATCCTGATCATCGGTGGTTTTCTTGGCATTGTGACCAAGACCGGTGCCATCGATGCCGGTATTGAGCGTGTAACCGATCGCCTGCGTGGCCGTGAAGAGTGGATGATCCCGATCCTGATGGCGTTGTTCGCCGCGGGCGGTACCATCTACGGCATGGCCGAAGAGTCGCTGCCGTTCTACACCCTGCTGGTGCCGGTGATGATGGCCGCTCGCTTTGACCCGGTAGTGGCTGCCGCAACCGTATTGCTGGGGGCCGGTATCGGTACCTTGGGCTCTACCATCAACCCGTTCGCCACCGTGATAGCCGCCAACGCGGCCGGTATCTCCTTCACCGACGGTATCTGGTTGCGTGTCGCCATGCTGGTCGCCGGTTGGCTGCTCTGTGTCGCTTACGTCATGCGTTACGCCAAAATGGTGCGCAGCGATCCGAGCAAATCGCTGGTGGCTGACAAGTGGGAAGAGAACCGTGCCCATTTCCTCGGCAACAAGAGCGACCAGATGCTGGAGTTCACCCTGACCCGTAAAATCGTGCTGGGTATCTTCGTCGCAGCTTTTGCTGTGATGATCTACGGTGTGGCTGTGTTGGGCTGGTGGATGGCGCAGATCTCCGGTGTATTCCTGGCTGCCGCCATCATCGTTGGTCTCATCTCCCGCATGAGCGAAGAGGAGCTGACCTCCAACTTTATCGATGGTGCCCGCGACCTGCTGGGTGTGGCGCTGATCATCGGTATCGCTCGCGGTATCGTGGTGGTAATGGACAACGGCATGATCACTCACACCATCCTGCACAGCGCAGAAGGGATCGTGACTGGGCTTTCCACCATCGTCTTTATCAACGTGATGTTCGTGCTGGAAGTGGTGCTCTCCTTCTTGGTGCCATCCTCCTCCGGTCTGGCCGTGCTGACCATGCCGATTATGGCGCCGCTGGCCGACTTCGCCAACGTGGGTCGCGAGCTGGTGGTCACCGCTTATCAGTCAGCTTCTGGTCTGGTGAATCTGGTGACCCCGACCTCTGCCGTGGTCATGGGTGGCCTGGCGATTGCCAAGGTGCCCTATGTGCGCTGGTTGAAGTGGGTGGCCCCGCTGCTTGGCTTGCTGACCGTGCTGATCGTGGTCTGCCTGAGCCTGGGTGCAGTGCTCTGATCCACAACGAAGAGAAAGCTGAAAACGGGAGCCGGTGGCTCCCGTTTTTTATGGCTGGTGCATGGCGATTCAAGCCGTGGGGAGGGGAGAACGGATGAGGATGAGCCGCCTTGGCGAAGATCAGCGGCAACAAAAAGGCGACCCACGGGTCGCCTCGATCTATTCGTGGGAGAGGGCTTAGCGGGCTTGCGCCAGGGTGCGCACCACAGCGGCATGAGCCTGACGGGTACGGCTGATGTGGCGCGGCGCGACCAGCACTACGTCGTTGCCCGCCACGGCGCCCATGATCTCGGGATTGGCGTTGCGATCCAGCAGGCGGGCCACCACGGTGGCGGCCCCCGGGGTGGTGTGGATCAGCACCATCTGCTGGTTGTGCACCACTTCGCGCACCATGTCGTGGATGGAGCGGGTACTGCCAGCTGGCTCCAATTGCTCATCGACCAGGGTGTAGACCTTCTTGCCGTTGGCATTTTGTGCTTTGACCACACCGAGGCGGCGCAGCAGGCGGGAGATGGTGGACTGACTGATGTCGGCAAAGCCGCGCTCTGACAGTTCACGGCGGATCTCTTCCTGAGTGCTATAGCGGTGCTGACCGATGATCTGGCGACAGGCATCCAGCTGGGCCAGATCGGGCTCTTGGGCAACGGGACGACTGAGGGTTTTGACCACGGCGAATTCCTTTGACGATGACCGGAGGTAAGCGCGTGATATCTGCCATACCTACGATTTATCAGCAAAAAACACTGATAATCAATCTATATGCAGGGAATGAACGGGCATTACCATCTTGGGATGGCAAATTATAGCTGACTGGCAATTCGGTGATGTGACAGGGTTCAAAAATGGGCCCCGCAGGGCCCATACATCTATCAGTAACGTTCGCTGACGATGTCCTGAGTGAAGGATTTCTCGCAATATTTGCACTTCATCCGCACCACGCCTTTCACCTCGCGTACCCGGAAGTAGCTGTCTACCGGCTCGTTGTGGGAGATGCAGTTGGAGTTGGGGCAGTGGAACACGCCGGTGATGAACTCCGGCAGCTCCAGCTGATGCTTCTTCACCACATTGAAGTCTTCAATGATGTTGACGGTTGCTTTCGGAGCGAACAGTGCCAGCTGGTTGGCCTGTTGCTCGGTCAGGCGGGTGTTCTCGATCTTGATGAGATCCTTCTTGCCCAGCGCGCCGGATTTCAGGTTGAAGCCGACGGTGATCCGCTCCTGGGTTTCAACCAGCTGGAACAGCTTGAGGATCTTGATGCCCTGGCCAGCGGGGATGTGATCGATGACGGAGCCGTGACGGATGGCTTCGACTTGCAGTTGGTTCTTGTCAGACATGATATTCCCCTAAGCTCAGACAGTTTCGTTCAGTACCAGTGCCAGCAGCGCCTGGCGTGCATAGACCCCGTTCTCCGCTTGCTGGAAGTAGCAAGCGTGGGGGGTCTTGTCGACCGCGACATCGATCTCGTCGACGCGGGGCAGGGGATGCAGGATCTTCATGGTGGGCTTGGCCCCTTCCAGGGTTGCCAGCTCCAGAATGAACTTGGCAGCCATGTGCTTGTATTCGGTCTCGTCGAAGCGCTCTTTCTGGACCCGGGTCATGTAGAGGATGTCCAGCTCCGGCATCACCTCTTCCATGGTCTGGTGGACGCTGAACTGGATGCCTTTCTCTTCCAGCTCTTCGCAGATGTAGTCCGGCATTGCCAGTGCTTCCGGGGAGATGAAGAAGAAGCGGCAGTTGAACAGACTGAGGGCCTGGGCCAGCGAGTGGACGGTGCGGCCATATTTCAGGTCACCGACGAAGGCGACGTTGAGGTTGTCCAGACGACCCTGGGTCTCATGGATGGTGAACAGGTCGAGCAGGGTCTGGCTCGGATGCTGGTTGGAGCCGTCGCCGCCGTTGATGACCGGCACGCGGGAGAACTCGGCAGCCAGACGGGCTGCCCCCTCTTTCGGGTGACGCATCACTACCGCATCCGAGTAGGAGCCGATGATCTTGATGGAGTCAGCCAGCGTTTCGCCCTTCTTGGCGCTGGTGTTGCCACCGTCGGCGAAGCCGATGATGTTGCCGCCGAGGCGCTGTACCGCGGTCTCGAACGAGAGGCGGGTGCGGGTGGAGGCTTCGAAGAAGCAGCTGGCAACCAGCTTGTCTTTCAACAGGCTGGTGTCAGGTTCAGCCTTCAACCGTTGTGCGGTTGAGACTACCAGTTCCATTTCTGACCGGGTCAGGTCCGAAATGGAGATGACATGTTTCTTATAGAGTGGATTGGTCATCGTCTGCATTCCCTTTGACATCATTGGAGGTTTTTCGGGCACAAAAAAAAGCCCCTGAAACAGGGGCTTTTTTTAAAAATAACTGGGGGTCTTTGGGATGGGAACCGGAAACAACGGGGCCGCTCTGGTGCGCTCCACCCGTCTGCAAGGCTGTTTTCTGAATCAAAAACTGCATCGTTTCGTCCCGACCTTTTTCAAAACCGGACAGATTATAGGGCTGGTTTTTTTATTGTCAAAATTTTATTTCCAATGCCAATTACAGCATGAAAAACGTTTAAGTGTTGCGAACAGGGCGGCAAATCCACACTTGATGTCTCTCCTGCAGCGATTCCCCATCGCGGGCCATGGCGCGTAAATAACCGAGCCGATGGTGTCCTTCCAGCAGGCAGTAGGGTTGCGGCAGCGGCTGCCCGTTCGGGTAACTGCTCCCCTCGGCCGGCGCCAGCACTATGATGGGTTCTGGCCAGCTCCCTTCGCTCAGCATCCTCTCGCCGAGCCAGGAGCGGCGCACATAGCGGTTGCTGCGCAGCATCTCACCCCAGCGCTCGATCACTTCCATATGGCGGGAGCCGATCTGATCCAGTAGTTGCACGGTGGGCCAGCTTTCGCAGGCGAACTGATGGCTGGCGAGATCGATAAAGCTCCAGTTGGACTCAAAACCGCGCCAATGGCGGTAAATCCACTGGGAGAGCACATTTTCAGGAATAAAAGGCACCAGTGGTGCGACCCGTTCAAGATAGGCGGGCAGGGACTCTGTTTTGCGTTCATCCCTGAAGTTGAGGGGCGCCAGTTGTTGGAGCAGTCGGTAATTGAGCATAAGTGGCCTCCCGGTAGCTGATTTTACCCTACCCCCATTTATGTCCCATTCCTACCCCGGCAGGGCTGCAAATACAGCAAGTTATCCCGCTTCGCTGCACAAATAACCGCGACTTGTTCGGGATTTGTGCAATCGCACCGAAAGAGTAAAAAAAGCCTTTACCTTTGATCTCCACTTTGTATACTACGCCTCGTTTGTTGCAGGGGCGTAGTTCCAATTGGTAGAACAGCGGTCTCCAAAACCGATGGTTGCGGGTTCGAGTCCTGCCGCCCCTGCCATTTTCAGAAAGGCCAGCTCATTGAGCTGGCCTTTCGCATTTCTGACGTTTCGATTTTCCTCCCTATCCCCCTGTTATTCCCCTGTTTCTGCGCGCTGTTTGCTGTCCTTTACGTGCAGGCCTTCGTCTCTATCTACTCTTTTTCCACTCTGCTCTTAAGGGTTTCGATCAACCGTTGGTAACGGGCGGGCAGAGGCCACTCGGCGCGGTAGATCAGCCAGAGGGTGTCGATCACCTCGATTCTGCTCTGGAGTACCCGGATCTTCTCCTGTTGGGCAAAGGCGGTGACGGCGAAGCGGGGCAGCACGGTAAAGCCAAGGCCGCGGGCGACCGGCTCCAGGATCAGGCCGATCTGGTTGGTAAAGCCGCGCAGCGGGATCTCGTCAAAGCGCTGGCCGGGGTAGCGCCGTCCCAGCAGGCGCTGCGCCATGCTGCGGCCATCCGGGTGATCGATAAAGCCGAGTTGGCAGAGGTGCTGCCAGCTCTGCTCCTCGCCATCATTGGGCACCACCAGACAGAGGGGTTCGCGAGCGAACGGCTCGGCGGCGATGCTGGGGTGCTCCGGCGGTTGATCCACCAGCCCCAGATCGCTGCGCCCAGCCAGTACCGCCTGCACTATGTCGGGGGTGGGAGCGAAGCGGTGCTGGATGGTGAGTCCGGGGTGCTCCTGTTGCTGGTCGAGCAGCAGGGGATAGAGCAGCAGGCCGATGCTGCCGGGCGTGGTCAGGGTGATGGCGCCGCGGTGAGGATCGTCATCAGAGAGACGGGCCCGCAGCTGTTCGTCGGCCTGCTGTTGTTGACGGGCGAAGTCCAGTAGCAGCAGTCCGCGTGGGGTGAGTTCCAGTAGACGGGGCTTGCGCAGCAGCAGGGGGCCGAATTCGGCCTCGAGGCGCGAGATATGCTGACTGACGGCCGCCTGAGTGAGATCCAGCCGATCGGCGGCACGGGTAAAACTGCCGGTTTCATGTACCTGTATCAGGGTATGGAGCCAAAGTGGGTTAATCATAAATTTAATTTATGCCTTCTATCAGTTTGACCTTATTTTTCATTATGGCGGCCCTTCCTATCATGTCACCTGTTTCCCACACACAATTTCCAGGTGATTTATGACTTACCCGCGCAACTTCTCCCACATCGGTATCACGGTGACGGACCTCGACAAGGCGGTCGAGTTCTATACCAAGGTGATGGGCTGGTATCTCATCATGCCGGCGACCACCATCAGCGAGGATGATTCCGCCATCGGCGTGATGTGCAACGACGTGTTTGGCCCGGGCTGGGGCTCCTTCCGCATCGCCCACCTCTCCACTGGCGACAAGATCGGCATCGAGCTGTTCGAGTTTCCCAACAGCGAGCAGCGCGAAAACAACTTCGAATTCTGGAAGAGCGGGGTGTTCCACTTCAGCGTGCAGGATCCGGATGTCGAGGGGCTGGCGGCGCGCATCGTCGCGGCGGGTGGCAAGCAGCGGATGCCGGTGCGCGAGTACTATCCGGGTGAGAAGCCCTACCGCATGGTCTACATGGAAGATCCCTTCGGCAATATTATCGAGATCTACAGCCACAGCTATGAGCTGACCTACTCCGCCGGTGCATATCAGGGGTAAGTGACAGGCCGCCTTCGGGCGGCCTGCTGCTTTGTTGTTGCTATGGTCAGTAGCATGGAATAGCGATCTTGCTCACACGGATAGCGGCTTCTGTTGTTGATAGATGTAAAAGTATACAGATTCACTAAAGTCTGTTCAGAGAGTGGCCGATAGCCCGGATCACACGGGGTTTTCCCTGCCTGAATCAAGGAGTCCATATGTCCGGTTATGTATCCCCCAACAACTCCCCTATTGTCGGCACCTACGAGCGCGTTTATGGCGTTGCGGTGGTCACTGAGATCAGCGAAGACGGTACGCCAGTTTATGAAGGCTCGACAGACTTGTATTGGAACAGCCAAGAGACGGTCTATAGCGACGGTGGGACGCAGTGGGTCGATGAAGATGGCAATAAGTGGGTCTTCTCCGAGCTAAAGAGAGTCGATTCTAGCGCTTGCAGCAACTCTGACTAAGCACTGAGTGTAGTGGTCAACTAAATCCGGACACTGGGTTAGGCCGAGCCTCGGCTTTTGCTGGCGGTATCCCGTCATTGTATTGATGTGGACGCCGCCAGTTGTAGTGATCCATCAGGTAACAACTGATATCTCGCTTTGCTTCCCGCAGGCTCATATATCCCGTTACCGGGAGCCACTCTGATTTCAAGCTCCTGAACAGTCGCTCCATCGGGGCGTTATCCCAGCAGTTACCACGACGACTCATGCTCTGGGTCATGCGATAGCGCCACAGTCGTTGCCGAAATGCCAGGCTGTCATATTGGCAGCCCTGGTCAGAGTGAAACAGCACGCCTGACGGACAACCTCGTTGCTGATGCGCCATCTCAAGTGCTTTGATGGCCAGCTTGGCATCTGGTTTATCTGACATCGCCCACCCCACAACCCGCCGGGTATGCAGGTCAAGAACCGCTGCCAGGTAATGCCAACGGCCACCTGCCCAGACGTAGGTGATATCGCCACACCACACCTGATTGGGTTGCTGGACATCAAATTCGCGGGCCAGCAGATTGGGAATGTCCGGTTGTTCAGACTGTGCCACCTTATAACGGTGTGCGCCCGGCTGTTTGGATGCCAGCCCGGCTTCCTTCATCAGGTTACGTATTTTGAACCGGCCAATTTGATACCCCAACTCCCGCATCATCGACATCAAGGCGCGGCTGCCTGCCGAGTTCTTGCTCTCTTTGAACAACCGGCGCAACTCGCTGCGTTGCTGTATCCGCTCACGGTTAATCGTCCGCTTACGAGCCAGATAGTCGTAAAAACAGGATGTTGGAACATCGAAAGCGCAGCAGACCAGGGTGATGGGGGCTTGCTCCCTTAATCGGTCTATCAGCGCGTACGTGTGAACTCGTCCACCATCAAGAGAGCAGTTGTAGATTCAACTTGTCAAC
>NZ_JBHFMW010000003.1:0-43105 GCF_041929505.1 Aeromonas sp. MdU4 | reverse complement strand
GGAGAAGTCATGGCGTATGTTAGCGCCATAAACAAGCTGAATACCCTTGGTCTACCTGTCAGAAAGCCCCGAGTGTAGCGGTAACCAGGAGCTGGGGAAGTCATGACTTGCTCGTTGGTTTGGGCAACAACGCCGGTATTCACCTGACAGTTGCCCACAAAAGGGAGTGGTCATACGGCTTCAAACCGGATAACAAAACGGTACCCCTACCATGTTATCTGGAGTCACCGTATGACCACCAACGAGAAAGTCGCTCGTCGCAAACTCAGCCTGCTAGAGCTCGCCAAAGAGCTCAATAACGTCAGCAAAGCCTGCAAGCTCATCGGCTACAGCCGTCAGCAGTTCTACGAAATTCACCGTAATTGCCAGACCTATGGCGCCAAGGGCTTGCTCGACAAATTGCCCGGCTGTAAAGGGGCTCATCCCAACCGGATTGCCCCCGAGATTGAACAGGCCATCCTCGATTACTCCCTCACCAGACCAACTCATGACCCGCTGCGGCACGCACAAGAACTGGCCCTGCAAGGTATCAACGTCAGTGCCGGTGGAGTGCGTGGCGTGTGGCAACGCCACGATTTGCTCTCTAAACACGACCGCTTGTTGCGCCTTGAGAAAACCCACCGGGAGCAGACCATTGAGCTCAATGACGAGCAAATTCGCCTGTTAGAACGCTTCAGCCCCGAGTTTCGCGAACGCCAGATTGAGGTCCACTACACCGGAGAACTGGTGGCGGTCGACACCGTCTTCGTCGGCGCGCTCAAGAGAGTTAGCAAGGTGTATCTGCAAACCGTGCTGGACTGCTACAGTCGCCACGCCTGGGGCGGCTCTACACCAGCTTCGAAGCTCATGAGGCCCGGGTCTATACCATCCTGTCGGATAACGGGCGTGAGTTCTGCGGACGCCCTGACCATCATCCCTACGAGCTGTTCCTGCAACTGGAGGGCATTGAGCACCGGACCACCAAGGTGCGCAGGCCGCAGAGCAACGGCTTTATCGAGCGACTGCATCGCACACTGCTGGATGAACACTTCCGTATCAAGGGGAGGACAACCTAGTATGAGTCGGTAAAGCAGATGCAGACAGACCTAGATAGCTACCTGGAGCACTACAACACCCAGCGGCCACATCAGGGCAGGATGATGGAGGATCAGACCCCCTACAGCATGTTCAAGAAGGGTCTGAAATTGATACCGAAGGAAGTGCGCACTAAAGTAGAGTAAACAAGACACCGGTTTGAGGCCGGTGTCAGGTGATAACTAGATCTGTACATATTGTCATTGATTTCAGCATTTACTACCTCACTTAGCTCCTATATTAACATTTCACTTTTTATCATGGTATATCGGCGTCCCTCTTCATCGTACAATAAAATAAAAACATCATCGTAATTCCCCTCAAAGCTTTGTTATCATAGTAAAATTGTACAATATGGCTTTCACTAGGCTCTTAGAAAACATCACCAATTACACCTTACACAACAAGATCCTTAACTTTATGTCCCTTCTCTAATTTAAAACCCGATTTAGCTGGGTTAAAAATATAACCAGAACCAGATACATTCGTTAAACACGAACAATCCTCATCTGCTTTTTTTAAAAACTTACGGATATTTGATAATGCAACTGAAACGGTATTCTCACATACAATTCGATTAGCCCAGACATGATGTAGAATCTCATCTTTAGAGATCAGTCGCCCAACATTATTTATCAAGTACATCAATACATCCCTGTCTTTTTTGCCTAGTCTAGACTGCACAATCACCCCCCCTAAAGCTTTATACTCGACAATGCCATGTTGAAGATCAAAGACAACCCCCTTGTCTCTATTAAGCATTTTTAAATACATACCACGTCACCTCAATACATAAAGATTTATTTTTACGATAACTAACGCAGCAATAATCTTATTTTTTAATCAAAATGTAGTGATACTAAAATAATAAATTTATAAAATAAAAAAACCATTTAACATCAATGGGTTGCAAGAGCGCGCATCTCTGTTGAGATGGCAATTTCATTGTTTCTTCATTGTTCTCACAACTAAAAAACGATCGGAAATGACGGGTATAAAACTTATCGTGCCACCTAACGTAATAACCATATTTGATAAGTTTCATCTAGCCCAGGCCAATCTCTTTCAGAGAAAGATTTACTATTACAGAGCGTAAATTTTTCTTAAAAAAATACTTTAATTTATAATGGACGGCATAATCCTGTTTCGCATTCAACCTTAAATTTATAACTCGCCTATTGATAGTATCAGGAGATGGCTACACTATGGCTAAATCGAAACACCATAAATTAACCACATGTATAAATCATTCCTTTGGTCATCCTATAAAATCCACTCTGAATGGCAATTCGCTACACTAATAAATTATCATTCCGAATATCAAATTGCACCTGAAATATATTTCACAAACTATATTTAGTTGTATTTAGCGAGATCATGTGCATCTATTTTAATAGCACATACCAAATGAGCATGACCTAATACTCTATACACTCATACAAACACGAAAATTAGAAACTTAGTGATTGATTTCATAAATGGTTTTAATAAAGAGTGATTTAATCCTTTGAAGACAAGATATTGTAAGCACGCATACTGTCGACAATAGCCTATAATAGATATATCTGCGAGCACTAAGTAATGTAGTAATAATGAATAGAATACTAAGGTCATGCTATTGCAACTATACCAAAGACACATATAGAATATCTAATAAGGTAGGGCTATCGCAGAAGACGAGTAGCTCTCAATGAGAAACAAATATTTAACTTAATCGTTGGTGGTTTTAGAATGCTAAACTACAACGCCGTCTCAGGTGACGTCACATGGAACTCAGAAGTGATTGCTCGATTAAGCAAAAGCGAGACGCTCATCTTTGCAGCTTTACTAAAAAAATTAAATCAGTTTTCCAGTAAAGAGGAGTTGATTGAAGAAGGGTGGCCTAACAAGTTCGTCTCTCCCAACTCACTGGCTGTTGCTATAAAAAACATCAGAAAAGTACTACAAGAGACTGATAGTGTATTTAATATAGAAACCGTTCACCGGAGAGGTTATATATTGCATGGAGAAGCAGACAAGATCCAATTTAACATGATTGCTCAGCAACCTCCTTATGACTCGTCAAAAAATAAAAATGAGATAAATACAGAGAGTAAAACAACCGAATCATGTTCAGATGAAGTAAATGAGGCCATTGTTAACATGGCAAAGGTTAATGCAAAGAGCATTGTGCAAGAAAGACATGGCAACTATTTTAAAAAAATATTCATAAAAATATTGTTCTCGCTGTATTGCGTAGCGCTCCTGTCATTAAGTATCATTTATTATTTTTCTTCAGGTGAGCTTTATTGCTATCAGTTAAACGGAAAAATAAAAATTTGTGGTGTTTTCGAGCTAAATAAAAGCAAGCAACAATCAATAGCTGAAAATATACAAAAAAAATATGGACTTTATCTTTACGGGTATGACAATAATGATCAGAACATTAAAGTTTATAGTGTTAATTAGTTTTATAATCCTCCATGTTTATATTATCACACCAATTATCAATGGTATGGGATGCAATTATAACTCTGAGACAAATGATGTAAAAATGAAATATATAAGTACATGCCGATTCGGCATTGTAGAAACCATCGCATGGAACAAGATCAGTGGAGAAAAAAAACTTTTTAAAGGGATCTTGGCAAAAAAGAACGATGACTTGTTTTTTTTTGTAGTTTATTCAAAAGAACTATCCAAACCTTTATTCGATTTTGACGATGGTTTAAATGTAAGATTTACCGATGCTCATATATACTCAGCGAAGCAAATTCATGCTGGGCAATACGATTGGGTTCTTCTAAGGAACCCATCGTATCGTATTTACAGGGTGAATATGGCTGGTAGGTTGGGCTTTTGGTAATGCTATTCCTGCTATCCACTAATCTTAAGTAGCGTAGCTATTAAGTTTATATATATTGATGCTATCCTCATTGGTGTCGTGCCAACTTTTGATATAGCTTAACATGACATCTTCTTTATTTGGTTTTGAGAAATAGTACCCTTGTACATATTTCACCCCCAAATTTTTTAATACCAAAAGCTCGTCTTCTTCCTCAACCCCCTCAGCTATTACGTACATACCTGCTTCGTTCGCATAAGTTAATATGGAATTTAAAAGGCGCTGCATTGATAGTGATTTATTAATGCCAGAAACTAGATTTCTATCAATCTTGATTGCATCAAATGCCCTCATACTTAATGTAGAGAAAAAGGCATAACCAGTACCAAAGTCATCAAGGTAAACCTCTACTCCTAGCTTTTTTATTTCGCTAATTGCATCAATGAAAACCGACTGTTCAACGATTGGCACCGACTCAGTAACTTCTAAATTTAATGTATTACGTGGCAATTTATATTCTGTGATTACTTTTTCCATAAAGTCTCTAATCATCATACCATTGAAGATGATCTGAGATGGAGATATGTTAACTGTAACGGGATAACCTGACTTTAGAAAAAAATTTGCTGCACATTGCACCATAAATTCAAATAATGCATTCATATGGCAATAATCTTCTGCCCACTGAATTATATCAACCGTGCTTAAATTAGGATGTCGCAGTAATGCTTCAAATGACTTAACGCCCCCCTTCTGAATATCATGTAGCGGCTGGAATACTGCATAGCATTCACCCAACATCGAGTCTATATTAAATGTTCTTTGCAAATGAAATGTCTCATGACTTTTTCGGGAGTCCATTTTGTCTTCAAAATACACAGGTACACGTTCATGGGAGTATTTGGCTACATACATAGCCATATCAGCTTTATCAAGCAACTCTTCTACTGCAGTTGCTTGATGGGGATAAGAACTAACGCCAATAGAAATACCGATTGAAAATGTGCGTTCCCCCAGTACGATTGGCTGCGTTATTTTTTCGATCAGTTCCTGACAGTGCAATAGGGCTACACTTTTCTCACCATGGATAACAAAGGCAAACTCATCACCTCCAAGGCGTGCGACAGGACTATTCATACCTAAAATTGATGACATCCTTGCTGAAGATATTTTTAATACAAGATCACCAGCAGCGTGTCCCATAAAATCATTAATCTCTTTAAATTTATCAAGATCTGCATATGCAACCAAAAATTCTTTATTGGAATTACACTTTTCACTTAATACATTCTTGAATCCCTCTCTATTAAGTAAACCGGTCAAAGGATCTATTAGTTTACTTTTTCTAAGCTCATCTACCGTTTTCTGCAACGTATGTATAATATGTGTTTCTTTCTTCCGCATTATCAAGATAATGCTAGTGCTGATGCATATACTGTAAAATAGAATAAAATCATAAAAAGATAAATCCAAAGCTACATTTACAGCAGCGAATAAAGCTGAAACTAAGGCAGCGATAACAATTCTTACATATGGGCTGGTTTTAATAAAAAGACAAATAAATGATGCCATCAAAATTAGCGCAAATGTTTCTTTTGATAAAGTATGGAAAAAATCATTCACTATATAAAAAACGATTGAGGACAGTGATACCAATAGACTAAAATTCATCATCTTAATGTTTTTGTTGTCAGGAATGAATTGCTCTGACAAAAAAAGATATGATGTAAAAAAGGTAAATGCCATAAGATTTGCTGCAAGTAGCTGATATACCAGCTTTTCTGATGAACTAGGAAAAACAAGAACAGATACACTTGCAATAAGAGTACATAAGGCACCACCAAAATGGAGCCATAAAAATGATAGCACTTCATTACCTTTTGACAAAAAAGACGTTGAGGATTGCCAAAAATTTAACACAAATAAAAACCCAATGATAAATACAGTGTTATTAACAGCATACATTGTCAGAGATGACCAATAAGACCCCATTCCTATTGGATAATTTTGGCTACTAAAATATAGTAAGTTGAACCCTATTATTGTCATAAAAACTGATATCAATAAGATTGACTTACGTATATAGCGACCAAATGCCCATAGAAAGAAAACTAGGTAGGCATTAGGAGCCCAAATAATACTGTACTCAGAATGGTGATGCCCATCATTTGTCAATGCATGGAATACGTATTGATAAATAATATTACAGAGTGTTAATGCACACAATGCAATGACAAGTGTAGTATTCTTAATTGCACTCATAACATGACCTTATAGGAGATATCCTCCATGCTTTTTGCTAAATAAGCAGTTGAGATATAATCTCCCATCAATGCAAAAAATGGTGTCCGGCATACTATATCAAGATCTGTCTGGCTTTGAATTCTATCTAATATAAGTTGAGCTGACATTTTTTCTTTAATATAAAAGCAGGTGTCAATAAAGTGATTAACTTCAGCTAGGTTGGATGGAGGGGGCCCTAATCTGACATATTTAAATAGTTCATTAACCATGTGAAAGCTATTGGATTCATTATCTTTCCAGTTATAACCACCTAGACAAACCATATGGCCACCATCTGCAATTTTAAAAAGTGAGCGTTGCCATTCTTTATCATTGCTTATATGCCGTGGCAAATTCAAATCAAGAGTCAATTCAATATTCTGAGAGTGCATATTATCCATTAATGCTATCAGCTGACCGGACATATGGGATAATAGTCTTGCCTCTACTTTAAAAAATAATTGACATGGCCGACGACCAGCTTGATTATATGTTTTGCAAAATTCGTCAAGAAGTGACATTTGTACCTTGGTGTTCATCAACAACAAGTTAAAATCACAAGACTTATAGAATGAAGTAGCCTCCATGCTGATTGGTCTGAAATATAATCCAGCCATTCTCTTTTTGGGATTTTTGCTATAAATCCCCTGAACAAACAATCTAGTGTAGCTGTTCCACCACTCAACATCATTCTCATCCATGTTCCAGCTGTCATCTTGTTTCATTACGCCCTCGACCTTACCGCACCATGATGCTTTAAATCAGATTGGTTGATATTTTAAGTTAAACCATCACAATGCCGACGATTAATAAAGTAATAAAACCCCTAAGGTGATTTTTACATAACCCATCAATCTCTCACGGTTACTCCATGTATTGTAATATTCAGAAGTATGGAGAGCTGATGACAATCAGATATCGTATCTCCTTCCCTCTTTCCATCTGCAATGATACATTGTTGAGTTTGCCTTTTAGATAAAGGGAACAAAACTCTACTCCTAAAATAACATTAACATTTATATTCCTATATGAGACTGGGGATAGATCACTACTCCGAGCTCTACAGTTTGTGGCACATGGCGAAAATTCTTGTTGTGCAGTAGTTATGGCATTAAGTCTCTTGCCCATAGTGCCAGAATTGAAGGTGATAGTGGTGATCACATCACCACTATCACCATTAGTTCCATTCAACCTGCATCGACTTAAGGAGAAAAGGCTCCCTTAACGACGTATACATACCACTTGGCTGGGAGCACTATCCGGAAACTCCCCAGTGATGCCAATGTGCATGTAAACTGCCCGGTGTTTATTAGACATAGATAACTCGCTCGTCCAGTAGTCATCGTAGGTACCACCACACTTGCCAGCCATTGGCCATCCATGAACATTGCACAATTCATAATTCTCACCAAAGGAAGGAGATACCTCGACAAACAATGCCCTCAATTCAGCTACCGTCGGTAAACGGCGCCCGATGTTATTGCAGTAGTTGTCGGCATCCAGCCAATTCATAGTGGCCGGATCCGGCTTGAGGAATCTAGATATCATCAGTTCTGTAAAGCTGACCGATGCCATTTTTTGCACAGCACTGCTGTTGGTCGCATATAGCGTCACCTCAACATCCTCAACCACGCTGTTACGCAGTGACACGATCACCTCACCTGCGTCATTGGTAGTGGTCGTCCATGGCGACTCGTTATCGAACGTGACGGTGCTCTTGTCAGCATTGAACTCCACAGTGATCGGCACATTTGCCAGAACCGCCCCATCAAGGTCTTTGAATGTGGCCACTATTGTGTTCAAGGCCTTATCATTGGCGGGCTGATAATTGGCCCCCACGGCTAATGTATCGAGCACCGGATAGAGTGCGAAGTTGGCATCACTGGTCATGCCCAGGTCAGCGGAATTGGCTTCAGCCCTTGCCGTCACGGCGACTGTCTCAGCCCGGGTGTTGATGAGGTTCATCGTTGCCAGACCATTACTATCGGTCACGCTTGTCGCTGCACCCAAGGTTGCCGTGGTGCTGCCATGCGACCATACCACGCTAACGCCCAGCATGGGGTTCCCTTCAATATCATGCACAGTCGCTGTCAGCAGGTCAGCACTGACGTTATCCGCAGGCTGATTGTCAGTCGTGGTTACCAGTTGGGCCACTTTCGCGGTGGCTGGGTTGGCAGCCAGGGTCACCTGCAGTGATTGAGGGAGAGTGGTCAAGGGAGTGCCATCCAGCTGTGGCGTCAGGGTAACAACGCCAGACTTGGTCCCCGTCAGGATGTACTCATAGATGCCATTGCCCAGGTCGTTTTCAGTCAGGGAGATAACATCTGTATCCACACCGCTGTAGCCTAGCGCAACCCGATCACTGATGCCGGTTACCGGTGTTTGATTGTCGTCTTTGAGGGTCAGCGTCAGAACTGCGTTATCAACCCCATCTGCCACTATGGTGGACTTGTCGACACTGAAGGTGGATTTGGCGGGGTCTGGCCGCCCCTGCACCACAGCAGAGAGAGAACTGCTTACCTCTACCCCCTCATGCGGATCAGTCACCGCCGGATTGGTGGCCGGGGTAACAGCAAAGCGAAGCTGTTTGCCACGTTCGGCATCGGTCAATAGATAGCGCTCACCTCTGGCGAGTTCGATGTCACTATTATTTAGCCAGCGCAACACACTGCCCTGTTCCTCGTCAGTATCATGGTCATTAAAGGTATATGTTCCCAGCAGGGTATCCCCCACCAATGGCGCCGCCGGGCCAGTCAGTGTCACGCTAGATGCCACTGGCGCACGCCCCTGCACCGACAGGGTGTTGGCACTTTCGGCCATTGCTCCTGTCGTTTGCCACAGCACCATCCACAGTGCCAGATATGACAAATAACGAGATATCACCTTCATTCAAACACTCTCCGGTTTACGACAGCACCATCACCTGCTGTAACTAGCCAGCTTCGCCATCTTTACAGTCCAGGCTGGTTAAAATGGTGGGCGCCTTCGGGCGCCCTGTATTGCTGATTGATATGCCCACCTCGCCTTCCCTGGCAAGGCAGGACAACCCGTTATCTATCCGATAACCATCAACCTCTTGCTGCTGGCGATGGTCCGGATATCATGCCCAGCCAGTCGGGGCTGGTGATGACTTTACTTCTTGGTGACATCCACCTGCAGCTTGCGCTTCTGATCATCCTTGCCCGGGGTATAAGTTTCGCTGGTGGCGCCAGCAATCGGACTGTAAGTACCTGCTCCGACAGAGTCTTCAATCATCCACTGATAGGTATACTCAGTCGCCGTACCTATATTCCCGGCGCTGGTAGTGACCTTGGCCCTGAGTTCGGTCGAGACAATCGGATTGCCAGCAAGCGCAGCGTCAGTGGCCGCAATGACGATCTCGACGGCATCCACCTCATTGGGATCAACCACATCAACAGAGTCATCGCCATCAGGAGCCCCCCCCACTGCCACCAGAGTTCCCTGATACGGGTCGGTTGTTGTCGAGTCTGTTTGCGGAATGACACTTGCAGTAATTTTTGTACCAAGGTCTGCCGCAACCAGGGTGTAGCTGTTGCCCGTCGCACCAACAATCGGTGTCCCATCGCGATACCACTTGTATTCACTAGTTACTGGTGCATCCCCATCCAAGTCACCAAAACCGGTTTCGACAATTTGCAAGGTATCATTCACATCCACCCGACCATTGCCATTAGCATCGGTATAGGTAAAAGATGCACTATCCAACGTTGGGGCTCTCCCCTTAACAGTATCGGTTGGAGCCGACGTCAGCGCACTGGCGCCACTGGCTACCCCCCACATTACCATTGCTATCGATAGTGCGATTTTTTGCTTTCTCATCACTTGCTCTCTTCTTTTTGGCTACAAAAAAGACTTACCTTGAGTCGATAAACGCCATACCGGATGCTCCCAGCACCATGGCGACTCTTGTATACCTGTGAACCAAGACACTCTGCGTCCCAGACGCCACTTGATCCCACGCTTTTGGGCGGCACTCACAGCTCCGCAACAATGACGCGCACCCGTTTCTTCTGATCCTCTCTCACAGGTAAATAGGCCACGCTGGTCACCCCAGCGATATCCACAAAACGTCCAGTACCGGCCTCCTCTTCGATCTGCCACTGCCAGGTCAGCCCTGTGCGGCAGGCGCTCAAGCCGCAGTCAGGCACGGCTGTCAGTACAGAGCCCACCTGAGGGAAGCCGTTAACCAGCCCGGTAATCGTCAGCCCCATCAAGCTCGCGAGGTAATTCACACTGCTAGCTGGCCCCGTGTTGCCGCTCTTGTCGGTAGCCGTGGCGGTAATGGTGCCACTCCCCTGCACCGTTGGGGCTTCCAGGGTGTAGTTGCCATCCACGTCCGCAGTCGTTGTACTGGTCGAGCCATCCGGCCAGGTAATGGTCACCGTGCTGTCCGGTTCAGCCTTGCCACTGACCTCCGGCTTGTTGTCGCTATTGCGATCCGTCGCAACCAACGTCGGAGCTCTAGGCGCCGTTGAGTCGGTGTAGTTCACACTGGTAGCCGGCCCCGTGTTACCGCGCTTGTCTGTAGCCGTGGCGGTGATGGTGCCACTCCCCTGCGCCGTCGGGGCTTCCAAGCTGTAGTTGCCATCCTCATCTGCAGTCGTGGTGCTGGTCGTGCCATCCGGCCAGGTAATGGTCACCGTACATTCAGGTTCCGCTTTACCAGTGGCCTCTGGCTTGTCGTCACCATTGCTGTCGGTCGCTGTCAACGTCGGGGCCCCCGGCAACGTTGCATCATCAATAAACTCAAACTCCATGCTGTCACGCGCCACATGCCCACTCGGGAAGGTGACCTCGACATCCAGGCGATACCGAGTGCCGGGGTTGGCTTGCCCAGGAGCAACCAGCTCACGCCCCGTCAGTACCTGTGCAGGCCCCTGAAATGTCAGGAGATAGCGGTACTGGTAACCATCGCGGTCCGCTTCTACATCCCCTTCAATACTCTCAATCGGGATCCCATTGCGCGCTTTGGCGGGCTTCTGACGGGGGTCAACCACCCCCCAGTCAACGTGGTAGTGAGCACCAGGGCGAAGTTGAACAAAGTGTTCTGCCAACTGAATAGCGGGTTGCAGCCCAGAGTCTTCCGAGACGACAACAACCCCTTCCGCGATGGCTTCATGGCCATCGATGTCAGTGACGATGGCAACGATCGGATATTGATTGGATTGATCAATGCGATAGATGGGCAAGGCCGGGAGTGTGAGAGAGCGTTTGTCCTGCCCAGCCGTATCGGCCGGGCTAATAAGCCCACTGAGCCCCAGGATCTCGCCAAACCACTGGATGGTGGCTATCTGACGGGAATGCTGGATGTTGAGCGTCAAGGTCAAAGCTTGCCCCTCTGCCGCGGAATATAGGTCGTTGAAAGACGCCTTGAGGAGCACCTTGTCGCGATACTCAAGCACCATGTCATTGTTACGCTCAACCAGATCGTGGCGCATACCCGCCACCGACTTGTCGACACGGGACGGATTCAGCATGTCCGAGAGCGTTGCCCCCAGCTTCCACTCCAGCCCCAGCGTAAAACGGGTGTCATGTTGCCTGCCGCTCGCTTCAACTTGCTCGACATTCATCTTGAGTAGCGGGAAGGGGTTATAGTGCAAGCCAGCGGTGATGGCATGCGGGTCTCGCTCAAGCTGATCAGCGCCCAGCAAGTCAACCCGCTCTCCCAAATACTGCTCGGCAGTAAGCGATGCACTCCATTGCGGATAGGCCGGCAGATAGGCCTCAAGACGCACATCCATGCCGCGTGCAGCGCGCTCTTCCATGCCCTCAAAACGCGGGGAGTCACGCCAACTGCTCAGTGGGGTATAAAAGTTGGCGCCCAACTTGAGATGCTCACGCCACGCTTCGGCCCCGACACCCGCACGCCAGTGCCGATTGGTCAGGTCATAATCAGCAAACAGGTTGTAACCCAGCATCCAGTGGTCGAGGAAATGACGCTGGCCCACCCCTAGGTTGGCAATGGTACGCGCCTGCCCATTTCGGCGTAGACCAAACTGGGTAAACAGCAAGGTCTGCTGCTCTTCCGCAAGCGGTAACAAGAGATTCGCCTCGGCAGTGACCATATTGAAATCGTCATCTAGTGTCACCTGGGTTCTGGCTGTGCTCATCGCCCCCAGCAAGGATGCTGCATAGGCATTGGCTTCCACTTCAAAATGGGTGACCAGTCGTTGACGCCAATACAGCTTCTCTTGTTCTACCCCATGATGCGATGCAGTCGCATCCTGTGTAACGCTCTGCGCGGAAGGCGGCAGATGCGGAAAGCCTCGTTTAAATCCCTTAACCAATTCACTGTGGTTTTCCTGATGTGCCGTCATCTCTGACTCGGCAGGCGAAAACCGCTGTCCTAAGCGAGCAGCCTGCTCGGCAACCTTCTGCTCGACATCCACAGGGGTTGGCGTATCCATCGTCAAATGCAGTGGATTGATGCCCGACAGCGCAGGTAAAACGGACGGGCGCGGTAAATTGATTGTGTCACCTACCGGCAAATGAGGGCCGTTTAGCGTCAGGTTGCCATTTAATGCCAACAGTTGGTGAGGGGTTGTGCCAAACTGGCGTGAGACAGAACCAAGCGTATCTCCCTTTGCGATCTGATAGCGGATAAGTTCAGGTTGCTCGGCTGCTGGCATTGAGAGTTGCCCAGCCGCATAAGCCACAGGAAATAATGCCTGCTGTCCTAAAAAGAGATAAGTCCAGACGTACTGATGGACTTTACTTGGTGTGAAACTCATAAATAGACCCTTGAGTATATCTTTAGCGGCAGGACTATATATGAGCAGCTGCATTTGAGATCTATATATTAAGTTTTAAAATCACAATAAATAAATAATAAATATAAATAATTTAAACCACCCACTTTAGTATCAGCTTGATATATATAGCGACTCTCTTCATTCCAACCATAAATACAATCAAAGGAGACCACATTGGCCCCCTGCCACATCAGCCTGGCTTATTTAATTCAATTTAATAAATGCGACAAGCCTCACAATCAAAGCTATTTATAATACAGCTTTGGTTCAGGTTTACCGCAATGCCAGCCCATGAGCGCCCGATACCATCAATACATTTTTTAGTTCAAAAACATCCATTAACAAAAAACTCAAATCTGTACCAGTATGCCACTTCATCTTGGGATATTTCTGGCGTTGTTTCCCAAATCGATGCAGCTTGAGGAACTAACTGAGGACTCAGTGATCTGATCACCACCATCCCCTCCAAGTCAGCATCATGGGCTCCTCACTTCCCCCCATCACTAAGTGGCCTCAATACAACAAGTCTCGGATTAACCGTGGCTCATTCACCTTCTGGGTTGATGCCGAGGTCATGAATAATTGGTTCCACAACGACCATCACGGACGATGGGGCCGCAGCCTGCTTTACGCTGACCATACCATCTGTACCTTATTGATGTACAAGGGAATTTTTTAGCCTCACGCTTTGCACAACTCAGGGGCTACTCGACTCCCTGTTCGAGTTGATGAATATGCCGTTGTGAGCACCGAACTACAGTTGTGTCAGCAAACGAGCCCGTACGGTGCAAGTGACCTATCGGCAGCCCAGTAAGGGGCTTATCACCGACCTGGTTACCTACTCGACTGGCTTCAAGGTGTTTGGTGACGGCGAGTGGAAGGTCAGAAAACACGGCGCTGAGAAGCGCCGTGTCTGGCGCAAGTTGCATCTGGCGGTAGACCCGGCAACTCACGATATCGTGGCGGCGGAAGTGTCGTTGGAAAACGTCCATGATGCCGAGGTGCTGCCGACCTTGCTCAACCCACTGCGGCGAAAGCTGGGACGTGTTTATGCGGATGGCGCCTATGACAGCAAAGCCAGCCATCAGCTTATCTCGCGCAAAGGGGCGACAGCCTGTATCCCGCCTCGTAAGAACGCTGGACTCTGGAAAAAGGGGCACCCAAGAAATGAGGCAGTGCTGGTAATGCGCAAGAAAGGGCTGGCGCACTGGAAGAAGATATCGGGGTATCACCGTCGCTCGCTGGCAGAGACGGCAATGTATCGGTTCAAGCAGTTGTTGGCGGGGAAAATCAGTTTGCGTAACTACAATGGCCAAGTGGGAGAAGTTATGGCGTATGTAAGCGCCATAAACAAGCTGAATACCTTGGGCTTGCCTGTCAGAAAGCCCCGAGTGTAGCGGTCACCAGGGGCTGGGGTAGTTGCTGCTTGATGATTGATTTGGGAAACAACGCCCCATACCGTACAAAACAAGGTAGAAGCTGCGTACCACCGTACAGACTTACTAGACCAGCGTCGACCTACGATGGATGCATGGGCTGAGTTTGTCGCAGGAGATTTGCTAACTATATAAAAAAGGAAGCGGCCTTGGTGGGCCGCTTCCTGCACTCTTCTTTTTTTAGCTTTGATACTCACCGTATATCAATTGCAATCTGCCCTAGCGATAAGTATCAATCGCTGTGTTTTATCAGAACGAAGATTGGTTTGCGCCAGTTTCATATAGGAGAGCCCCTTCAATAGATTAGCCATCTCCTCGGCTGTACCATTTACTAGTATTCTATCAAACCTAGCATCGCGGCAGGCAAGTACATCCCTCACCTCTTCCTTGTCCAAATTAGTTACCTGCATCCCTTCATAAGCGGAAAAAAGACCAAGCTCGGTTTCCCCAAGTTGCCAGCCAGCAATCCGATCCCGCGTCTCAAGCGGTATCCCCTCAAGTAGATGACTCATCTTGCCCGAAACCCCCTTGGCGGCATCGATCAGCGGGTAGACCAGCGCAAAGGTGAGCAGAAACATGATGGCCACCGAGCTGGTGACATGAATGGCGCCATGTACCTCCTTGCGCCGCAACAATAGCTCCAGCGCCATCACGAACAGGATGATGGCGGGAATGTAACGCCACCCCAGCTTGCTGGCGGCTTGCTGCACTTCTGCCGGAATGTGGCTGGCAAACGGCAGCGGCAAACCCAGCAGGGGGAGTGCAATGATGGCAACGCAGAACAGCAGCATGAAGTAGAGCCACCCCCGACCATAACGGGCAGTCCACAGCGGCCAGCTCAGGCTGACCTGACCCAGCATGATGGCAAATACCGGCAATAGCGGGAAAAGATAGAGGGTTCGCTTGGTCGAAGAGATAGTTAACAATAAAAGAGTCCCAAGCGCCCAGCACAGCAAAAGTAGCCGCTCACGGCTCCACTCCCGCTGTTTCACCGTTTGCCAGCCCCAATAAACAATGAATGGCAACCATGGGATGGTATATTCCACCAGGCCCCACAAGTAATAGAGATAGGCACCTTTCTTGATATGACCCAGTTCGGTCGAAGTGCCGGTAAGACGGCCAACCTGATTCTGCCAGAACCACTCATGCCACAAGGCATCCCCATCGACATGATTAATTAGCTCACGAACCCAGGCTGCGACTGGCAATATAAAAAACAACAACACCAACAAGTGTTGGAATATAAAAACGGGAACACTTTTCTCGTTTACTGCTTTGCGTGCAGCAAAGAGAAAGAGGGGCAACCAGCCGAAAAACACCGTCAACGGCCCAATCGGTCCTTTTGCCATAAAACAGCCAGCCAGACCCAGTCCGGCAATAATCGCCATCAAGTTGCGATGCGCCAGATAATATTCGGCGAATGCCCAGAGGGTAAATACGACAAAGAAGGCGAGCGCACTGTCCGTCCTGATCCAGTGCGTATTGATAATAAATCCCTCCATGGCGCCCAGCGCGATGACCGACCAGAGTGCCGCTGACCTGTTGCCAAGCAGGCGATAGGCCAGCAGGCCGGTGAAGAGCAGCATGCCTGCCGCCCAGACCACGCCCGCCAAACGCAGGGTGTTGGTTATCCCCAGCCAGGATGCAAACCCATCAAGAAACGGCAGAGCGGCCATGTAGAAGAGCGGCGGCTTCTCGATAAAGCTGCGCCCGCCCAGGGTCGGCACCACCCAGTCACCACTGCGGTACATCTCGAGCGCAATGGCCGCTTCGCGGGGCTCATCAGGCGTCCAGAGCTGATGATCAAACTGGCCAAACAGCAGCACCAGAGTCACCAGCAGCAACATCCAGCCGAGCTTTCGCCCCGAGATTTCAGGGCGTGGCATGGCTCATTCCTTCTGCAATGGTCTCCCCGCGTCCGATGGCGTAGTAGGAGAAGCCCTGGCTTTTCATCTTGTGCGGGTCATAGAGATTGCGGCCATCGATGATGAGCGGCATGGCCAGCATCTTCTTGAGCTGGGCAAAGTCAGGCGCCTTGAACTCGTTCCACTCGGTGCAGATGACCAGTGCATCGGCCCCCGCCAGCGCAGCCTCCTTGGTGCCCATCAGCGACAACTCGGGCTGGCAGCCATAGATGCGCTGCGCCTCCTTCATCGCCACCGGGTCAAAGGCCTGCACCCGCGCCCCCTCCTGCCACAGCGCCTCCATCAGCACCCGACTCGGCGCTTCGCGCATGTCATCGGTATTGGGTTTGAAGGCGAGCCCCCAGATGGCGATGATCTTGCCCGCCAGCGACTCGCCCCGCTCTTGAAAGTGAGTGGACAGCGTATCGAAGAGCTTGAACTTCTGCCGCTCGTTGACCCGCTCCACCGCGCGGATGAGCGGCGTGTCGTAGTCGAGGGCCGCGGCTGTCGCCAGAAACGCCCTCACATCCTTGGGAAAACAGGAGCCGCCATAGCCGCAACCGGGATAGATAAACTGGTAGCCGATGCGCTGATCGGCACCGATCCCCTGCCGCACCAGCTCGATATCAGCACCAACCCGCTCGGCCAGCCCGGCAATCTCGTTGATAAAGCTGATCTTGGTAGCCAGCATGCAGTTGGCGGCGTACTTGGTCAGCTCGGCACTGCGCACGTCCATGAATAGAATGCGGTCGTGATTGCGGTTGAAGGGCTCGTACAGCTCGCGCATCACGGCTCTGGAGCGCTCCTTGCCGGTGCCGATAACGATACGATCCGGGCGCTGGCAATCACGCACAGCCGCCCCCTCTTTGAGAAACTCGGGATTGGAGACCACATCGAACTCGAACTGCTTGCCAAGCTCAACCTGCTGCTCCCTGACCCAGTGGAACACCTTGTCTGCCGTACCAACCGGCACGGTGGATTTGTTGACGATGATCACCTCGTCTACACGATGTTGGGCAATCGATCTCGCCACCGCCCTGACGGCGCTCAGATCGGCCGAACCATCCTCATCAGGGGGCGTACCGACGGCGATGAATTGCACCTCACCGTGGGTAACCGCCATGGATATATCCGTGGTGAATTTCAGCGAGCCATTTTGTAGCGTCTGATGCAGCAATGAATCCAGCCCGGGTTCATAAATAGGTAATTCGCCACGGGACAACCGACTTATTTTTTCTGCATCGAGATCAATACAAACAACCTGATGGCCAACATCGGCCAATACAATTGCCTGTACCAGCCCGACATAGCCACTGCCAAAAACGGTGATATTCATAACGACTATTCCATAATGCGTGATGCTGGAAACTTTACATCCTTTCCCCAATTGCACTACGGGCAATTTGTAACAAGCAATTTCAATACTGAATGACATGACGATTATTCAGCAATGGCAAATAGCTCGAGTAGCGTCACTAAAGAGAAGTGGCTAAACACCAATTCAAAATAAAACCAAGCAATATTTTGTTACGAGATATTTCCAAATTGAACTTTCCATAAAAACACAAGCAATTGTTACCAAGTGTTGCTGTGCGCTTGAATGAAAACTCGCTATTCAGCTACTTTCGAAAATATATAAAGCGATATAGATATCTGCGCCATGCATATTTCCAGTGAAAATCGGCAATACCGGTTTTCATCGCCATTTGATCTCTTGCGACATTAAGACTGGAGTCATATGAAACACCTTTTGCCATTCTCAAAACCCGCCATGGGTGAGGCCGAGATCAACGCCGTCAGCGAGGTTCTGCAATCGGGATGGATCACCACTGGCCCGAAAAATCATGAGCTGGAGCAGCGCTTCTGCGAGACCTTTGGCTGCCAGCATGCGGTAGCGCTCTGCTCCGCAACGGCCGGTATGCATGTCACCCTGATGGCGCTGGGGATTGGCCCAGGTGACGAGGTGATCACCCCCTCCCAGACCTGGGTCTCCACCATCAACATCATCACCCTGCTGGGGGCGACTCCCGTCTTCGTCGATGTGGACAGGGATACCCTGATGGTCAGCGCCGGGCAAATAGCCCCACTCATCACCCCCAACACCCGGGCCATCATCCCGGTTCACTACGCAGGGGCGCCGGTCGACCTCGACCCCATCCTCGCCCTGGGTCGCCAGCACGATATTCCGGTCATCGAAGATGCCGCCCATGCGGTCGGCACCCGCTATCGCGCCCGCTGGATCGGCGAGACCGGCACCGCCATCTTCTCCTTCCACGCCATCAAGAACCTCACCTGTGCCGAAGGGGGCATGCTGGTGACCGATGACAAGGCACTGGCCGACAAGGTGCGGATGCTGAAATTCCACGGGCTGGGGGTGGATGCCTTCGACCGGATGACGCTGGGTCGCAAGCCACAGGCAGAGGTGATCATGCCGGGCTTCAAGTACAACCTGGCCGACATCAACGCCGCCATCGCGCTAGTGCAGCTGGCCCGCCTGCCCGAGCTCAACGCCCGGCGTGCCATCCTGGTTGCCCGCTATCGGGAGTTGCTGGAGGGATTGCCGTTCGAACCGCTCGCCATTCCTGATTATGCCCATCTGCACGCCTGGCACCTCTTTATGGTGCGGGTCGATCCGGCCCGTTGCGGCCTCGATCGCGATCAGCTGATGCAGGCACTGCAGGAGCGTGGCATCGGCACCGGCCTGCACTTCAAGGCGGCCCATACCCAGAAGTACTACCGGGAGCGCTACCCGGCGCTCTCGCTGCCCAATACCGAGTGGAACTCGTCACGGCTCTGCACCCTGCCCCTCTTCCCCGACATGACACTCTCCGACGTGGATCGGGTCGTGGCAGCCCTGGCCGACATACTGGAGTAACGACACGTGAACCATAACGATATCAAGCGGGTCTCCATCATCATCCCCGTCTACAACGAGGAGGAGAGCCTGCCCGAGCTGCTGCGGCGCGTCACCGATTCCTGCGATCAGCTGAGTCAGGATTACGAGGTGATCCTGATCGACGATGGCAGCCGTGACCGCTCCGCCGCCATCATCAGCGAGGCAGCTGCACGCGAAGGGAGCAAGCTGGTCGCTGTGCTGCTCAACCGCAACTATGGACAACATGCCGCCATCATGGCCGGCTTCGAGACGGCCAAAGGGGATCTGGTGATCACCCTGGATGCCGACCTGCAGAACCCACCGGAAGAGATCCCGCGGCTGGTCGCCACCGCCATGGAAGGATACGACGTGGTCGGCACCATCCGCCGCAACCGGCAGGATTCATGGTTTCGCAAGACGGCCTCGCGCTTTATCAACAAGTCGGTACAACGGGCCACCGGCGTCCAGATGAGCGACTACGGCTGCATGCTGCGCGCCTATCGCCGCCACATCATCGACGCCATGCTCTGCTGTCAGGAACGCAGCACCTTCATCCCCATTCTGGCCAACAGCTTTGCCCGCCGTACCACCGAGCTGGAGGTGGGCCACGCCGAGCGCGCCCACGGCGAATCCAAATATGGCCTGATGCACCTCATCAACCTGATGTACGACCTGGTCACCTGCATGACCACGGCCCCGCTGCGTCTGCTCAGCATCGTCGGCAGTATGGTGGCGGGGATCGGCTTCACCTTCTCGATCCTGCTGATCCTACTGCGTCTGCTGATGGGCGCCGACTGGGCAGCAGACGGCGTCTTCACCCTGTTTGCCATTCTCTTCACCTTTATCGGCGTGCAGCTGATCGGGATGGGGCTGCTGGGTGAGTACATCGGCCGCATGTATACCGATGTCCGCGCCCGCCCCCGCTACTTCATTCACCAAATCGTTCGCTCCGCCCCGGATGCTTCGCAACAGGAAACTCAATCATGAACGTTGTCGTCTTTGCCTATCACGATATCGGCTGTACCGGTATCGAGTCCCTGCTTCAGGCCGGCTATCAGATCCAGGCAGTCTTCACCCACGCCGATGATCCGGCCGAGAACCGCTTCTTCGACTCGGTCGCCCAGCTCTGTGCCGAGCACGATCTGCCGGTCTTCTCCCCCGAAGACGTGAACCATCCGCTCTGGATTGAGCGCATTCGCGAGCTGGCACCCGAGGCCATCTTCTCCTTCTACTACCGCAACATGCTCAAGCAGGAGATCCTCGATATCCCGACCGTCGGGGCCTTCAACCTGCACGGCTCCCTGCTGCCCACCTATCGTGGCCGCGCGCCCATCAACTGGTGTCTGGTCAACGGCGAGACCGAGACCGGCATCACCCTGCACCGGATGACGGCCAAACCCGATGCCGGCGATATCGTCGCCCAGCAGGCGGTGGCCATTGCCGACGACGACACGGCGCTGACCCTGCATGGCAAGATGCGTCAGGCTGCCCATGCCCTGCTGGAAGGTGAACTGGTCAAACTAAAGCGTGGGGAGAGCCGCTTCACCCCGCAGGACGAGAGCAAGGCGAGCTACTATGGCCGCCGCACCCCGGCCGATGGCGAACTGCACTGGCACCGCACGGCCCGCGAGCTCAACAATCTGGTGCGCGCCGTCACCCAGCCCTATCCGGGGGCCTTCAGCTTTGCCGGCGATCGCAAGCTGACGGTCTGGAAGGCGCGGCCGCTGGCGCTCCAGAGCAACCAGCAACCAGGCACCATTCTTTCCCACGACCCGCTGCGCGTGGCCTGTGGTGAAGGAGTGCTGGAGATCCTGGCCGGTCAGGCCGAAGGGGGGCTCTATGTACGCGGCGCCCAGCTGGCCCGCGAGCTGGGGCTGGTCGAAGGAATGAAGATCGGTGCCAAGGCGAGCAATGCCCTGCGCAAGGCGCGCCTGACCCGGGTGCTGATCCTCGGCGTCAACGGCTTTATCGGCAACCACCTCACCGAGCGCCTGCTCAAGGATGGCGGCTACGAAGTGTATGGCCTCGATATCGGCTCCAGCGCCGTGGATCGCTTCATTGGCCACCCCAACTTCCACTTCGTGGAGGGGGACATCAGCATCCATACCGAGTGGATCGAGTACCACATCAAGAAGTGCGACGTGATCCTGCCGCTGGTGGCCATCGCCACCCCCATCGAGTACACCCGCAACCCGCTGCGGGTATTCGAGCTCGATTTCGAGGAGAACCTCAAGATCGTCCGCTACTGCGTCAAGTACAACAAGCGCATCATCTTCCCCTCCACCTCCGAGGTGTACGGGATGTGTGACGATCACAGCTTCGACGAGGATGAGTCCCGCCTCATCGTCGGCCCCATCAACAAGCAGCGCTGGATCTACTCCGTCTCCAAGCAGCTGCTGGATCGGGTCATCTGGGCCTACGGCAAGAAAGAGGGGCTCAACTTCACCCTGTTCCGTCCTTTCAACTGGATGGGGCCGCGTCTCGACAGTCTGGACTCTGCCCGCATCGGCAGCTCCCGCGCCATCACCCAGCTCATTCTCAATCTGGTGGACGGTACCCCGATCCAGCTGGTGGATGGCGGCGCCCAGAAGCGCTGCTTCACCGATATCGAGGATGGCATCGAAGCCCTGTTCCGCATCGTCGAGAACAGGGACGATCGCTGCAACGGCCAGATCATCAACATCGGCAATCCGGACAACGAGGCGAGCATTCGCGAGATGGCGGAGGTGCTGCTCGCCAAGTTCGATGCCCACCCGCTGCGCGACCACTTCCCGCCGTTCGCCGGCTTCAAGCTGGTGGAGAGCAAGTCCTTCTACGGCGACGGCTATCAGGATGTCTCCCACCGTCGTCCGAGCATCCGCAATGCCCGCAAGCTGATCGACTGGGAACCGACCATCGAGATGGAAGAGACCATCGGCAAGACCCTGGATTTCTTCCTGCAAGGGGCCGTCACCACAGGAGTCGAGCATGACTGAGGTGGGTCTGCGGATCGACGTCGATACCTTCAGGGGGACCCGTGATGGGGTTCCCCGCCTGCTGCAGTTGCTCGACCGGCATCAGGTGAAGGGGAGTTTCTTCTTCTCGGTCGGTCCCGACAACATGGGGCGCCACCTGTGGCGCCTGCTCAAGCCCCGCTTCCTGCTCAAGATGCTGCGTTCCAACGCAGCATCTCTGTATGGGCTCGATATCCTGCTGGCCGGCACCGCCTGGCCCGGCAAGCCTATCGGCAGAGAGCTGGGATCCCTGATGCGCGACACCGACAGCGCCCGTCATGAGGTGGGGCTGCACGCCTGGGATCACCACGGCTGGCAGGCCAACACCGGCCGCTGGGACGAGGCCGAGCTGATCCGCCAGACCCGGCTCGGAGTCGATGCCCTGAGCGACATTCTGGGGCGCGAAGTGGATTGCTCCGCCGCCGCCGGCTGGCGGGCCGATCCGCTCACCACCCAAGCCAAGGAGCAGTTCGGCTTTCGTTACAACAGTGACTGTCGCGGCAGCGGCCTGTTCCGCCCCATTCTGGAGGATGGGCGGCCCGGCACACCGCAGATCCCGGTCAACCTGCCCACCTTCGACGAGGTGGTGGGGCATCAGGTGACGGTCGACGGTTTCAACCACTTCCTGCTGGAGCAGCTGACCGCGACACCGCAACCGGGCCCCCATGTCTACACCATCCACGCCGAGGTGGAGGGGATCGTCATGGCGGATCAGTTCGATGCCCTGCTCGGCGAGGCCAAAGCACGCGGTATCCGTTTCGTCCCCCTTGGCGAGCTGCTCCCGTCCGACCCGACTCAACTACCGACCGGTCACCTGCTGCGCGGCACCCTGCCGGGACGCGAAGGGTGGCTCGGCTGCAAGACCGATGCCTGAGATGACCCCCTATGCCACCGGGGGTGGCAGGGCGAACCATTACGCTACTCACACCATGCAACAGAGGATGTCATGACGTTGACCAAGTGGGCCCTGCCCCTATTCTTTCTCTTTTTTTACCTGCTACCGCTCGATCAGAGGCCGCTTTGGAGTCCGGACGAAAACCGCTATGCCGAAATCAGCCGGGAGATGGTCACGACAGGTGACTGGGTAGTGCCCCATTTCCTCGGCCTGCGCTATTTTGAGAAACCCATCGCCGGCTACTGGTTCAACAGCATCAGCCAGCAACTTTTCGGGGACACCAACTTCGCCGTACGCTTCGCCTCGGCCGCAGCCACCGGCCTCAGCGCACTACTGATCTGCTGGTTTGCGCTACAGCTATGGCAATGCCGACGCAAGGCTTTCCTGACCGGGCTCATCTATCTTTCGCTGTTGATTGTTTACGGTATCGGCACCTACAGCGTGCTGGACGCCATGGTGACCCTCTGGCTCAACGCCGCCATGGTGAGTTTCTATATCATCCGAAGAGATGGCCCCATTGGCAGTCGGATTGGCGGCTATCTGCTGTTCGGCCTCGCCTGCGGCATGGGTTTTCTAACCAAGGGCTTTATCGCCCTGGCGGTGCCCGTGGTGGTCATCGTGCCCTACGTCATCTATCAGCGCCGCCTGCTTGAGCTGGTACGCTTCGGACCGCTTGCCATCCTAAGCGCAGCCCTGCTGGCAGCCCCTTGGGCTATCGCTGTGCACCTGCGCGAACCGGACTACTGGCACTACTTCTTCTGGATTGAACACATCCAACGCTTCGCCGCTGACAACGCTCAACACAAGGCACCGTTCTGGTACTACCTGCCGATGGGGCTGCTAGGCACCCTGCCCTGGCTGGGGCTGCTGCCGGGGGCACTGAAGCAAGGCTGGCAGGCGCGCAAGATAAGCCCCGAAACCCTTTATCTGCTAGCCTGGGTGGTACTGCCCTTTATCTTCTTCAGTATTGCCAAGGGCAAGCTGCTCACCTATATCCTGCCCTGCTTCGCCCCGCTGGCCATGCTGATGGCAGCCAATGCCGTCGACAAGCTCAAAGAGGGCAAGGAGCAAGCCCTCAAGGTCAACGCATGGTTGAACGGCGTGTTCGGTCTTATCTGCTTGGTGGTGCTGGCGGTGCTGGCCTTCTCCCCCAAGCACGCAGTCTATGGCGAAGAGGAACACAGCGCGATAGCGGTAGCCATGGCCATCTTCGCTAGCTGGAGTTTGCTCGGCTTCGTTCAGCTCAAGGCCATCAGCCAGCGCTGGGTATTGAGCGCGCTCTGCCCCATGGTGTTGGCTATCGGCCTACCCTGGGCGCTGCCGCAATCGCTGATCGATTCCAAACTGCCAGAGCGCTTCATTGAGGCCAACCAAGCCGTACTGGCCGCCTCTGACACCCTGCTAGCTAACGACGTCGGGCTGGCCTCCTCCCTCGCTTGGGGCACCAAGCGCAGCGAGATCAACCTGTTCGATAGTCAAGGTGAGGTCTCTTACGGCCTTGGTTACCCGGATGCCAAGGGACGCTACGTCGCCCGAGCAGACTTCCCGGCCTGGCTGACGCAAGCGCGCGAGAAGGGCCAAGTGGCCCTGCTGATGAAAACAGATCGCGACGGCAATACCGGCCCAGTCCCCCCTGCCGACGAGACCATCGTTAGCCACCGGCTGACCTTGCTCATTTACCACGGAGCCCAGTAATGGACATCATGCTGTTATTGCTGGTGTGCCTGCTAACCTGCAGCGGTCAGATGCTGCAAAAACAGGCTGTCATCAGCTGGCAGCGCCGGCCCTGCAACCACTGGCAGAAGCTACTGTCACCCTGGCTCATCGCCAGCATGGCAGCGCTTGGTTGTGGCATGCTGCTCTGGATTTATCTACTGCAACGGCTGCCGCTGAGCATGGCTTACCCCATGCTTAGCATCAATCTGGTGCTGGTGCTGCTCGGTTCGAGGTTGTTCTTTCATGAGCAGATCAGCTATCACAACTGGCTGGGGGTGGGATCCATCATAGTGGGTGCCCTGCTATTGGGGGGGCTGTTATGAGCCATGAACAGCCGACACTGAAGGGTTATCTCTACGTGCTCGCCAGCATAGTGCTGGTGACGGTGGCGCAACTTGGTATGAAATGGGGAGCTATGCAGCTGCCGACCTGGCAGGTGGAGCTGGCTGTGATGCTGGCCCACCCGCTCCCCCTGCTGGTGATCCTGGCCGGCATCAGCTGTTACGTGCTGTCACTGCTATGCTGGTTAGCGGCGCTGCACTCGACCCCACTCAACATCGCCTACCCCCTGCTCAGCATCAGCTATGCGATGGTCTACCTGCTGGCGGTCAACATCCCGCTTTTTGCCGAGCGACTGGAACCGGGCAAGGCTTTCGGGGTGTTGTTCATCCTATTTGGGGCAATCTTGGTTGGAATTAAACCAAGAAATAATGCAGCATCCCGTATCAATAAATCATAAATGGTGGGGGCACCGAAGGTGCTCCCCAACCTCACATCTGCATTACTTACATTTGGCTACTTTTAGTAACAAACAATAATGAGACATGAATCCATAACGAGTATGATCCAGCTAATAATATCAGCATCCAACTCTTGTTTCCAAGAATTCCTATAGCAACAAGCCGTAATACCATAATAGATAGGTAGCTATTACAGGCGACAACGTGGTTAAGATTGTTAAATAACTTCGATAATACTTAACAATAAAAGCGGATGGGATTTTATATTTTTTATCACGTACGCTGCCCATCTTCTCAAATCAAAATTCACAGATTGAAAATCAGAGCTTTAAAGGCTCACAATATAAAAACAACCAACAACAGACTAAAAATAACTTTCAGAAATCAATGGATAGACATATTTACCCTTAAAAAAGGCCCCGCTCGGGGCCCGCCAATAATGTCAATATATATAGCTAAAGCCAATTCCTTTGGCATCCCCTTCCATTATTGTTGGGTAGAAAGCGAGCCGCTGTTCCTTATGGGGTGAAGTAAACACATAGCTAAAACCGGTGGCAATTACTGCACTGGCAATGACGTCACGCCAGTAGTGATTATCTGATTCGACCCGAGACCAACCTACTGCCCCAGCAGCCAAATAGGCCGGTAAGCCATAATTCCAGCCATAGCGCATTTGCAGGTAACTAGCACCACTGAATGCCCAGGCGGTATGCCCGGATGGAAAACTCTTGCTGCCCCCATTTGGCCGAGTGGAATCCACCGTGTTCTTGAGCAGCTCAACCGTTGCAGTTGTTGAGAGAAGGGAGTAGCCGAACTCTTTCAATCCTTCCGTATCATCCTTGTACCAAGAGATACCTGCAGCAATAGCGGGAATAGCAAATTGTCCTATATCTCCGTACGTTTCAAACCCACTTGAGGCATAGGCAGAGCAGCTTGCTCCATAGATGATCGCTGCAGCATATAAAGCTTTCTTTTTCATTGGCGTCCCATTTGTTATGTCGTCCTTCGACGGGAACATTAACAACGTTGACACCAATATCAACAGCTATTTTTTACAATCATGACACAACGCCACATTACAACTAATACTCAGCACAACCAAACTTACAACTGAGTATTTTTAATACAGCCCATGCCACCTTGGCCATTCAGCAGATACAAATATAAAAGGGAGGCATTAGCCTCCCTTTGGTTACTCTCCGCTTACTTCACTACCACCAAACTCTTTATTCGCGCTTGCTTGCCGTCTTGGTGACCCTGAAGGGGCTAAATCTTATTTGGTTGCCGGTGCTACTTTTGCAGCCGGAGCCTTGGCATGGTGCTTGGTTTTATGATGCTGCTTTTTCACTACTTTGGTTTGGGTGGCTTGCGGTGCAGCCGCCTTGGCCGGAGTAGCCGCCATGGTGAAACCAGAGGTCAGGGCGAAAACTGCAGCGACTGCCAGCGGGATGATCTTTTTCATGGTCAATTTCCTTATTTGAGCGCATGGAGCCGTTCTCCATGACTTCATCCTACGACGGTAGCGGTCACACTTCCGTTAGTGGTTGGTGACGGTTTGTATCCAAATGTACAAACCTCACTCTGTCTTTTAAAACAGGTGATCCGCAATCACCTGATAAAGCACCGGGTAGTTATCTTCAAAGTGATGCCCACCCGGTAACGTCACCGTGGTCACATTGGATTGTGTCAGCTCTGGGCACAGCCTAACTGGGGAATCATCTTCAGCCCCCTGAATACAGAGCATGGGGATGTCGAGGATTGCTTTTGCCTCTGGCGTCGAGGGATAAGCGCCTTTTGTGTCACTTGCCACGATGTTGCTCACATGGATTTCAAAGTCTGATGACGTTGAAGGGGATAACATCACCGCACTCACCAGACTTTTTCGATATTCTTCTGGCAAGCGATTGATCACGAATGGCACGATGTCGCCCCCAAACGAAAAACCGATCAGCATCCAGCTTTTACGACCCCAGCGCTCCTGGTAATCCGCCAGGATCTTGATCAGATCGGTTGTGGTCTGCTCCGGCGTCTTTTTCTTCCAGTAATAGCGAAGCGAACTCCATCCAACCACAGGCAAACCGTGCTTCACCAGTTGTGCGCTGAGCCCGCTATCCAGTGCAGCCCACCCACCATCACCACTCAAAAACACCACCATGGGTGCCGACGACTGTTGACTAACCGGCATCTCCACCAGGCTGAATTCACTTTTGACGCTCTTTGCCGAGGCGGCAAACAGGGGAAACGAACAACTCACCAACAGCAACAACAAGGCCCTCATCGCCTAATACTCCTATTTTTTTATAAGTCCCAACGGGCCCCGATTGATCAACGTGAGCAGGTCCTTCAGCGTCTTTGGCAACACTAGCTTGCTCGTGCAGAGCAGATAGCGCGCCTCCCACCGAGGTGAGAACTTTTCCTTGTAACGCCGCAACCCCTGGAAGTTGTAGAAACGACTTCCCCGCCTAAAGATGGTGTTGCCAAGCTGGGCCCAGTAACCACTTAACGGGTGATCGTTAAGACCAGACATGGGCGCCATTCCCAAGTTGAACGTGGCATACCCCTGCTCTTTCCCCCATAACAACAACTCGACAAAGAGGAAATCCATGATCGGGGCACTTCCTGTATCCAGGCTATAGCGCATCAAGTCAATAGAAAGCGCCTGCTTATTGTCACTCACCCAGAGATTGGCAAACCCTGCGATCTGATCTTCATGCCACACCAGGGCTACCGGGCTCACCATCAGATAATCCGGATCAAATCGCCCGACCGAGAACCCCTTCTCCTTGCCTTGCTTGTTTTGCAGCCAGATATCAGACACCTCTTTCAACCTGGGCAATAACAACGCAACCCGGGCACCCTCCACGACTTCGAACGTCAATCCCTCACGCTTCCCTTTGGAGTGACTTTGACGCAAGTTGCGCAGGCGGCTACCGGCCAGCTCCATCTCGGGGAGATCGACAATAGCTTCCTCACCCAATTTAAAAGGAATGAGCCCCAGTTCCAGATAGAGTGGGAAATAACGGGTAGAGACCTGATAGAACACGGGGTTGGCATCGTGCTCATCACAGAGCTCACGAAACTCCCAAAGGAGTTCTTCGATAAGTTCCGGTTGACCAACAGGATCCCCCATAACAATCCAGCTGTTTCCCTCAACCCCATACATCAGGAACGCATTACCTGAAGGGTGGAACAGCAGTGATTTGTCAGCTAACTGTGCCAGGTAGCCATTGATGCCCCCTGCTTTTTGGACCAGCGCCAATGCCCTGTCCAGCTCTTCCCGACCCGGTTTTGCCCCGCTCGAGCGCAAAGGGGCAAGCAACTGGGCCATACCAACCATTGCCAACACCGCAACCACACTGCCCATGGCGCGCAGACCACGTGATGCCGAGCCGGTGCCATACGCAGAGAAATCAAACCACAGAGCATGATCGTATTCGACGTGTCGATAAGAGAAAAACAGTAACCACAGGGCGCCTAGCAGGACAGCCCCTACTGACAGTGACCATGCTGGGGTAAAGCGGTCGTGCAGGAGAGAACCTTTACGGTAGAACAGGCTCCGGCACGGGGTAATGATCAACAAAAAGAGACTGAGGATCAGCGCAGATTCCCAATCCATCCCCTTAAACAGGGAGAAGGCAATCCCAAGACCGAGCAGTACCTGCGTAATACGAAAAGCCGCATCATGCCGACGATAAAGGCTACGAGCCAGGAGGATCAGTAACACCCCGCTGACGCTGCCAAGCACATGTGACAATTCCAGCAGATGCAGAGGTAACACCTCAAGCAGCGCATCAATCCTGCTGTGCATGGTCGGGATCATACCGGTACAAAGCAGCAGGCTACCGGCAGCGAATGTACCAATACTGATCAAGGCCGGCAGGAACTCGCGCATCGCCAGCATCACCCCTTGCAGTCGATACCAGCGCGTACGTTGTTGGAGCACCTCCTGAGCAGCAAAGATAAGCAAGGCGCACAGGAAAGGCAGCACATAGTAGATGCAGCGATAAAGCAGCAGCGAGGCCAACAGCTTGTCTATGGGCATATAGCCGGCCAGCAGCACGCTCATACTTGCCTCGAATACCCCGATCCCGCCAGGGACATGTGCAAGCACCCCGAGGAAGCTGGCAAGCACAAATGCTGACAGCAGTACCGGATATGACACACTGTCTGCCGGCAACAGCACATAGAGCACGGCTGCCGCGGCCATCCAGTCAAGCAATGCTACCAATAGCTGGGACAAGCGAGCTTGCCGTGGAGGTAAACCCAGTGAGCGGCCACGCCAGGAGAGTGATGCAACGGGCCAGAACAGGTACGCCATTACAGTGAGCAGCGCCATGCCCCCACCGACGCCGAGCAACTGATGAGCCCAGAACGGTAATTGGGGTAGCAATAACGCCCCCTGCCCTGCCAGTAATACCGTCCCTCCCCAGGTCATCAGGCCAAGGAAAAAGGTGATCGAGCAGAAGATAATGACTTTGGCAATCTCTGCAGTACTCAACCCCAGCGAAGAGTAAATCCGATAGCGCACCGACGTACCGGTCAGCAAGGCAAATCCCAGCGTGTTGGAGAAGGTATACGCAATAAAGGATGTCATGCTCACCTGTTGCCAGGGCAGCCGCTTGCCACATGCCCCAAGCGCCAGCATGTCATAGCCACACAGCAAGAGATAACTGAACGCGGTAAGTAGCAGGGCCTCCCCCAGCACCGAGGAGGGTAACGCCCAGATCGCATGTCGAATATCGTGCCAGTGCCAGAGATGGGTTAAATGATAAAGAACGGTCAGTGCGGCCCCGAGCAGCAGCAAGCTACAAATCGGCCCTAACCAATTAAGTAAATGGCGCAACATTCCATGTCCTCATGGCTCGAAAATAAAAATGGCGTCTCAAAGGTCGTTTTATCCTCGAGTAACACCAAACGCTTAACCTGACGAGCTGAATTCAACAAATGTGGGTATCAAAAATACCATATTCATGAACAACAAGCCCCCATGATAACCCTTTTCTTTCACAGGGAACTTGCGTAATTCAGAATAAAAGCGATGAATTTACCCAGTTAGGAACTTTAATATCAATAGGCAACACCGTGATGTGCATCACGAAACCGCACTAAATGTTGAAAAAAGCACGCCTTTGAAAATTTTTTGTTACTGATGTAAAAATCAGTTGATCGCACAATCAAGCCATGATTAATTAGCTGGGACTTTTTGGAGTCTTATCACTTTCATCACCATGTTTTAAAAGGAATTTTGATATGAAAAAAGTTCTTCTGGCAACTGCTCTGTTTGTTGGCATGTCTTCCTTCGCGATGGCGAACACCACCGCGACCACCGCAGCAACTCAGCATGAAGCTGCCGCGAAAGCGCACGAAA
This sequence comes from Aeromonas sp. MdU4, assembly GCF_041929505.1. Lineage (NCBI taxonomy): Bacteria > Pseudomonadati > Pseudomonadota > Gammaproteobacteria > Aeromonadales > Aeromonadaceae > Aeromonas > Aeromonas sp. MdU4. The sequence continues at coordinate 12,224 of NZ_JBHFMW010000003.1, read as the reverse complement.
CTGCGGCCAAGCATCATAAGCACGCAGCCAAACTGCATCATGAAGGTAAAACAGCTGAAGCTAAAGAAGCTGCTGCTAAAGCCGAGAAAGCGGCTACTGAAGCTCAAAAAGCAACTACTGAAGCTGTTAAAACCAAATAACGATTTTTCTTGGTTAGAACTGGCCATGCCAGTCACCTTTTGAAAGTCTGTAATATGGTGATGAATACACTCACGTATTCATCACCATTATTTTTACCCCCGTTAACGTTTCACCGAGCAAAACTCAAGAGGCACAACTTTAAATTTAAGCAGTTGTGTTAACCATATAGCCATTGCTAGGTGGCTCTTGGGTTAACTGATTCTCAAATGCACCGAGAAAATCTTGTAGGGACGTTTTATTATTTCCTTGCCCCGTGGTCCCCATCAATCCATTAAACTGCTCTTGAAGTTTTGCAAGAGCCGGGTCCGAACTACTGCCGCTATTCAGTGATGCAATCAAGGTGTCCAACCCCTGCTTAAGAGGATTGCTGCCAGCACTGCCTGTACTTGATGACAGCTGAGCCGGTTGTGCAACCCCTTGCTCATCGCCATCATTGTCGTTGTCACCTTTACCACCACCATTTCCTCGCAAAGCGCCCATCAGGGAATGCATGAATGAGGAAAGCGTTGATTTGGTACTGCTATTGGAAGGGTCGAGATTCACGCCCAACGAGGATAATGCAGCGGTGACGTCTCCCATCATTTTCTCACCACCACCATGGTGGTGATGCTGATGAGGGGCTGCCGCTTGGGTGCTACTGGCGGAGGAGGTCGAACTGTTATAGGAAACAGCCAGTGATGAACTGCTTACGGAACTTATATCTGACATATCATGCTCCTTGGAGATCCACAATCAACAGCGGTCTCACGTACCGATGAATCGTTGTTGGCAGAAAACACTATCGCCTATCGCAATAAAAACATTTCCGTTAGATACGAATCGTTTCATAGGACATGCAGCGTTATGTTGCCTTTTGAACCGTCTTCTTTTCTGGCTCTTTTGGATGCTGAGATTTGTGGTGCTTATGCACAACCCGGATCTGGACTGTTTTTTGCGCTGTGGCCTTGGGTGTTACCGCCATCGCGACCATGGTCACACCGCTCATCAGCGTAAAAATGACCGCCAGTACCAAAGGGATAATATGTCTCATAATCAATATCCTTAAGCCATTAACCGCTCTCCATAACTTAATCTTAGGCCTCAAACACTGGCCATTCCGTGTGTACTTGGTGCGTATTTGTATCCGAATGTACACGCCAACCAGTACCGCGCTATCGTCACACTGACATGTCTCTGACAACCGGGTTAGCTGTACCTGGCCGACATGGCAGATATGCTCTCCATGGGTCTTCAGAGCAAAAGAAAGGGAGGCCAAGCCTCCCCATCATTCTTGATTGTATGCTCCTCTTTGCCAGAGGGAGCGTACTGTACATCACGCTTTCGGGGCAGCCTTCACGACCGGGGCCTTGGCATGGTGCTTGGTTTTATGATGCTGCTTTTTCACTACTTTGGTTTGAGTGGCTTGCGGAGCCGCTGCCTTGGCCGGGGTAGCCGCCATGGTGAAACCAGAGGTCAGGGCGAAAACTGCAGCGACTGCCAGGGGGATGATCTTTTTCATGGTCAATTTCCTTATTTGAGTTAATGGAGCCGTTCTCCATGACTTCATCCTACGACTGGTTCGGGCTAACTTCCGTGTGTCATTGGTGACGGTTTGTATCCAAATGTACAGCGTCATATTGACCATTAGACTTCATCACGTGCTCGCTGTGGCCATGATTGATAGATGACCAAGAGGATGATGCAAGCAAAAAAGACCAGGCTGGTGTTGGTTACGCCCAGGCCCAGCCCACCATGTTTCTCTGACTGGGATAACCAGTCACCGATGGAGGCGCCAAGCGGCCGGGTTAACACGTAGGTGATCCAGAAGGCCAACACGGCATTTATCCTGAACCAATAAAAAGCGACGGCCGTCGCTGCAATCAACCCACCAAACAGCAAGGTGGCATGCATGTACCCGATATCCATCCCTTCTGATACCCAATCCCCTGCAGCGGTGCCCAGTGCAAAGGTGACCAAAATGGCTGACCAGTAGAAGAGCTCCCGCTTTCGTGTATCAATGGCACGGATAGACAACGTTTTTTCCTGCACATACCAGACTCGGAATGTAGCCATCAGGAGTACAGTGAACACGCCAGTCGAAACGGCCAGAGGGACACCAACCTGATCTGTCAGGTTATCCGTGATCAGGGTGCCAAAGATGCTGACGAGTACGACTGCCAACCAGTATTTCCAGGGTACATAACGCGTCGAAAAAAGCTGGATCAAAAGGGTGACGATTAACACGCCGCCCATCAGCAGCGATGTCATACTCAGCCCCAGATGCAGATTGAAAATCAAAAAATCTGCCGCGGTCTCCCCTACCGTCGTAGACATCATTTTTATCAACCAGAAGACCAAGGTGACCTCTGGAACTTTGTTGATGAAGCGCTCTGATTTGGTTTGCATGGCCAATCCTTCAGTTTTGGGCTTGTAACTCTTTACACGACAACATGCAGGGCATTCCTTAAGATAGTCTTAATGCTCCAATTGAGCACCCAACAGGAAGAGGATTGGATATGTTCACGTCAGCAGAATGGTTTTCCTGGGCATTGCTGTCAGCATTCTTTGCATCACTGACGGCCATACTGGCCAAGCTTGGGATACAAGATGTTGATCCCGATCTCGCTACCTTAATCCGGACGGCGATCATCATCGTGGTATTGTCCGCTATCGTCGTCAGTACCGGAAAATGGGTTAATCCACTAACGTTGTCACTCAAGACCTGGATGTTCCTTGGCTTATCTGGCTTGGCTACCGGGGCCTCATGGTTGTGCTACTTCCGGGCGCTGAAACTTGGAGATGCCTCAAAAGTAGCGCCAGTAGATAAACTGAGCCTTGTCCTGGTCGCCATTTTTGCTGTCACCTTCCTTGGGGAAAGACCCTCGATACGAGAATGGTTAGGTATCGGAATGGTTGCTGGCGGCGTGCTGCTGCTGGCATACAAGCGCTAGTCATCTCAGAAGGGCCACGATGTTTACTTAGCTGACCTACCATCAATTGATTTAGGTTAACAATCATCAAACCACCCGCAATCAATAACAAAATGCCAATCGAGCCGCGATAAAAAGTTTGCTACCATTGTCCATAGCGTAAGCCAAACATCACACTGTCGCTGGCGGAGTACTGGAGTACTAATGGAGCAGTTATGCCGTTTTGGATAAAAATGCCTATTGTGCCATTGATTTCTTTGCTCTCATTATATTTTTCTTTCATGCTGAACTGGCGAGTCACACTCCATTTTTATGAAATTACATTTGGATTTCAGCCGATTGATGTCGATTTTGCCATTTCCTTTCCTGTGATATTGGTTGCTGCGCTGAACTGTTTATTTATACTATTCTCCTTTCGCTACCTTATAAAACCTATTTCTGTCACTCTCATATTATTAAGCTCAGCAGTTAGCTACGCGATGATTAAATATAACATCCCGTTTGATGGGACATTTGCGCAAAGATTTTTTGAAACTAATATGGCTGACCTAATCACCTACATCGATCTTCCAATGCTAGGTTGGATAATAATATCAGGAGCAATACCTTCATTGTTTTTTATTTCTGTCGAAATAGAGTATAGTGATAGTTGGCTGACAGGATTCATGCAACGAATCACGTCGATATCAGTATCTTTAATTCTCATTTCATCGATTATTGGCCTGTACTATGAAGATTACGAGTATGTATACAAGCATTACCCAACGCTTCAACAAGAAATAGTTCCATTAAACATTATCGATAGCGCCATAAAATACATATACGCTCGACATCTGCCCGCCTATAAAAAAAATTAAAACAAAATTATAATCGGCGACACTTCTTATACACTATAGCCGCAACTTTTAAAAAAAGCCAAACCTAATTAAAAACAATTCCACCCAGAGTGATTATCGCTAATTTTTATTGATTGTAAATGTGTAGTGATTTACTTCCCTCGAATAAAAATTGTACAGTTAATACAAGGCCACCATTGAAAACATATCGCCTATACTGTAATGTTTTATTTACCACTACAGATCAGCATCTGATATTAATGGCTACCGAGGATAATGTGTTATATTCACTTGTTTATTTTTTGTATAAACTCATAGCATTCTACATAGAGATCACTTATTGATAGATCTACATCCATCTTTGAGAAAAAAGTATCTCAATGACACTATTACATTGTAGCCAACGACTGATGTTATTTACCTAGTTGACAATGGGTTTAGTACTTTTTCAAGCCAAAATATCTGAGGATTGTTACGGTGTAAATATAGTTGTTAACCAATGGAACAATCTAGAACTAATACTTTCGCAGAACGCCATAAATTTATATTCTATGCGAAAAAAGAAAAGCTTAACCAACAGATAAGCTAACAAGGCCATCACTGCGGCCCCCGCGATATCTAGGGGAAAGTGTAGACCAAGAAAGACTCGTGACCAGACGACAAAGATAGATAGGAATAATATCAAAGCACCACTAATTCTGGCTTCTACCGCGAAGAGCGAAAGTCCCGCGCTGAAGAACAAAGTAGCATGATCACTAGGAAATGATGTTTCCGAAGCATGGTAAATTCAAGTATGTCCTAGCGGAACCATAAAAGGGCGAGGATGAAACCAGAACGTTGCACATACAAAAGCCAGGAGCAATGCGACAACGATAGTTACCAAGGCTGATAATGCTCGTTTATGCCCCTCTTTTCCTCCTAGAAACCAGTGTCCCAAAAGTATCAATGGGATAATAAAGAGAAAATACTGTGCACACAGGATGGCAAAGTTAATCAGCTCCTGTGAAGTTCCCGAGGATGCATGAAGGGACAAAAACCAGTTAAGATTCAGGAGCTCAGGTGTATTAATCATTGGCATCATGACCCGTACAGAAGTTTCGAACATGATTTTATTCATGCAGACTGGAAATAAGAAATCCTTAATAAGTTATGAATTGAGAGACGCTACGACACGCTTGAAATAGTAGTGCTATGCATGTTAATGGATGTTGATGAAATATGTCTTATAACTGGCTTGAGCTATCAGGCAGAACACTCCAAGCATTCATAGTTCATAACGACGAGAACTGTCATTAATTGGGCCAAGTTTCGTGTAAACAGAAATGCCATGCCGTGAGGGCATGGCATTGTCGATTTAGATGAGGAATTCATCCAGCTGATGGTCTTGTTCGAGCTGCTCAGCCAGGAACTTGGGTGTACGGCCCTGACCGGTCCAGGTTTTCTCTACGCCATTTTCAACGTAACGGTATTTCGGGGGACGAGGTGCCCGTTTAGCTTTAGCCGCAGTCACTGCTGCCGGGGCACTGCCTACCAACTCAGTGGGATCGATCCCCGCCTGCGCCAACATTGCTTGGAACTCAGCCAGCTTTTGCTGGTGCTCAGCTTGGGCGGCTTGTTCTTTCTCCGCCAGCTCCAAACGTTCCAGATAAATCAGCTCGATTTTCTCGTGGGCTTCTTTGAGCTGATCCAGAGACAACTCGCGCAGTGCTGCCCGCAGGCTGCGGATATTCAACAGCACTTTCAGAAATTCACTCATAGATATCCTTTAATTAAATACGCAGGGATTGTTCTATAGCATACTAATGAGCACTAACGTGCTCAAGCGTCTTATCGTATTTGACTGCAACCGAAGTTGCGTTGCCCATCCATAACCTTCGTACTCTGTTTACTCAGGTAAGCCAGACGAAACAGCAAGTCGTGATAGATTTTATCTCGATTAATTGCCGCATTGCGAGATAGCCCATAAGTCCCTTTAGTAGGAAAATGAACCAAGTGAGCATGCTCTGGATACGGTAAGCTTAGTGCACTACACCACGCTTTCTGTATCCTCACCCCCATGTTATCACCATCACTTTCTAAATAGTTACCCAGATAGGCGTAATCGTCTCTGTGGAAGAATAGCATGACGTGGTAATGATGGTGTGCTGATGAGTCCTTTTCCCTGCACCAGATGTAAGCAGGTAGACGAGGCTCCCCTCGTCGGTTGTTACGTTTATGGTTTGCTTTGATCTGACTTTTAAGGGATTCCATAAAACGTGTGATCACCGCTGGGTCAGTGCGCTGCATGAAGATAAGTTGATCCAGGTCGTATTCAGTGGTATCCACTGCGAACCTTAAATCGCATCGAATAGCAAAGACTCGAGGAGTCTCTGCTAATACTTGAGCTGTAAACTCTACACTGCGCGCCAGATAATCCTGGTTCATTGGCCCATATCCAGATATGCATTCCTGCAACAGTGCTTCAAACTCCATCTTGGTTAATAATATTTTGTCATACATAATGTTCACTCCCAAATGCTAAGTGTTTGATAAAGTGTTGTGCCTAACACAATAACGTGCGTTAGTGTTTTAAATAAAATTTTTAATCCTCCCCCTCTCAAAAGAGAGGGGATATATAGACGATGATATAGACACCGTTATAACGCGTATGATTACACACGGTTTATTGATATACCTCATTTACATATATTACATATACCGGACACATTCTCCATATCAATTAGATAATATAATAAGCTCAAGCCTTGCCATATAAGGCTCGCAATGAATTACACACTAAATAACGTGATAAAAATCAACTCTGAAGTTATTAACAACCAATTGCTTGAGGAGTTAGGGTAAATCTATCAATTTAAATAGCGACTACGCCTCCCATGGTGGCAAAGACACCGTACTTGTCCTTTAGTTGCTCCTCGTATGATATAAACTGATGCTCGTGCGCTGCTCGCACCCCATGTGAATAAAATTTCACCAGACTCTGCTTTGACTCCCAATGGCACTTGGCCTGAATATACTCTATCCATTCGGTACGTCCTTCTTTATAAACTCTAACTCGATTATCCAATACAAGTTGATTTAGCGCCGGATCAAGCAATGCTTTTGACCTCAAAACTGAAGTGACATACTGTCGTAGCCGCCGCTTTTCAATCCTATATTTATCTTTCAGAAAGAGGTTTATTCTCAACCATTCATCCAATATCCTTGCATGACTTCTCTGATTAGTCATATCGTAAGCCCCCATTAATTGTATGAAGTTGTCAAAATACCAATTTGCAATGTCATAAGCTGAACGCATAGAACTAATTGAGATCGTTGATTCATATCCATTCAAAAACACCTCGATTACTGCTGCCAATCGCGTCATATGCTCGACAAACTTCGAGGCGTAGTCTCTATACGCTTCTAACTGTCCCCCCGGAGCAAGGTGAGGCTCCAGGCTTGAATCGACAAGCTCCCAAAAGGCTAGTGCCTCCCTTGAAAGTTTGATGACATAGCGCTCCTTACCAAGAGTACGACGTTCAATCCCCTGATGTAGCAAACTGGTAATACGCTCATCAAACCATTTTAATGCCTTATTGTTTACTTGCTTGCAGTGATCTTTAAAGCGTGTTCCTTGTGTAGATTCACATACAGCAATCAAACACCTGGCAAAGAAACCACTATCACGGGCCATCTCACCATTATTTGCCAAGAATCGATGAAATGTCCTAGGCTGAACCATCAGCGTTAGTCCAACGCTGGCATCATCAATTTGTATTCCATTCCCAGTTCCTCTCTCCATCGAGAGAGCCCCCCTAGACCATAGGTCGTTGAGGTCGGAGGTTTCCTTCATAAAGTCCATACTCAATAATCGACCAGCCTCATCTGACATAATTGAAAATGAACGATTGCCACTGCCTAGCTGCTTTTTGACACCAGCAATGGTGATATCATTAAATATTAACTTCCTGTGAATTGGTTTAACAGGCTCAGCATCTTTAATAAGGCGATAGTTTGCTTTGGATGAGATTGGATCAAGTCCACGTTTAATCGCGTCCTTAAGGCTATTTTTTGCCATACTTTCCTCAACCTTCCATATTTCCACATCTCGATTGAATACTCGCTGTTTTTCGATGTATTCAGATGTTAACTCATACTGAACAGTTCTTATCGCCGATGTTATTAAATTGAAGCTGAATGTTTTCCTTTCACCAGAGGGTGCAACTATAATTACATAGAGTGTGGGCTTATATTCTAAACCTTCACGCACATGCACCACTGCAGAGTCTTGTATAGAACTACTTGCAGAGGAAAGGATTAGTGAGACCAAGAGCTCTACTGGAGCCTGTGTTTCTCCACTATAGCCCTTAACAGCATCCTGAAATTCTTCTGGAAGCTTATCCACCGGGAATTGTCCAGGATTTTTAATTATAGATTTCATTTTTCACTTATAAAGTAGATAATTAGCGATTTCAATAATAAACTTGAAGTTAAGCTAGCTCCAAACTAGATACCTTAGGATAAAGATCTTAACCATTCATCCACAGAGGATGATAACCACCCAATCGATCTAGCCCCGATACGTACAGGTTGGGGAAAGCGTTCGTCATATCTATCCGAGCGGGGATTTAACCTCTCATAAATGCCTGACTTACTTATTCCAGTTTTAATGACCATTTCATTAATTCTGATGATCCTGAGCATTTGCTCCTCATGCTTGTTGGCTTCTTGCAACATATGCTTTCCTCCTGACACTGCTGTTCTTGAAGTGAGGCCAGCTTCTCAGAAGACGTGACGCAGTGCATCCAGTGTGTTTACCGGGGCAACTTTAGTCCCACTTGATTGGTTAGAAACCACACTTATGGTCTAATCACAGCCATCCCATATCCATGTAGAAGGAACCCGGACCGTGGCTCACGACCAGCACAATACGTCGACAGCAGCGTCAGATGATCATGAGAACCTCGATGCTCCTAATGAAACTCAACAACCTGGGAGTGTGAGAAGCGGGGAAGATGGCAAGACGACTAGGATCAAGCACACAAGCAAGAATCAACAGAAGAGAAGTGCTCTCAATGCTGTTCAACAGTGGTTGATCACTGAGTTACGCCGAGTGCTTTATCTCTCTCTGGATGATTTACTGGGCCTTGCCAAAGCGCACATTGCACCCACTCTCTCTCGTTCGGCACTTGATCGCCTTCTTAATCAGTATGGCCTTTCCGATGTCAAAAGCTTGACGCCACAATTCAATGGTAAAATTCAAAAGGGTGTAGTCCAACTAACAATTATTCGTTTACCTAGACTCTCAATAGATACATCAGACTACTATCTTTATAGTGCATTAGAGCTTTCCTCCCGCTGGGCATTTATAAAAATTCTAAATGGCAATAAGCCCCAAAGCACTATAAACTTCATTGAAAATATTTTTAATAACGCACCATTTAGAATATCAACTATTTATACAGGAAAGAATAAAGTTTGTTCACATGCTGTTTCTTTTAACGACTTTAAAATTTCGAAGAAAAAAGTAGATGGACTCTCATTAAAAAATGACTTCATGTTTGAACCAATAACTATTCCTGATCTGATAGAGAGGGAAAAGTTAGAGGAGCTGTATGCTGAATTTTCAGATGCCATTATACATGCGCAAGATGATATCAGTTGGGATGAGATCTCATCCCAACTGAGTAAAATTCAAGAAGACTACAATATCACCCCACAAAAGAAACTCCGCGGTTCATCTCCATTAGACATCGCGGAACGCAACTTAAAATTACTTAAGAAAGTTTCTATAGAAACAGAAAATGACATAAACACTACAAAATCAAATAGATATTTGAGTTTTATACATACTCTCTATGATGCTCTAGGATTGTATAACGGCATAAGACGAAAAGATAATATTGAAAGGAATTCATATAACGCACATCAATCCTTTTTCAAGGAAAATCATGCATACATTATATCTGCACTATTACTTAATGACAGCAACCAGTTGCGAGGCCCACGAGAAGATTTATTTTGGACTTATGAAAACATATATTACCTACTAACTAAACGTACAATACCGCTCAATATATCAGAATCGGAACTAGATTATGCACTCATAATGGGAGTGATAATACCAATTGCAGCGATTGATATTTTCGAGATGTTAGACAACGATAATAGCAAAACAATAAACTATCATTTTGATAAGTTCCTACGGTTCTTAAAATCGGATATTGAAGATGAAGATGAAGATGAAGATGAAGATGAAGATGAAGATGAAGAGTTTTACTCAATTATAACTCTGGAGAAAAAATATCTTACTAAGTGTATAAAAGAGTTGGGGTTATTAAGACTAGCTGATACCAACGATACACAACAGGGACTATATTCTACTCAGCATTATATAAACACAATTTCTATTGGTAACAACAAGCGTCTTTCCTCTATACGTTCTACAATAAATACGGTAAAGTACTTCGTCACACTTTTTAACAAGAAAAAAAGCGAATACCAGAAAATAAATTTCGATAACATTGATACACTTCATGCAGCTATGTATGCACTCCGCATATTTCACTACTTTGAAAATAAAGTTAGGGAAGTGTTTTCAGGTTGTAATAAACAAGAAGCATCGGTTTCCATTATTTATCACTTATCAGACTATTACAGCCAAGTCGTTTCTCCCGACCTTTTGAATTATGGAGTTAATCATGCTCTCTCTACCCAAAGCATGACTACCGATTTAATATCACTTTGCAGTAGAAGCGATCTCATTCGCAATCCAAATTTCGATAAAATCGCCAAGAAAGCTGTGAATGCTCTCTATTTAAATGTATTAAAACAAATAAATACTAACTCCCCGGTATCCTCCCCATCTTTGATTGAATATTTTGACTATCTCTTCAGCCCATACCACCCCAACAAGATAGTTAAAGATATCAATGTCAGTGACCTCTTTTCTTCGGACCTTAGAATTAAAGAACATGATATGCTAGGTCAACAATACCTAGCTATAATTGATATATTGAGAGAGATACAGTCTAATCACCTCATATCCGCCAAAGCATTATTGAAAAAAATTAAAGATGTACGGCTGCCTTCATTTGGTATTCTGAAATATGCTGTGGCTGTACTTAAAGTTGGTTTGAAAATAAAGATAGACTACAAATCCATAAAGAACCTAAGTCTATCTGAGGAAGTCAATACAATATTAACGTACCAAGGAACCACACTACCTTATATCAAAGCTGTACAACTTGATAATAATGAGCAAGAAAGATTATTCACTCCCTATAACACAGCTATTCTTTGCTCAATCCTACAATACAACCTCGTCTGTAAAAGGCTAATGCCAACCTTAGATAGGCCAACTCAAGCAATTACAGAGATGTTTGATAAGTACATCAATGTGATACAGAGCAAAGATATAGATGAACATAAAGCTAGTTTATTATTCCCATTGATAGATGTTGACTTAAAATGCTGTCTGGCTAACACAGAAGCCCTTAATTTTTATCTCAAATACGGCGTTGTTTCCCAAATCGATGCAGCTTGAATGGAACTAACTGAGGGCGCGGTGATCTGATCACCACCATCCTCTTCAAGTCTGCATTATGGGCACGTCGCTTCACCCCATCACCAACTGGCCTAAATACAACAAGTCTTTGATTAATCGTGGTTCACTCACCTTCTGGGTTGATGCCGACGTCATGAACAACTGGTTTCACCACGACCATCATGGGCGCCGGGGTCGCAGCCAGCTTTACACTGACCAGACCATCTGTACCTTCCTGATGCTCAAGGGGATTTTTAACCTCACTCTGCGGGCCACCCAGGGACTACTCGACTCCCTGTTCGAGTTGATGAACGTACCGCTTTGTGCCCCCGATTACAGTTGTGTCAGCAAGCGCGCCCGTACGGTGACAGTGGCCTATCGGCAACCTAGTAAGGGGCGTAACACCGACCTGGTTATCGACTCGACTGGCCTCAAGGTATTTGGGGAAGGCGAGTGGAAAGTCAGAAAGCACGGCACCGAAAAACGGCGAGTCTGGCGCAAGTTGCATCTGGCTGTGGACCCGGCCACTCACGATATCGTGTCGGCGGAAGTCTCGCTGGAAAATGTCCATGATGCCGAGGTGCTACCGACTCTGCTCAATCCACTACGGCGCAAGCTGGGGCGTGTTTATGCAGACGGTGCCTACGACAGCAAAGCCAGCCATCAGCTAATCTCTCGCAAAGGGGCGACAGCCTGTATCCCGCCTCGCAAAAGCGCAGGGTTATGGAAAAAGGGGCACCCAAGAAATGACGCCGTGCAGGTAATGCGCAAGGAAGGGCGGGCGCACTGGAAGAAGATATCGGGGTATCACCG
>NZ_JBHFMW010000029.1:664-182898 GCF_041929505.1 Aeromonas sp. MdU4 | reverse complement strand
AGCCGCGCCGGGATGACAAGGGCTTTTTCAGCAAAAAAGTTCGTTCGCTCAGATATCAAACAATCACGTCTTTTTTTGTTCAAAATGGCATCAACCCTGACTATTGCCGGATTTAAATTGAACATTTGAAAAGTCAATTTTATAATTGGCACTTAAAATGTTCAATTGGAATGCCCTCATGCATCAGATCCTCGATAGCCGCAAAGAAGAGCAAATCGTCCCGCTGTTCCGCTTGGGATTTCGCCCCTTCTTCTTGTTTGGGGCGCTGTTTGCTGCCGTCGCTATGCTGCTCTGGCTGGGACAGCTCAACGGTTGGCTAACCTTGCCTGGAATTGCCAACCCTGTCTGGTGGCATGGCCATGAGATGCTGTTTGGTTTCGGTGCCGCCATCGTCGCGGGCTTTCTGCTTACGGCGGTACAGAACTGGACGGCCCATCCCGGCGTTCGGAGCTGGCCATTGGCACTGGTGGTGGGGCTATGGATGTTGCCAAGGGCGTTGTTACCCTGGCTGGGTGAGGGCAATACGCTCCTGATGGTGGCAGACCTGCTCTGGCTGCCGCTTTGTGCCTGGTTCCTCGCCAAGCCTATTCTGCTCACCCGGCAATGGCGTAACCTGTTCTTCGTACCCCTGTTGCTGATACTGACCTTGCTCAATGGGGTCAGCTGGTTGTGGCATGCAGAGTGGACCACAGTCGAACATCTGCTGATCACCACGGTGCTGTTATTCACCACCCTGATCGCTGTGATGGGCGGAAGGGTTATTCCGTTCTTCACTGCCCGAGCGACCGGCCAGGATAAAGCGACGCCTCTGCTCTGGCTGGAACGGGCCACGCTCGCAGCACAGTGGCTTATCTTGCTGCTCTGGCTACTGTTGCCCACCCAGTGGGTCACCAGCATATATATAGTGGCGGCGAGTTTGCATCTGTGGCGACAACTGCGTTGGCATCTGCCATCGACCCTTGTGCATCCCCTGCTGTGGTCCCTTCATCTCGCCTATCTGTTTATTCCCCTTGGCCTGCTCGCCCTTGCGGCACATAGCGCGGGGCTGCCTATTACGCTGTCAATGGCCAGCCATCTGCTCAGTGCAGGCTGCATGGGCACCATGATCCTGGGAATGATTGCGCGAGTATCCCTCGGCCACAGCGGTCGGGCTCTGCAGGTGGTGCGCAGGATCACTGTTGCATTTGCCCTGGTCATAGTTGCAGCCGTGACCCGGGTGGTAATTCCACTACTCTGGCCTGCTTTCACTCTGCAGGGCTGGAACGTCAGTGCTCTTGCCTGGATCGCCGCCTATGGTCTGTTTGTCTGGGTCTACACCCCGATACTGACCGGCCCCAGAGCAGATGGCCGACCGGGTTGATACCAGCGGACCATGCTCAGGGCTTGGCGACCGGATAGTGGATCAGGTTGTGAAAGGTAGCCGGAGCAACCCCCAGATTGCGATAACCGTGAGGGCGGTCGGCAGCAAAACGTACCGCCTCTCCTTGCACCAGAGGGTGCCACTCTCCTTCCACCAGCACCTCCATCACACCGCTAATAGCAATAACGTGCTCGGTCACCCCCGCCTCGTGGGGCTCGGATTCACGTTGATAACCCGGCAGCAAGATCAACTCCAGTAACTCAAAGCCAAATCGCTTTTCATAAGGAAAAAGAGGTGCCACCTGCATGCCCTCTCCTGCTGGCTGCTGGCGAATGGCATCGGCGGTGCGATAGAGCGTCTCTCCCTGGATGGCTGGTGTGGGCTCAATAAAACTGGAAAAAGAGACGCGAAAACCAGTCGCAATTTTCCACAACGTCGCCACCGTCGGGCTCGATTCGCCCCGCTCAATCTGACCCAACATTGCCTTGCTGACGCCAGTCTCGCGCGCTGCAGCATCAAGGCTCCAGCCCCGTTCACATCGCAGTTCCTTCAGGCGACTAGCCAGATGCTGATTCATCTCTTGCATAACAGCCTCTTTATCATTCCGGCATAACGTGCCTTGTGCGCTATAACGCACAAGGTTATAGTCGAGACCATATTGTACGTAATAACGCACAGTGCGTCACAATGCCTAGAGGATATTCAATGCCTTTCGCCCTCCCCCATATAGTCGCAGGCTTTATTGCCGTTCTGGTCGGCTACACCAGCTCCGTGATTCTGATTATCCAAGCTGCTACTGCAGCGGGGGCCGATACCGCCCAAATCGCCTCCTGGCTTTGGGCGCTAGGCATAGGAATGGGGGTCACCTGCATCTGCCTCTCCCTCTATTACCGCATGCCCGTGCTAACCGCATGGTCAACCCCTGGTGCAGCGCTACTGATAACCAGTCTGGGTCACTTCACCCTGACCGAGGCGATCGGGGCCTTTGCGATCTCCTCCCTCCTGATCACTTTGTGTGGCATCAGCGGCTGGTTCGACCGTCTGATGAGGCATATCCCGGCACCGCTGGCTGCAGCTATGCTGGCCGGAATACTGCTCAGATTTGGACTGGATCTGTTCAAAATTGCCCCGCAAGACCCCTTGCTGCTTGGCGTGCTGCTGCTCGCTTTTCTGCTAGGCCGCCACCTCTGGCCCCGTTACACCATGGTATTGGTACTGGCACTGGGCATTCTGATCTGCAACTTGCGAGGAGAGCTACAGCTGGACACCATTCACTGGCAACTCGCCAGCCCCATCTGGATTTGGCCAACCTTCTCCCTCGACGCCCTTTTTGGCATCGCACTGCCACTGTTTATTGTCACCATGACCTCCCAAAACATGCCGGGCGTGACCATATTGCGAGCTCATGGCTATCAACCAGCCACCTCCTCACTGATCGGCTGGACGGGGCTAACCGGCGTGTTACTCGCCCCATTTGGTGGCTATGCCTTCAACTTGGCAGCCATTACCGCCGCCATCTGCATGGGGAAAGAGGTAGATCCGGATGCCAACCGCCGCTGGCCTGCGGCTATCTGGGCTGGCGGCTTTTATCTCTTGACCGGCTGTTTCGGCGCCACCGTCGCCACCTTGTTTAGCGCTTTTCCAGCAACGCTGGTCACCTGTGTCGCTGGACTGGCACTACTTGGCACCATCGGCAGCAGTCTCCACTCGGCATTACAACAGGATGAGGCACGCGAAGCGGCGCTGCTCACCTTTGTCATTACAGCGTCCGGGATCAGTCTGCTAGGCATCGGTGCTGCCTGCTGGGGTCTGGTGATCGGGCTTGCTCTGCATCAGCTCCATTTGTATCGACAAAGCAACCAATTTACTCTCAAACCGTGATGGCCTGCGCAAGATCCAAACAAATTAGTTCACAGGAGAAACTAATTACCCTCTAGTGGAGTCAGGGACGATGCTTCCCGGACATGATGCCCCGTCAGGTTCACGCAGCGGAGAATAATAATGAAACATCAGGCTCTCATATTGTTATTGGCGCTTCTGAGCGCCAGCACGGCACACGCCGCCGACGCAGACAGAGAGCTGGCTCGCCAGCTCGCATTGCAGCAGAAAGACCTGCAACCCTTGCTGAGCAATCAGCAATACCAAAGCCCGCTTCCCAACTTGCTGCAAAAGGCCAGCCCACGACTCAAACGTCAAGCGACTGACGCCAACCAGGCTGCCATCAGCCGGCAAGGACTGGATGGTGAGGTCAAGCAGCTGATGCAGTTGCGACTGGCCAACACCGAACAGGCGGCGGCACTGCAACAAGGGGTCGAACCGCTGATCGCGTATGTACCGAGTGGAGATGAGAAAAGCTGGAGCGCCATCGAAGCATTCGACAACGCGGGCAACCCCGTCTATCTGGATGTAGACAAAGCACCGGCTCGGCCAGTTCTGGTGGTTGAAGCCGATCCCGTCAAAGCTAAAAATGCAGGCTTGAGGGTAATGCGCAGAGCGCTGGCCAATGCTGACCTTCAAAGCTCCCCGCAAGCAGCGACCAGTACAACCCCCCTCAAAACAAGCATTTTGAAGAAAATCAGACTCAAAGATGATCAGGAGCCTTGGCTGCTCGGGGCTGCAGAAGTCTATGCGGTTGTCGCCGGAGTCAATCCCAGCCGGGATGAGCCTGTGGTCGATATCGTCGATATGCCCTACCTCGACTATGACAATACCGATTACACCCCAAACCAGATCCTGGTCTACTGGGATCGCTATCGCTGGGGGGCGGTCGATGTGGTGATGATGGAGCAGGATGACAACGTCAACTACAAGGAGCTAAGCGCCCTGCTGATTGATGCCCTCAAGCTGGGTTTTACGGCCGGAGGCGTACCAGAGGCTCTGCCCGCCCTCGATCTCGGCGGCCGCATCATCAAAGCGCTGCCTGACTCCTGGATGACCAATAACGATGACTATCTCGATACCTTCTACACCCTGGAGCAGGATCAGAGCTATCACCAGTATCCGGGAGCGGCTGGCAATGCCGTTATCGATCTTGAACCGAAAGAGATCGCCCCCACCAGACCCTGAGTGGCCATAACAAAAAAGCCAATGAGTAACTCATTGGCTTTTTGCTTTTACAAGCGTTGTCACTTAGCCCTTGGGCCGAACTCCCAGGGTATGGCAGATGGCATAGGTCAATTCGGAGCGGTTCAGGGTATAGAAGTGGAAATCTTTCACCCCCTCCTGGCTCAGCACCCTCACCTGATCAATCGCGATGCTCGCCCCCACCAGATTGCGGGTCATCTGATCATTATCCAGCCCTTCAAAACGCTGATGCATCCAGCGCGGGATCTTCACGTTGGTGAAGCCGGCAAACTTGGCCAAGGTCTGATAATTGGAAACAGGCAGGATCCCCGGCACGATTTCGGCATCGATACCGATGGCAGCACAGCGATCGCGAAAACGCAGATAGGTCTCCACATCGAAGAAGAACTGGGTAATAGCGCGGTTGGCACCAGCATCGATCTTGCGCTTCAAGTTGAGCAGATCCGACTGTGCGCTCTTCGCTTCCGGATGACCTTCCGGATAAGCCGCTACCGAGATATCGAAGTCAGCTTCAGCCTTGAGCAGAGCAACCAGATCGGTGGCATACATCTCGGGCTTCTCCAACCCCTGAGGCAGATCTCCACGCAGGGCCACGATATGGCGAATACCACTGTTCCAGTAGTCACGAGCAATGGTTCGCAGCTCGTCGCGGCTGGCATCGATACAGGTCAGGTGTGGTGCCGCAATCAGGCCGGTGCGCTCCTTGATATCCTTGATCACCTTGTGAGTGCGATCCCGGGTGCCGGAGTTAGCACCATAGGTAACGGAGACAAACTTGGGCTCCAGCACTTTCAGCCGCTCAATGGACTGCCAGAGGGTATTCTCCATCCCTTCACTGTTGGGTGGAAAAAACTCGAAACTGACCGATATATCGCCGTTTAAATCAGCCAGACTCTGGTTGAGTGCCTCAACCTGGCGCGCACTGTGAAAACCCATCTGCTCTTCTCCCTGTCCTGCAATCCATCTAAGCACGCCGAAACGGATGTTTGGACGTCTAAACGTCTTTATATTTATGAGTAAAGCGGCACAAAGTCAACAGCGATTTACCTTAACCCTCTCGGACCATACTCATATTTATAAAATTAACGGTAAGTAACCAGAAAGTGCCATCCCAAAATTGCCACAGCCGAGTTATGATGGCGCCAGATCGTCCTGGACGTTCTGAATCTGCGTGTGATTGTTTGGCCGGAGGTTTCTCCGGCCCCTTTTCATCTATTTCCCTCTCCTGCCGATAACAACTTGAGTCTTCGCAGGAGCACCATCATGGATACCCACCCAGGCTTTGCCACCGACTTGCTGTTTGATCGCTATCAGGGCGAAGTCACTCAGTACGAACAGTTCTGGGCGGTACGCACACCGGATGCTCCTGACTACTACTTCGGCAACTATCTTCTGCTCTCTTCTCCACCGAGCGACCGGGACAAAGGCTGGCTGGAGGCCACCTTTGATCAACTTATCGGCTACGACCCCAGAATTCGCCACCGCACCTTCCAGTGGCCATTGGCGGCGGGACAAAACAGCCGGATCGCCGGGTTTGTCGCCACCGGATATCAGTATCTGGAGTGCGTGGTGATGGCGCTTGACGAGCAAGGCTGGCAACCAGCAAGCCCCGCCCCCATTCCAGCAGAAGTACGGGCCTTCACTACCGCCGACTGGCAAGCGTGGCTCGACTTCGAACTCCATGAGCGGGATGAAGGGCATTCAAAAGAGAGCTACCTCCCCTACTTACGCTCCCGACAAGCGCTCTATCAGGCAATGATTGCCGATGGACTCGGTGACTGGTGGGGAATATGGCTGGAGGGGCAGCTGATCGCCAGCTGCGGCCTCTTCTTCAGCGACACCTTGGGGAGATTTCAGTTGGTACGTACTCACCAGGCTTGGCGCAACAAGGGCTTCTGTCGCCAGTTACTCTGTCATGTTGCCCGCCAAGGATTGGCTCGTGCCAAGCAACTGATTATTGTTGCTGACGAGCACTACCATGCCCAACGGATTTACCGCACATTGGGGTTTGTCCCGGTAGCCCGTATTGGCAGTCTCTGTCGCTGGCCTCATGAAACGCCATAGAGCAACCCACAACTGCTGCTAAATAAAAACGGGAGGCTGATGCCTCCCGCTTGTTATACAACGCCTTATTGCTGCGGCGCCTCCAGCTCGTTCGAGAGCGCCTGCTCCACGTCAGCCGAAGGCGCCGGTAGTGGCGCAGTCGCCGCAGATACTGGCTCCGCGGGAGTAGTAACAGAGGGTGCCGCCACGGCAGGCGTTTCACCTGTCGCAGGCGCTGCGGAGACCGCCACAGCTGGAACCTGTCCCGCATCGCACTGACAGTCTTGCCCCTTGGCTTTATTGCCCTGCTGGGGGACATACCACCCCTTGAGGCCATTTTCCAACCGCTCGGCAGCGGCCTTGGGCTCCATCTTGCCCAGCAACACGGCCTGACTCACCTCGGCCAGCTCATCTCCCAGCTTGGGTGTACCGCGGGAGAGGATCTGGGTCGCCACCCGAATAGTAGAATCACACTGGTCACGCCACTCCATCATCTCTTTGGCCGCCGGATTGGTGACATCAAAGAAGTGGTTGGAGAGGGAGAAGAAACCCGGCAGCGAGTTGGTATAGAGCTCGGCAAACTGGGGAGTGGTCAGCCACTGCAAGAAAGCCATGGCCCCCTCCTTGTTCTTGCTGGCCGGATTCATCCCCATGCCAATATCGGTATGGTCGGTAAAGAAGCAGCCATCCCCCTGTTTGGCCACCGGCGGACGCATCACCCCAAAGTCGACCTTACCGGTGAAGGGCGCGATCTCCCAGGAGCCCGCCACATAGAACGCGGCCTTGCCCGAGGTAAACAGCGCATTACTGGTGGCGTAATCGCGACTCTCGGCCCCATCGCCGAGATAGTCATGCCAGCGAGCCAGTTCATCAAACACCTTCACGTATTGAGGGTTGTCGATCCGCTCCTGCCCACCGATCAACGCCAGCCGGCCATCCTCTCCCTTCCAGTAGTTGGGACCGATATTTTGAAAACCCAGCTCGGAGGCAACCCAGCTCTCGGAACCGCTCATGGCCAGCGGCACATAGCGCCCATCGGCTTTGACCTTGTCCAGCACGGCAAAAAACTCGTCACGAGTTTGCGGCACAGTGAGCCCCAACTCACTGAAGATCTTCTTGTTATAGAAGAAACCATGGATCACCGACGCCATGGGTACGCAGAAAGTCTGAGCCCCCGAATCGGTCTGCCAGGGGGACTGAGCGAAGCTCGGGAAGTTCTCCATCCCCGCCATTTCAGTCAGCTCGGCCAGATGCCCCGCCTTGAACAGGGCGAGCGAATCATCAAACGGGCGACAAGTGATGAGATCGCCCGCCTTCCCTCCTTTCAGACTCTCCCACAAGCTCGGCATGTAGTTGACGTTCTGAACCGGGTGAAAACTCACCTTGATACCGGGATGAGAGGCTTCAAACGCCGGGATGATCTTCTGCTCCCACAACACCTTGTCGTCGGTACGCCAGCTCTCGATCACCAGTTCGCTGGCCATCAACTGACCACATAACAGGAGACTCAGGGCTCCAATCCACTTTTTAGACATAAGCCCTCCTAGACCTTGAAATGTGCAATCAGTTGTTGCTGCTTGGCGACCAGCTCAGCCAGCACTTCGCTACTGCTGGCTGATTCGCGCGCCTCTCGTTCGGTCTCGTATGCCACATCGGCAATACCGGCAATATGACGGGCTACACCCTGGCTGACCGAGATCTGCTCTTGGGCGGCATGGGCTACCTGATCGGCCATCGACTTGATGGCACTCATCCGATCGGCAATGGACTGCAAGGCCACATCCATCTCGCGGGTCTGATCGACACAGCTCTGAGTCTGCTCCTGGCTACGCCCCATCACCTCCACCACATGTTTGCTGGAGTTTTGCAGGTTCTCAATCATCCCCTGGATCTCTTCGGTCGAGGTCTGGGTACGATTGGCCAGCGCCCGTACTTCATCTGCGACCACCGCAAAACCACGCCCGGCATCACCAGCCCGGGCCGCTTCAATGGCAGCATTCAACGCCAGCAAGTTGGTCTGTTCGGCAATGCTGCGGATCACATCAAGGATGCTGCCAATATTGTTACTGAACTCACCTAACTTGTAGGTAATGCCGACCGCCTCTTCCATCGCACCAGCCAACTGTTCGGTGATCCGCCGGGTCGTCGCCACTTTCTGGCGGCCACTACGCGCCTCTTCATCGGCCAGATCCACCTCACGTTTGGTGCCATCGGTTGAACGAGCGACTTCAGTTGCGCTCACTTCAAGTTCGGTGATAGCTGCTGCAACCTGATCGGTCTGACTCTTCTGCTCCTGCACCCGGGACATGGCTCTATCACTGATCTCGGCCGCGCGGCTCGCCTCATCAACCAGATGGCGTGAGCCCGCATTGATCTGGGAGAGCAGCTCACCGGTCTTGCCAGCCAAAATATCGATAGAACGGGAGAGGTTGCCAAACTCGCAGTTGCTGCGGTAGTTGATGCGGCGGGTCATGTCACCGGCCGCCATGTAATCCAGCTCCTTATTGATCATCTGCAACGGGCGCTGAATGCTGCGCGCAGTGGTATAACCGATCACCAATGCCGCTGCGGCTGAAAGCGCGGCAACCACCAGGATCCAGAAGCTGGCGCTGCTAACCGCAGCATCGGCATGGATCCGGCTATTGCTGGCGATAGCGCCGGCAGACTTACCCATCTCATCGAGCAAATTCAGACTATTGACCAAACTGGCATCGAGCTGCTGATTCAGGCTTGCCAGTGACAGTTCCAGCTGCTGGGCCTGGCGCATGGTGGCCAGCAATCCCTGAGCACCGAGCGCCAGCTCCTGCATCCGATCCAGATTGGAGACAAAGCGTGCTTTCACATCATCCGGCACCAGAACCCGCTCAAGACGCTTGCGAGCCATCTCGATATCCTTACTCAACACCTTTTCCAGACCATTCAGATCTGTTTTGGCATCCGCACGACGGATATTTTTCAAATCACGGGCGATACCGGAGGTGATCAGCTCCGCCTTGTTGCGCATGGAACGCTTGCTGGCGGTCTGCTGCAACAGCAGATCTGCCGCCCACTGGTAGGTATCCTCAAGGCGGATAAATTCCATTTCCAACTTGCGGCGATGTTCAAGAGCATTAACCCACTGTCCGTGCTGACCCAACACTTGATCAGCCAAACCGTAGAACTGGTTCGTTGCGCCCTCGACTTGCTGGAACCGGGCACGAGCATCAGCCACCTCGGTAAATTTGCCCATCTCCTGACTGAGTTGGGCGAAGCGGTTCTGCTGTTCTTTGAACTTGCTGGCAAGCTGCGGTAACTGGGCAGCATCTTCGCTGGTACGATACACCAGCACCCAGCGGTTACTGTCTTGCAAAGCCCCCTTCAGATCGGCAACCGCCACCACCAAGGGGGTCGCCCGATCGGAAACGGCAGAGAGACCATCGTTTATACCCTTGATTTTAAAGGTACTGATCACGCCAAGCAGGATCAGCAACAGCAGCATCAACACGAATCCGGCGATGATCCGCTGCACAATAGATAAACCCATGGAGACATCCTCACTCATTGGGGGAAGGTAAAGTGAACATAGTCACTATCGGCACAGGTGGCGAATAACTGAGTGGGAAGAGGGAGTATTTTATTGATTTGTATGGTGTTGGATCACAATCTGTCACGACTTGGCTGACACAAAAAAGCCCGGCGCAAACCGAGCTAAAAGAGACGTACTTTACTGTTTTCCGTAGCCACCCAGTAAAGGTCAGCCACCAGAATCAGAACATTAGAATCGGTAGCCAGCGCCCACCATAAAGACCATAGGGTCAATCTTGGCGTTGATGGTACCCACTGATTGAGTGTGAACATCTGTATCGATATCCATGATCCAAGCCGAACCATTGACAAACCAACGATCGGTAATAGCCATATCGATACCTACTTGTCCGGCAACACCCCAAGAGCTATCCAGACTGATATCGTCATTTGCCAGCGGACCACGACCCTTCTCATCAAAGAAAGTGGTGTAATTCACACCAAGGCCAACATATGGGCGCACCTTGCTCTGGGCATCACCAAAATAGTATTGAGCCATCAGGGTCGGCGGCAAGTGCTTGACCTTGGCAACTTCGGTATCCCCCAGTTTCACAGAGTGGGAGAACGGTGTTGCAGCCAGTAACTCAACACCGAAGTTATCTGTCGCCATATAGGTCAGAGTTAAACCGAGCTGCATATTGTCATTGATCGTTAGATCAAGCGGGGAGGTACTCTCTTGTGGAGAGACAAATGCCAAACCACCACGAACCAGAATATCGCCAGCTTGGTGAGCCATAGCGAAGGGAGAGGTAACTGCAGCGGCAATCATCAGAGGAAGTAATTTTTTCATCACGTAATCCCTTTTTTTGTTTTCATTTGATGCTGTAAGCCTGCTGACTATATGCCCTTGTAAATGCAAAGTTATTGACTTGGAGCAAAAGTTGCACAGAAATAAATTGATTGAGGTGACACCTTTACCATCACCCCCATCTTGCCGCCACACCAGATACACAGCTGAAGATCAGATGTCACCGACCGTGAATGGCTGCGTAATCAAGGATAAAGGAGCGTGCCAAGCACATCTTTAAGTGGCAGCGGATGACGATTGATTGTTGTTAATCAAGGCAAACAAGCGTATTTTTGCGGCAATAAAGTTATCTGGAAGTAGTGCTTTGTTTATGACAAATAAGTCGCGATGGCAAAAAGTGGGAACCTTTCTCGCTGCCACCTGGGGGATCGGATCCTTTATCTTTATTCTGCTCGGTTTTATCGTCGCACTGGCCTATCTGGTTTTGGTAAGACAAGGCTAATCACTGTTTTCTGCTCGTTTTACCTGCAGATATTGACCCTCTACCAACTCGCTAGCCATCATAGTGGTAGCATCCGGGGAAAGTGACCCCGTATAGCCACACCACTGATTACGCCCTTCCTGTTTAGCCCGATAAAGAGCCATATCAGCCAATTTAAAGCTGTGACTCCAAAATGTATCGGGTATGGCAGGATGCAATGGGTAACGGCAAAATCCTGATGAAACAGTCAAACGTAATGGGTTCTCATCCTTGCCGAATCGATGCTGTGCCACTCGCTGCCTGAAATACTCGACCCGCAATGCCACCTCTTCATCTTCATCCACCTGCAACAGCAGTAAAAATTCCTCCCCGCCCAGACGGATAATCGGTTCAACCTCACTCACCACCAGTTTGCGCAACAGGTCGGCCAACTGACTCAATACCAGATCGCCAATATCGTGGCCCAACTGATCATTAATCCGCTTGAAGTGATCAAGATCCAGCAATAAGAGCAGGCAAGGACGGGAATAATGGGTATTTAACCAGCCATCCAGATAGCGTCGGTTGAAACAACGGGTCAAGGGATCAATGGAGGCAGCCCTCTCCATCTGGCTGGATTTGGCCAGTAGCTCATCATGCTGCAAGCTTACCTTGCTGGCCATCTCTCGGAATTTTCCACTCAGAGTCGCCATTTCAACACTGCTGTCGATATATGGGACCAAATTGGCATCAGGCCGATCGCCAAATCGCTGCAGTGCCGACACCAGTTGCTGCAAGGGCGTAAGCACGATGCTATTGAGCCGATACATGGAGAGCATGACGCACGAAAAACTGATAAACAGCATGCCGAAAAATGTCCAGATAGCCACCTCCAGCACACTACCCAATACTTTGCGCTCCTCCTCGATCACCAGCGTCAAGACGGGTTGGTGATCACTATTCAGCAACCGGACCTCTCCCCGCAACCGAGTCAGGCCCAGATCAATCAGACGGTAAGTCATATTGGATTTCAACGGTTTGAAGGTAGCACTGACATCCAGATTGGAATGGGAAATGGCCAGAGGCAGCGCTGTCCGCTCTGATACATGTTCCAGATAGTCTTGGTCTAACCAGCGCATTACCAGCAAGAAACCATTGAATGGCGCCGAATTGTCACTATTCCTGACTGGCTGCCAGGAGTACATCAAAGGACCCCACTGGGAGGCTCTGATGCCATGCAAGTTAACCCCCCCTTGCGCCACCGACTGCTCTCTTAACTGTTTTTTCAGCTCATCAAGGAAGTAGGGAAACTGATCCGGATTGATCCCGGGGGCGTCGGGTAGCAGAGTCCGGGTCCAGATCTCATAGCCATTAAGATCCATAAGACTCATCAGATTGAGGCTGAAGTCCCGCATTGGCATGTCATTAAACAGGTTGGCTTCAATGTAGCTTCGATTTTTACTGGCCAGAAATCGATGGCTGTCATCCCAAATCCCCCAGTCGCGACTAAATGCATCCAGCGCACTCACATCCGCCTGCACAGCCTTGCTCACGCGCAACAGATGCTCCGCCATTCGCTGCTCTTCAATTCGCGTAGCGGCAGAGACTTGCGCCCAGGCAAGCAGGATCAACAACAGCAGGATTGCCCCCAACCAAATGGGGAATATGGAGTAAGCCAACTGATGATCAATTGTCCGTGAAGAGTGAGCCATAAAGCGACATATCCATTGCTTGTGATGCTGCGACGCCATGCATCGCCAGAAACCTCCATGCTCCCGATTTTCATCATAAAAAAGGGGCCCAAGGCCCCTCGATTATAACGGTTTATCCCTTCAGCAAGGGCCGTAAGAAACGTGCGGTATGAGACTCTTGATTGTCGCATACCTCCTCCGGCGTCCCCGTCACCAGAATGCGGCCGCCACCGGCCCCCCCCTCCGGCCCCAGATCGACGATCCAGTCGGCGGTTTTGATGACGTCCAGGTTGTGCTCGATGATGACGATGGTATTACCGCGATCCCGCAACTGGTGCAGCACCTTGAGCAGCTGCTGGATGTCGTGGAAGTGCAGCCCGGTGGTGGGTTCATCCAGAATATAGAGAGTCTGACCTGTATCCCGCTTGGATAGCTCCCGCGCCAGCTTGACCCGCTGCGCCTCACCGCCAGACAAGGTAGTGGCCGACTGGCCAAGGCGGATATAGGAGAGGCCCACGTCCATCAGGGTCTGCAGCTTGCGCGCCACTGCTGGCACCGGATCGAAGAACTCGCGGGCATCTTCCACCGTCATCTCGAGGATTTCGTGGATATTCTTGCCCTTGTATTTCACCTCCAGGGTCTCGCGGTTATAGCGCTTGCCCTTGCAGACGTCACACGGCACGTAGACGTCCGGCAGGAAGTGCATCTCCACCTTGATGACCCCATCCCCCTGACACGCCTCGCAGCGACCGCCCTTGACGTTGAAGGAAAAACGGCCCGGCTGGTAACCGCGCGAGCGCGCCTCCTGGGTGCCGGAGAGCAGTTCGCGGATCGGGGTGAACAGACCGGTGTAGGTGGCCGGGTTGGAGCGCGGAGTACGGCCGATGGGGCTCTGATCGATGTCCACCACCTTGTCCAGATGCTCCAGCCCCTCGACGCTGCGATAGGGCGCAGGGGTGGATTCGGTCGCCTTATTCAGTTCACGGTGAGCGATGCGGAACAGGGTGTCATTGATCAGGGTCGACTTGCCGGAGCCGGAGACGCCGGTGACACAGGTCATCACCCCGATCGGCAGATCCAGGTTGACGTTGCGCAGGTTGTTACCGCTCGCCCCCTTGAGTTTCAGCCACTTGCCGGTGAGCGGAGTCCGCTCGGCGGGAATGGCGATCTGCTTGCGGCCGGAGAGGTAGTCACCGGTCAGCGACTCGGGATTATTGATGATCTCCTCCGGCGTGCCCTGGGCGACGATGGCACCGCCGTGCACGCCCGCCCCCGGGCCGATATCGAGCACATGGTCGGCGAGGCGAATGGCATCCTCGTCGTGCTCCACCACGATCACCGTGTTACCAAGATCGCGCAGGTGGGTAAGGGTCTTGAGCAACCGTTCGTTGTCACGCTGGTGCAAGCCGATGGAAGGTTCATCCAGCACATACATGACCCCCACCAGACCGGCACCAATCTGGCTCGCCAGCCGGATCCGCTGTGCTTCGCCACCGGAGAGGGTCTCAGCGCTGCGCGACAGGCTCAGGTAGTTGAGACCGACGTTCACCAGGAAACCGAGCCGCTCGACGATCTCTTTGAGGATCTTCTCGGCGATTTGGGCGCGCTGGCCGGTGAGGTTCAATCCTTCGAAGAAGGCCAGCGCATCACCGATGGACTGCTCGGCGATGGCCGGCAGGTTGCGGTTGTCGACGAAGACGTGACGTGCCTCCTCCCGCAGTCGGCTCCCACCGCAGCTGGTACAGGATTTGTTGGCGATGTATTTGGAGAGCTCTTCGCGCACCGAGTTGGATTCGGTTTCCCGGTAGCGCCGCTCCATGTTGTGCAAGATCCCCTCGAACGGGTGCTTGCGCACCACCACATCGCCGCGATCGTTCATGTAGCGGAACTCGATCTCGGTACGACCGGAGCCACGCAAGATCACCTCCTGGGTCTTGAGTGGCAGATCCTCCCACGGCGTATCCAGATCGAACTTGTAGTGTTCGGAGAGGGATTTCAGCATCTGGAAATAGTAGAAGCTGCGCTTGTCCCAACCACGGATGGCGCCGTTGGCCAGACTGATGGCAGGATCGCCGATCACCTTGGCCGGGTCGAAATATTGCTGCACCCCAAGACCGTCGCAGGTCGGGCAGGCTCCGGCCGGGTTGTTAAAGGAGAAGATGCGCGGCTCCAGCTCCGACATGGAGTAGCCGCACTCCGGGCAGGCGAAGTTGGCGGAGAAGGTCATGGGGGCAACCCCCTCCTCGCCATCCATCGGCACCACTAATACAATGCCGCCGGAAAGGGTCAACGCCGTTTCGAACGACTCGGCCAGACGCAACGCCAGGTCATCGCGCACCTTGAAGCGATCCACCACCACCTCGATAGTGTGCTTCTTGTGCAACTCCAGAGTCGGAGGATCGGAAAGATCGCACACCTCGCCGTCGATGCGGGCACGGATGTAGCCCTGCGCCGCCAGATTCTCCAGCAACTTGGCATGCTCACCCTTGCGATCGCGCACCACCGGGGCCAACAGCATCAGCTTGCTCCCCTCCGGCTGAGCCAGCACCTGATCCACCATCTGGCTGATAGTCTGGGCGGCGAGCGGAATGGCGTGGGTCGGGCAGCGCGGCTCACCAACCCGGGCGAACAGCAGACGCAGGTAGTCGTAGATTTCGGTGATGGTGCCGACGGTCGAGCGCGGGTTGTGGGAAGTAGACTTCTGCTCGATGGAAATAGCGGGCGAGAGCCCCTCGATGTGGTCGACGTCCGGTTTCTCCATCAGGGAGAGGAACTGGCGGGCGTAGGCAGAGAGCGACTCCACATAGCGGCGCTGCCCCTCGGCATAGAGGGTATCGAACGCCAGAGAGGATTTGCCCGAACCGGAGAGGCCGGTGACCACGATCAGCTTGTCGCGGGGCAGGGTCAGATTGATGTTCTTGAGGTTGTGGGTGCGAGCACCCCGGACCACGATCTTTTCCATCTTGTTGCACGCTCGATACGGAAACCTGAGCGAGTCAGTATGGCATAGAGACTACTGGATGAATAGACAGGCATTATCTATCGCCGTTATCCATTTTTACGATGGGATCTTTGCATTATCCGCTCATGTCAGGGAGGGGTTTCACTCAATCCCCCTGACCGCCAGCACCACTCGGATGAGGGTGCGCAGGGACGCGTCAGCTGTTACTATTGGGGGCTAAACGTGAGCCAGGTAATAAGTGAACATCAGCCTGATTGCTGCTACGGGTATAGAAAAACCATGTTGCTCAATACGATAACAGCATGGAACAGATAAAAACGCGGTAACTCATTTGGTTGGCCCAGGCTTGCTGCCTGGCCGGAATATAAAGGTGGAAGAGAGATTATGGCCAGTCGAGGCATCAATAAAGTCATTCTGATCGGTAACCTCGGGCAAGACCCGGAAGTACGCTACATGCCGAGTGGCGGTGCTGTGACCAACATCACTCTGGCCACCTCTGAAACCTGGCGCGACAAGCAGACCGGTGAGCAGAAAGAGCGTACCGAGTGGCATCGCGTCGTCTTCATGGGCAAGCTGGCCGAGGTCGCTGGCGAGTACCTGAAGAAAGGCTCCCAGGTCTATGTCGAAGGCAAACTGCAGACCCGCAAATGGCAAGATCAGAGTGGTCAGGAGCGCTACACCACTGAAGTGCTGGTCGACAGCTTCACAGGCGTCATGCAGATGCTGGGTGGCCGTCCGCAAGGTGGTCAGGGTATGGGCCAGAATATGGGTGGTCAATCCCAGGGCAACTGGGGCCAGCCGCAGCAGGCCATGCAGCAGCCGATGAACCAGCAGCGCCCGGCTCCGGCCCCGCAGCAAAACATGCAACCGCAAGGCGGTTATAGCCGTCCGGCACAACAGCCCCAGTCAGCCCCGCCGGTCTATAACGAGCCGCCGATGGACTTCGACGACGACATCCCGTTCTAAAAACATTGAAACGCAAAAAGACCCTGATTTATCAGGGTCTTTTTATTTATCCATGATCGTATTTTTTCCACCCAAGAGGGGTATGACTTTTTATGACCCGCCCCCTTACAGTGATAGATATTCTCGACAGGAACTCTTGGTGAGAGGTGCGATGAAACTGATTCCCCTTGTAGGGCTGCTACTGGTTAGCTTGCTACCAAGTCACTTGTTGGCCAAACAGCTCAAAGTAGGTGTCAGCTTTGCAATTCCGCCCTATGTGATTGAACAGCAAACCCGTGGTATAGAACTCGACCTGCTGAAAGAGGCATTCGTCGGTAGCGGCTATGAGCCCAGTTTCGAATTTCTGCCGCTAGAACGCACCTTCCGCATGTTCGAATCAGGCACGCTGGATGCCATCATCAACGTCAAAGAAGAGATGGTTGATCCAGACTTCCTGACCCATCCCGTCATCACGTTCCATAACAAGGTTTTCACCCTGGCCAACAACCGGGTCGGCACGATCGACGATCTGCAACGAATGAGAGTCACAGCTTTTCAGCGGGCGAGAATCATTCTCGGCAGTACCTTTGCCACCATGGCCAACCAGAACCCTCATTACGAGGAAGTCGCCAAGCAGCAAGGGCAGGTGCATCAGTTGCTACGTGGCAGGGTCGATGCCGTAGTACTTGAAGAGCGGGTGTTCAACTACTATCTGACACAATTGATTGCAGCCCCTCTGGCTGGTGAACACTACCACCCAGAGCTGGTTCGGCGTGCAGACCTCTTCCCACCCACCGTTTATCACTTCGCCTTTCGCTCGGCGGATGCCCGCCAGCTGTTTAATGCCCAACTCGCCACAATGAAAAGGGATGGCCGTTATCAGCAGATTTTCGAGGCATACGGCGCTGCGCCATGAACCACAAACATAAAAGCCAGCCCATAACAGGCTGGCTTTGTACTGGCTCCGAAGGAACAACAGTAAAGGAGCGTTACTTCATTGCGCTGCCGTTTTTCAGATCTGCTTTCTGACGTTTGGCCTCACGTTTCTCTTTCAGTGACATCTGCGGTTTTTTCTTGGCATCTTTGCCGTTGTGATGTTCTTTGTTACTCATCATCAAACTCCAAAAATGTTACCCAGACAGTTGGTTCCTCATGGGAGCCAGCATGTCATCCGAATCATTAACTTCGGTACGCTTAATGCGATGACACAGGGCCATCACCAAACCCAGCATACCCTCCACCTGCATCCGGATCCAGCCTCATTCTCAACCAAAAAAACGGCAGCCCGCCCTTTGGCAAATCAGACCGGGAGCCCATCGATACGAAAGGCCGAAAAAGAGTAATTCGCATTATTAAATGTTGTCAGCATTATATTAAAGTAGCGTTTCCCAGATATTTAATAGATAAATATAAATCCCTCTCATTATTTATTGCCTCTCAATTGACCACAATTTTAATAAGCATTCTCAATATCACCAGAAACATTAAGTTACAACGCTGAATAGGTTATTTCATTTCAGACCGATATAATGCGCACCACACTGAAATATCCTTGTTATTCAGGAAACGGTTACATGAACAGAAAAACCAGAGCCGCCATGGTGTCGGTCTGCTCCAACATCAGCCTGATCATCATGAAAGTGGTGGCCGGTATTGCCAGTGGCTCAGTCAGCATCATCTCCGAAGCGATTCACTCGGCCATGGACCTGGTGGCCGCCCTGATCGCCCTGTTCGCCGTGAAAAAGTCCGATCTGCCTCCCGATGATCGCCATCCTTATGGCCACGACAAAATTGAAAATGTCTCCGGCGTCATTGAGGCCCTGCTGATCCTGCTGGCTGCAGGCTGGATCATTGTCGAAGCCGTCGATAAGCTGATATCCCCCAGCGCCATCGAGAGCATTGGTTGGGGTGTGCTGGTCATGGTGATCTCGGCACTGGTCAACAGCGGTGTCTCGGCCTACCTCTACAAGGTGGCCAGAGAGGAGGAGTCCGTCGCACTGGCTGCCGATGCGCTCCATCTCAAGGCTGACGTGCTTACTTCAGCCGGTGTGGCAGCGGGTCTTGGGGGGATCTGGCTGGCAGGCCTGTTTGGCCACTCTCTCGCCATACTGGATCCGCTGGTCGCCATCGCTGTCGCCATATTCATTGTCAGAGAAGCGATCAGTATGCTCAATGAAGCTTTCCAACCACTGATCGATGAAAGCATGAGTCCCGAAGAGCTGGCGATGACCAGTCGCATCATCACCGAATGCTGCCCGAACGCCAGCGGCTTCCATGATCTGCGCAGTCGCCGTGCCGGTCGTCGTCGCCATATCGACTTCCACCTTACCCTGCCGCCGGAGATGAGCATCGGCGAAGCCCACGACATCTGTGATCGCATCGAGCACGCCATCATGCAGCAGTTGCCTCACGCCATCGTACTGATCCATGTCGAACCGGATGAGCAGGAAATGCCATCACCGCTCGCCATAAACTGAAATGTGGCAAACAGGCGGGAAAGTAGCAGCGAAATAACAGAAATTTGGCACGAACCCGCATTTTTGCGAACCGAAAGCCGATTGCATAAGAAGTGATCGGCACAACTGTGTTAGGGTATCTAACCACCCTGCCGCAGGAGCGCGCCGTGAAAAAGCTGGAAATGAAAGATCTGACCGAGGCTGAAAAAGCCGAGATAGCCCTGTTATTGCAAAAAGCACAAGCCAATGCAGACCACCAGCTGACCAACGGAGAGCGGAACAAGATCCGCGAAGAGGGTCGCCTGAAGGTGGTAGCCGATCGCGCCGAAGCGGCTAAAGCAGCCTCCAAGCTGGCTCGCGAGAAAGCCAAAGAGCGCGCCAAGAATCAGGTTCTGCCGGAAACCTTCAGCTGGATTGATTCTGTCAGCAACAAGTTTCGCAGCAAGCGCTGACCCCTGTTTTGATAACGCCCGCTCGCACTTGGTGCCGAGCGGGCGTTTGCGTTTCTGGCCCTTTAGCATGGCGCCAGTTGCCAACACCTGCTTCAACTAAAGAGGCCATACCACTCACCGCGACCTTTTCAGTTTTTTTCATATTTTTTGCCCCAACCGGCTACATAGTGAGGCTGAAAATGCCAAAGCAGACTTCACACAGGATGATATGAGTCCTTACTGATTTTGCTATGCAGTTGAAATACATCATATTTACTATAAAAAATGGGATTTTTGGCTGTTACAAATAATTAATATCGAGATAAAGTTTGCTTTAAAAATGAGAGCGTGTTTTAATCTTTCTCGATGGTTCGGCAGTTCAGACCTGATTATGTTAGGCAGTCATTTTAGTAAAGCAGTGATTAGCATAAGCGTTATCCTCGGATAATTCTTATCAAATAATTCTCCTTCTTTAGTGCTCCCCATACGTATTGCTGACGAAAAATCACAACTTGCCATCTTGGTGGCATTTCAACACTATTTAAGGAAATTATTATGTCTAACAAAATGACTGGTACCGTTAAGTTCTTCAACGCTGAGAAAGGTTTTGGTTTCATCTCCCCGGCTGACGGCAGCAAAGACGTGTTCGTACACTTCTCCGCTATCCAGTCCACCAGCTTCAAAACCCTGGACGAAGGTCAGCGCGTTGAGTTCACCATCGAGCAAGGCCAGAAAGGCCCGGCTGCTGCCAACGTAGTTGGTCTGTAATTCAAGCCGGAGCATGCTGCTGATGGCTCATGCCAACTGCTGACAGCTCTGCAAGAATTAAAAAAAACCCGCCTAGGCGGGTTTTTTGTTGCCCCTCTTTTTCCTCGCCAGTCTCTACTTTACCCAGCCATTTGATCCCTCTCTTACAACATTTCACCACTTGAGTCTGATGAACAGCCTCGAATGGACTCAAAATGTAAAATATTGACGAAAATATCAGGTTATCCGCTGTATTTGCCGTGAATTCTTGCTATTTTGCGCGCCACCAAAGCAAACGATTTCCTTCACACTTTCAGGATAAGTTATGGCAAAGCAAGATATGGCCAGCCACGGAGCAAAAGGCGGCTTTTTGGACTCTTATTTTTCCATTTCTGCGCGCGGCAGTAGTGTGCGCCAGGAGCTATTGGCCGGTTTGACCACCTTTTTAGCGATGGTCTACAGCATCATAGTGGTGCCAAACATGCTGGGTGCAGCTGGCTTTGATCAGGGCCCGGTGTTTGTCGCTACCTGCTTGATCGCCGCCTTCGGCTCCCTGTTGATGGGGCTGTGGGCCAAGCTGCCGATGGCTATCGGTTGCGCCATCTCCCTCACCGCCTTTACCGCGTTCAGCCTGGTGCTGGGTCAGGGGTTGAGCATCCCGGTCACCCTCGGCGCCATCTTCCTGATGGGGGTGCTGTTCACCCTGATCAGCGTCACCGGCGTGCGCCAGTGGATCCTGGACAACCTCCCCTCCGGCATCGCCCACGGCACCGGCATCGGTATCGGTCTGTTCCTGCTGCTGATCGCCACCAACGGCGTCGGCATGGTGATCAAGAACGAAGGGGCCGGACTGCCGGTACAGCTCGGTGAAGTGACCGCGTTCCCGGTCATCATGACGGTGCTGGGTCTGGCCGCCATCTTCGGTCTGGAGCGTCGCAAGGTGCCGGGCGGCATCCTGATGGTGATCATCGCCATCTCCATCATCGGCCTCATCTTCGACCCGAAAGTGACCTGGCAAGGCTTCTTCGCCATGCCGAGCCTGACCGGTGAGAAAGGTTCGCTGGTAGGCAGCATGGATCTGCTGGGCGCCCTCAATCCGGTGGTGATTCCGACCGTACTGGCACTGGTGATGACGGCCGTGTTTGACGCCACCGGCACCATCCGTGCCGTGGCCGGTCAGGCAGGCCTCATCAATGAACGTGGCCACATCATCAGCGGCGGTAAGGCCCTGACTGCCGACTCCGTCAGCAGCATGGTCGCTGGCGTGGTGGGTGGTGCTCCGGCTGCCGTCTACATCGAATCTGCCGCAGGCACCGCTGCCGGTGGCAAAACCGGTCTCACCGCTGCGCTGGTCGGCGTGCTGTTCCTGCTGATGATCTTCCTCTCCCCGCTGAGCTATCTGGTACCGGCTTACGCCACCGCACCGGCCCTGATGTACGTCGGCCTGCTGATGCTGGGCAACGTCACCAAACTGGACTTCAGCGACTCGGTAGATGCCCTCTCCGGCATGCTGTGCGCCGTCTTCATCGTGCTCACCTGCAACATCGTTACCGGTATCATGCTGGGCTTCGTGGCGCTGGTTATCGGCCGCCTGTTTGCTGCCGAGTGGAAGAAGCTGAACGTCGGCACCGTCATCATCGCCGTGGCGCTGGTCGTCTTCTATGTCGGTGGCTGGGCTATCTAACCCGTCCGCATATTCCGGTTATAGCGAAGGGCCCTGCGGGGCCCTTTTTCATGGCTGTGAGGCCGCTAACAGTTTCTCGCCCGTTTGCCCCGCGCCGTTTCAGATTGAAACACCACCCTCCCTTCCGCTGTTTCAAATCCGAACCAAATCGCCCGTCATTTTTATCCCTTTTTCTGTCGTTAGACTGGCTCCATCAACCATTTGCCCACCCGAGCGGTGGCAAGCCAAGGAGTGAGCCATGAAGAAACTGATCAATGCCGTCGATGCTGTGGTCCGTGAACAACTGATGGGGATGGCAGCCGCCCACCCCGAGCTCAAGGTCCGTATCGAACCCCACTACATTACCCGCGCCGACTCCCCCGTGATGGGCAAGGTGGCGCTGGTCTCCGGCGGTGGCAGCGGCCACGAGCCGATGCACGGCGGTCTGGTGGGCAAGGGGATGCTGGATGGCGCCTGCCCCGGCGAGATTTTCACCTCCCCGACACCGGATCAGATGTACGAGTGCGGCCAGGCCGTTGATGGCGGCGCGGGCGTGCTGTTTCTGGTGAAGAACTACACCGGCGACGTGCTCAACTTCGAGACCGCGGTCGAACTGCTGCACGGTGACGGGGTCAAGGTCGGCTTCTCACTGATCGATGACGACGTGGCTGTCAAAGACAGCCTCTATACCGCCGGTCGCCGTGGCGTTGCCACGACCGTGCTGTGCGAAAAACTGGTGGGGGCCGCAGCCGAAGCGGGCTATGACCTGACCCGCTGCGAGGCACTGGCCCGTCGCATCAACAACCAGAGCCGCACCATCGGCGTTGCTACCCACGCCTGTACCGTGCCTGCCGCTGGCAAGCCCTCCTTCACTCTGGCCGACAACGAGATGGAGTTCGGCGTGGGCATTCACGGCGAGCCCGGCATCGAGCGTCGCCCCTTCACCGACCTCAATACTCTGGTGGACGACATGTTCAGCGAGCTGGCGGACAACACCCCCTATGGCCGCACCCTTCGCCACTGGGACAGAGCCTCCGGCAGCTGGCAGGAAGAGCACACCTTTATCGAACCGCTCAACAGGGGTGATCGGGTTATCGCGCTGGTCAACAGTCTGGGTGGCACCCCCATCTCCGAGCTCTACGGCGTCTATGGTCGCCTCGCTACCCTGTGCGAAGAGGCTGGCATCCATCTGGTGCGCAACCTAATCGGCCCCTACTGCACCTCCCTCGACATGACCGGCATCTCCATCACCCTGCTCAAGGTGGATGATGAGTTGATGACCCTGTGGGATGCCCCTGTTCACACCCCCGCCCTGCGTCGCGGCTGCTAAGGAGACCTTACTCACATGCTAAGCAAACATCAGATCGTCAACTGGCTGCTCGACTGCGAACACATCTTTACCGAGCAGCGTGACTACCTCACCGCGCTGGATACCGACATCGGCGACGGCGACCACGGGCTCAACATGCAGCGCGGCTTCGCCAAAGTGGCCGAAAAGCTGCCCGCAGTGGCGGACAAGGATATAGGTCAGGTGCTGAAAACCACCGGCATGACCTTGCTCTCTTCGGTCGGCGGCGCCAGCGGCCCGCTCTACGGCACCTTCTTCATCCGGGCGGCGGCCAGCACCGACGCCTGCCAGAGCCTGAGCCTCAGTCAGTTGTGCAAAATGCTGAGCGATGGCGTCGAGGGGATCGTCTCCCGCGGCCGCGCCGAGCCGGGTGACAAGACCATGTGCGATGCCTGGTGGCCAGCACTGGCCGCCCTGCAACAGACGCAGCAGCAAGAGTTGCCCATCAGCGATGCGCTGGACAAGGCGGTGGCGGCAGCCGCTGCCGGTACCGAGGCCACCATCCAGATGCAGGCCCGCAAAGGGCGCGCCAGCTATCTTGGCGAGCGCAGCATCGGTCATCAAGACCCTGGGGCCACCTCGACCCTGCTGCTGCTGACCGCCCTGCGTGACAGAGCGAGGTTATGACATGATCGGAATCGTAGTTGTCTCTCACAGCGCCCTGCTGGCGGCCGGCTTGAAAGCGCTGGCCGACCAGCTCGGCAGCCCGGCCCGCCTGCTGCTGGCGGCCGGGGTCGATGACCCCGACCACCCCATCGGCACCGATGCCATCGCGGTGATGAGTGCGATTGAAGAGGCGGATGACGGCAGCGGCGTGCTGGTGCTGATGGACTTGGGCAGCGCCCTCCTGAGTGCCGAGACCGCCCTCGAACTGCTGCCCCCGGAGTTGAGCGCACGGGTGCGGCTCTGCCCCGCCCCGCTGGTCGAGGGCACTCTGGCCGCCGTGGTGGCGGCCGGTTCCGGCCTGACGCTGGACGAGGTAGCGGCCGAGGCACTCGGCGCGCTGAGCCCGAAACAGGCGATGCTGCCAGCCAGCGCTGCGCAGGCCGCCACTGAGACGGCCCCCGTTGCTGACGACGGCTGGCTGCGCTGCGAGGTGGTGGTGGATAACCCCCACGGCCTGCATGTGCGCCCCGCCGCCCGACTGGTGGCCGCCCTCAAACCCTTTGCCGCTGAACTCAAGCTGCAAAAGGGGGACAAAGAGGCCAATCCCCGCAGCCTGACCCGTCTCGCCATGCTCAACGTGCGTCAGGGCGACCAGCTCACCCTGCTGGCGCGCGGCGAGGATGCCACCGCCGCATTGACCTGCTTCCAGCAGCTGGCCGCCGAGCGGTTCGGCGACTGACGCCGCACGCCACTGTTTCAAGGTGCTGCACTCGCTCGCTGAGCCTGTGCAGCCCCCTGTCGTGCAAGTAAAGACGAAGGAGTCCCCGGCACTGCCGCCCCTTCGCCCCGATTCTTAATTCGTAAAGAGAGAGGGATAGAATATGGACCGCATTATCATCAGCCCCAGCAAATACGTGCAAGGCAACGGGGCCCTCGCCAATATCGGCAACTACGTTAAAGCGCTCGGCGCCAAGCCGCTTATTCTGGCCGACGCCTTCGTCACCAAGCTGGTAGGCGATACCGTGGCCACCAGCTTCCACGGCGCGGGGATCAAGCCGGAGTTCGACTGCTTCAACGGCGAGTGCTCCCGCCCCGAGATCGACCGCCTGCTGGCCCGCTGCAAGCAGACCCCGTTTGACGTCATCATCGGCATCGGCGGCGGCAAAACCCTGGATACCGCCAAATCGGTCGCCTTCTACCAGAAGGTGCCGGTGGTCATAGTGCCCACCATCGCCTCCACCGATGCCCCCACCAGCGCGCTGGCGGTCATCTACACCCCGGAAGGGCAGTTCAGCGAATACCTGATGATCCCGACCAATCCCAATATGGTCATCATGGATACCGGCGTGGTCTCCCGCGCCCCGGTACGGCTGCTGGTCTCCGGCATGGGGGATGCGCTCTCCACCTACTTCGAGGCGCGCGCCAACAAGGTGTCCGGTTGCAAGACCATGGCCGGTGGCGCCTCCACCCTGGCGGCGCAGGCCATCGCCGAGCTCTGCTACAAGACCCTGCTGGCCGATGGCTACAAGGCCAAGCTGGCGGTGGAGCAGGGGCTCTGCACCAAGGCGGTGGAGAACATCATCGAGGCCAACACCTATCTGAGCGGTATCGGCTTCGAGAGCAGCGGGCTGGCCGCCGCCCACGCCATCCACAACGGCCTGACCCAGCTGGCCGAGTGTCACCACCTCTACCACGGTGAGAAAGTGGCGTTCGGTACCCTGGTGCAACTGGTGCTAGAGAACGCCCCGATGGCGGAGATCGAGACTGTGCTGGCCTTCTGCCGCTCGGTGGGCCTGCCGACCAACCTGCATATGATGGGAGTCAAGGAGCTGGATATGGCGCGCCTGATGGAGGTGGCCAAAGCCTCCACCGCCGAGGGCGAAACCATCCACAACATGCCGTTCAAGGTCACCGCCGAGGATGTGCTGGCGGCCATCGTCACCGCCCACCAGCTGGGGCTGTAACCGCGCCAAGGCTAACCTTGCCATATAAAAACGGCCCCGCAACTGCGGGGCCGCTTCGTTTTCTGCGGGCCGGTTGGCAACGACCTCAATAACCATCAGCCGTGATAGTCGGCGGGATCGATCTCGAGCAATTTCAGCCGTCGCCACAAGGTGGTGCGGCTGATACCCAAATGCTGGGCCATCTGGCTCACCTGTCCCTTGCAGGCGTGGGCGCAGCGCAAGATGGCTTGCCGCTCCAGCTCCGCCAACGTGAGCAGCGGTTGCCCCACCACCTCGTCCGCCACCCGCTGATAGCCGTGCCGAATGGCGGCAGGCAGCGCCTCGGGCGGAATCGGCCCCTGACCAGCATGAAGCAGCGCATGCTCGACGGCGCTGCGCAGCTCCCCCAGATTGCCGGGCCAGGGATAGGCGA
The DNA here is from genome assembly GCF_041929505.1 of Aeromonas sp. MdU4. Lineage (NCBI taxonomy): Bacteria > Pseudomonadati > Pseudomonadota > Gammaproteobacteria > Aeromonadales > Aeromonadaceae > Aeromonas > Aeromonas sp. MdU4. Next base: position 156,414 of record NZ_JBHFMW010000029.1, on the reverse strand, counting down.
GCAGACAATCGAGGGCTGCCGGACTGAACTGGCGTACCGGCTCGCGCCCCTGCGCCGCCAGCTGCTGGCTGATCAGGCCCGGCAGATCCGCCGCGCGCTCCCGTAATCCCGGCAGCCACAGCTCGCACGCCTGCAAGGCATAGAGCAGCTGGCGGCCAAACAGCCCCTCCTGCACCAATTGCTCCAGCGGGGCGCTGCTGGTGGCGATGATCCGCACCTTGAGCGGCAGAATGCGGGCCGAATCGAAGCGCTGGATGCGGCCGGTCTTGAGCAGTTGCAGCAGCGCCGCCTGCATGGGGGCAGAGAGGCACTCCACCTGCTCCAGCACGAGCGTGCCGCCGTGGGCCAGCTCGAACTTGCCCGCCCGCTCCTGCCCCGCCTCGTCGGAGCCCATCAACTCCAGCGCCATCCGCTCGCTCGGCAGCGCCTTGCAGTTGAGGGTAATGAGCGGCCCGGCGGCCCGCTCGCTGCCAAAGTGGATCGCCTCCGCCAGCTGGGCCTTGCCCACCTCCTCCTCGCCGCGTAGCAGGATCGGCCCCTGACTCTGGGCCGCCTGCCGGGCGTAGCGCAGCAGCTTGCGCATGGCACTCGATTCGCCCACCAGCGCCGACAGCTCGGGCACCGTCTGACGCAGCTGATGAATGGCCCGCAGCCGATCGACCGGGTGCAGCAAGGCGATAAAGCTGACCCCCTCCGGCCCCGGCAGCGGCTTGAGGCTCACCAGCGCATTGATAAACTCCCCCTCCTGAGCGCCGAGCCGCTCCAGCGTCACCTCCACATGACTGAGCGGCGTCTGCCCCCTGATGGCCAGCTGCAACCGCTGGGGCAACAGCAGGTGCTGCTCCAGCGGCTGGCCGAGACAGAGCGCCGGATCGAGCCGCAGCCGGTGGGCCGCCAGCGCGTTGAGGTAGCGCAGCCGACCCTGCGGATCCCAGGCCAGCACGCCGTCATCCATACCATCGAGCAGGGCGTAAAGCTCGCTCAGGTGGTGCTGGGACTCCTGCATCAGGGTCTCCATCTGCAGCAGGTGGGCCAGCTCGCGTCCGGCACTGACGGTGAGCGCCAGATCGCCAGCGCTCGCCTCCTCCACCTTGCAGATCAAAGCGATGATGGCGACCTGACGGCCATTGCTGTTGTAGACCGGGCTGGCGCAGCTGTGCCACGGGTGCAGGGTCTGGTTGAAGTGCTGGGGGCCGCTGACGCACAGCGGCACTCCCTCCAGCGCCGCCAGATTGATGGCATTGGTGCCGATGCGCCCCTCGCTGAAAAAGGCGCCGGGGCCAAACCCCAGCGCCGCCAGCTCGCGCAGGGTGTCGGGGTGGCCGGTGCGGGCCAGCAGGCAGCCGCTCTCGTCGGTGAGCAGCAGGGCGCAGGGGCGCCCCTCCATGAATTCGTAGAGATCCTCGAGGGCCATCTCGCCAGTGGTGAGCAGGTCGCGCTTGCGCTGGCGCAGGCTCTGCAAAGTCTGCCCCTTGGCGCTGTGGGGCGGATGCCAGAGGGTGGCGCTGGTCTGGTGGGCGCAGCGCAGCCAGGATGCCTGCAGATAGTCAGGCCAGGGCTGCAGTGGCTGAAGGTCAGATGGCATGGTCACAGCAATATCCGGCAAGATGCGAGCCGACCATTTAACCACGCCAGCGCCCCCGATTCAGTGACCTGCCTCAGAGGGTGACCACCCCGCCCCCCTCCCGGTCGGGTTCACCGTCGGCAAACTGCTGGCCGAGCCAGTGACAGAAGGCGCGGCACTCCGGCATCCCCTCGCTCTCCTGGTGGATCAGCAGGCTCCACTGTGGCCCCTTGACCCTGAGCGCGGAGAGCGGCAGCAACTGCCCCTGCTCCCTGGCCGGCTGGGAGAGCCGTTCGCTCACCAGCGCCACGCCAAGTCCGGCGCTGGCCGCCTCCAGCAGCAAACCGGGATCGGAGAAGTTGAGCCCCCGGGTCTGCAAGTGCAGATCCTCTCCCCCTCTCAGGGTCCAATGATGCCAATCCAGCTCCCGCTCGCCGTGCAGGGTAGTGCGCTCCTCCGCAGGCCGGGACAGCACGGTTGCGGTGGCCACCGGCAGCAAGCGATCTGCCAGCATCCGCTGATGGCGACACTCGGCCTGCGGCCCAAGATCCCAGCGCAGAGCGAGATCGACGGTCTGCTCGGCCATGTCGGGCTCTTCGTCGCTGGTGAACAACCAGAGATCGATCTCGGGATGCAGGCGATGAAACTCCCCCAGCCGCGGCAGCAACCAGTGACGGGCGATGGCGGTACTGGTGTTGAGCACCAGCTGGTTCGGCTTGCGGTACTGCTCCAGCCGCTGGATCCCCATCGCCAGCTGCAACAGCACGTTCTGGGTGGTCTCCAGCAGATCCTGCCCCGCATCGGTCAGCGCGACCGAGCGCCCCTGCCGGTGAAACAGCGGCTGGCCGAGCAGCTCCTCCAGCGAGCGGATCTGCTGGCTGATGGCGGATTGGGTCAGATGCAGCTCCTGCGCCGCCTGATGAAAACTGCCGAGTCTCGCCGCCGCCTCAAAGCCCCGCAACACGTTGAGCGGGGGCCACTGCTTGAACACCATTGATTAGCTCCACTTATCACTTTTACGGAAAATCGATCGTTTGTTCGCCAGCGCCTGCAGGAATAGTCTATTCCCATCGTCAGCAATCTTAATAGTACCTAATCAGGGTGGTGATATGCGGGAACAGGGAATCGTGGCAAAGGGCTGGTTTATGCCCGCCGAATGGTGTCAGCACGCAGCGACCTGGATGGTCTGGCCCCACAACAAGGCGCTGTGGGAGTCAGGTTGGGGCGTCACCCTCGCCGGGGTGCAGCAGGACTTCGCCCGGGTGGTCAATGCCATTGTCCGGTTCGAGCCGGTCAAGCTGGTGGTCGACCCCTCCGCACTGGCAGAAGCGCGCGCACTCTGTGATGAGCGGGTGACCCTTCTCCCCATTGCGGTGGATGACAGCTGGTGCCGCGACTCCGGCCCCACCTTTATCTGCCACCCGGAACTGGGCAGTGCCGGGGTGAGCTGGCGCTTCAACGCCTGGGGCGGCAAGTCGGCCCACCCGCTCGATGAAGGGCTGGCTCGCCGCATCCTCAACAGTCTGGAGCTCGATACCATCGGCAGCTTTCTGGCCAACGAAGGGGGCGCCATCCATGTGGACGGCGAAGGCACCCTGATCACCACTGAATCGGTGCTGCTCAACAGCAATCGCAACCCGGGGATCAGCAAGGGCGAGATCGAACGGATCTTCAGTCGCCTGCTCGGCATCGAGAAGACCATCTGGCTGCCGGGGGATCCCGACCACGTCACCGGCGACATGACTGATGGCCATGTTGACGGGGTCTGTGCCTTCAGTCGCCCCGGGCAGCTGCTGGTGGATGCCACCCGCGATAGCAGCTCGACCTATGCCCGTATCGTCAGGGAGAACCGCCGTGCCCTGATGCTGGCCACCGATGCCAGAGGACGCGCGTTCGAGCTGCAGGATCTCTATGAGGCAAGCGAGGCCATCGATGCAGAGGCCGAGGTCTTTTGTGCCTCCTACACCAACTTCTACATCGCCAACGGCGCCATCATCATGCCCGCCTATGGCGTGGCCAGCGACCGGGAAGCGGCAGCAGTGCTGCAGCGCGCCTTCCCGCAGCGGGAGGTGGTACCGGTGCAGATCAACCAGCTGGCACACGGCGGCGGCGGTATCCACTGCATCACCCAGCAACAACCGGCATGGCCGGTACAAGGATAAGAGGATGAGCAACATCACCGTCGCGACTACCCACTTTGCCCGTTGCAGGGTGCTGGCAGGCATTCAGGGAGGAAGAACCGATGAGTAACATCGTTGTGGCAACCACCCAGTTTGCCTGCAGCTGGGATCTGCCGCGCAATCTCGACATGGCGGAGAGTCTGGTGCGGGAAGCCGCCGCCAAGGGGGCGGGTCTTATCCTGCTGCAAGAGCTGTTTGCTACTCCCTACTTCTGCATCGAGCAGCACCACGGCCATCTGGCGCTGGCCGAGTCGTTCGAGCAGAGTCGAGTGCTGCGCCGCTTCTCGGCGCTGGCCCGGGAGCTGGGCGTCGTGCTGCCCATCAGCTGGTTCGAGCGAGCCGGTAACGCCTTCTTCAACTCGCTGGCACTGGCGGATGCCGACGGCAAGCTGCTGGGGGTCTATCGCAAGACCCATATTCCCAATGCCATCGGCTATCAGGAGAAGGAGTATTTCAGCCCCGGCGATACCGGCTTTCGGGTCTGGGATTGCGCCGCGGGGCGGATCGGCGTCGGCATCTGCTGGGATCAGTGGTTCCCCGAGGCCGCTCGCAGCATGGCACTGCAGGGTGCGGAACTGCTGCTCTATCCCACCGCCATCGGCTCGGAGCCGGGGGCGACCCAGCTCGACTCCCGCGATCACTGGCAACTGACCCAACGCGGCCATGCCGCCGCCAACATCATGCCGGTGATAGCCGCCAACCGGATTGGCAACGAGGTGGCCACCACGGATCCCGACTTGCAGATGACGTTCTACGGCTCATCCTTCATCACCGACCACAAGGGGGCGCTGCTCGCCGAGGCGGACAGAACCACCCCGGGCGTGCTGGTGCAGGAGCTGGCTCTCGCGGCCATGGCCGAGGAGCGCATGAGCTGGGGCATCTATCGGGATCGCCGCCCCGAGATGTATGGCGCCTTGCTGAGTCTGGATGGCAACCCTGCCCGGATGGCGGGCAACCACAGAGGAGTTCTGGCATGAGACACAGACTATCCCGCACGCTGGCGCTGCTCGCGGCCATATTGTGCAACGGCGCCGCCATCGCGGCAGAAGGGCTCGACCAGGAGCAACCGACCGACAAGGTACTGCGCCTCTACAACTGGGCGGACTATTTCGCCCCCGATACCCTCAGCGCCTTTACCAAAGAGACCGGGATCCGGGTCATCTATGACGTCATGGACAGCAGCGAAACCCTCGAAGCCAAGCTGATGGCCGGTCGCAGCGGTTATGACCTGATCTTCCCCGGCGATACGGTGGCGGAGCGACTGATGCGCGCTGGCAGTCTGCAACTGCTCGACAAGAGCAAGTTGCAGCATCTGGCCGACATCGAGCCGGGTTTGCTGCGGATCCAGCAAGCCTATCCCCATTCACGGGATGCAGTGGTGCCCTACACCTGGGGCACCATAGGGCTCACCTACAACGCCGGGATGATCAAACAGAGGATGGCGGATGCCCCGACAGGCAGTCTCGACCTGCTGTTCAAGCCCGAACTGGCGGCAAAATTTGCCGACTGCGGCATCTCTATCATCGACTCCCCCGACGAGGTGCTGGCGGTGGTGCTGAACTATCTGGGGCGTGAGCCGCGCAGTGGCAAAGCCGAGGATCTGGATGCCGCACTGGCGCTGCTCAAGGGGCTCAAGCCCTATATCCGCAAATTCCAGTCCCAGCCGGTGACCCAGCTGGTCAACGGTGATCTCTGCCTCTCCCTCGGCTATAGCGGTGACATGACGCAAGCCAGCCGCAGCGCCGCCGAGGCAGGAAAATCAGCGCAGTTCGAGTACCGTTTACCGAAAGAAGGGAGCACTATCTGGATGGATACCATGGCGATCCCGGCGGATGCCGCCCATCCTGAATACGCCTACGCCTTTATCAATTTCGTGATGCGCCCGGCCAACATGGCAGCCATCAGTAACAGCACCGGCTATCCCACCGCCAGTGCCAAAGCAAGGTCGCTGGTCGATGCCACCATGACCGGCAACCCGGATATCTATCTGGATGATGCCACCTACCAGCGGCTCATCCCGGGACAAGACATAGCACAATCAGCCATGCGCGCTCGCATGCGAGCCTGGACGCGCTTCAAGAGCAGCCTCTGAATCATAAGGAGTTTTTTTCATGCCATCCCGACGCAACGTATTGAAACAGCTGGCGGCCATCGGTGTGCTGGCCGGGCTCGGCAACCTGCCGGGCAAAACCTTCGCGGCCGACGGCGATAACCCGGAAGAGAGCACATTGGCGACGGCCAACGATCGCTTTCATATGCCGGAAGAGTCGACGTTCCAGACCCGGGTCTGGGTCGCCTTTGCCGCCAGCTCGGCCATCTGGGGCCGCGATTACAAGGAGGTGCAGGCGACCATCGGCCGACTGGTGCAGGCCATGGTGCCCTATACCCAGGTCAACGTGCTCTGCCGCGAAGCCGAACAGGCGCTGGCCCGCAAGCGCTGTGGCGAGCAGAACACCCGCTTTATCGTCGCCGAGCTGGACGATATCTGGCTGCGCGATACCGGCGGCGTCTTCGTTCAGAACGGCGAAGGGGAACTGGGGCTGGTGGATTTCAACTTCAACGGCTGGGGTGACAAGCAGGAGCACGAACAGGATGCGGGTGTAGCCGAGCTGGTCAGCAAGCAGGCGGATGCCCACTATCTGCAGAGCAAGCTGACTGGCGAAGGTGGCGGCATCGAGGTGGATGGCAACGGCACCGCCATCATGACCGAGAGCTGCTGGCTCAACAGCAACCGCAACCCGGGGGTGAGCAAGGCGCAACTGGAGGCGGAGCTGAAAGCCAATCTGGGGCTGCGCAAAATCATCTGGTTGCCGGGCATCAAGGGCAAGGACATCACCGATGCCCACGTCGACTTCTACGCCCGCTTTGTCCGCCCCGGGGTGGTAGTAGTCAATCTGGATAATGACCCGGCATCCCACGACTACGAGGTGACTCGCCAGCATCTGGCTATTCTCAAGCAGGCCACCGATGCGGACGGCAACAAGCTGGAGCTGCATATGCTGCCGCCCCCGCTCGATGTGCGGGACAACCGCTTTAGCCGCAGCCGCGACTTTGCCGCCGGATATATCAACTATCTGCCGATCAATGGCGCGGTGATCGCCCCCGAGTTTGGCGACAAGGCCGCCGACAGCTACTGCCACGAGCTGCTGGCCAAGCTCTACCCCGGCCGCGAAATCGTGCAGATCAATATCGATCCGGTCGCCGCCGGTGGCGGTGGCATTCACTGCATCACCCTCCACCAGCCCGCCTGACCTTCCCCTACCCACTGATACCCCGGGGCGTTGCCACGCCCCGGGTTATTTCACCACACCCATTTTTGGTAACCACAAGCCCCTGACCCGCCGCCGTTCCGCATATTGACCAGCGATGCCATAAGGGATGTCACCTCACTCACACTCCTGTGTAATTCAAGAAGCTGAGGGTGAGTGGCACTTTCCATTGCCACTCCAGAAGTGTATTTTCTCTAATGGAAATAGAGTTAGCAAACCACTTTTACTATCTGTAACGCTTAGTGAACGAGACAGTTTGCCGTGGCATCGGCATTACGGTGCTTAAACCTTAACAGGGCGTTAATGCCTATCTGGAGTTATGAGTGTTCCGAAATATTCTATTTGCCATGGTTTTCTTTATACTGATTGCTCCAGTAGCTACTTATGCATTTCAATTTGGCATCGGCTTTTGGGAAAAAACGGAAGAGTGGTCTGATTTGGGAGGGTATATTGGTGGAGTTTACACACCTATTTTAACTCTGTTAACATTGTCTGTATTATGCGTGCAAATATACTTGCAAATGGCCCAACATCGGCAGCACTTAGTGAGTCTTCAAGAAACCCAGCTAACTGAGTATTTGGGTGAATTGAACAATGAATTGGATAAAGAAGTGGGTGAGGGTCTTACACTCCGTAGCTACTTGATTGGCACATATAACACTTTAAACAGCAGTGAGCTAAATAGCATGGACTTGGATGTTGTCAATCAACTAAACCAAGCTCATCACAAACTCTATTCAATGTGGTCAGGAGCCATGGCATGTTTGTTATATATAAAAACATGTTCAAATATTAAAAATATTGAATCTACTCACTATCCGATCCAGAAAAACAAAATCATTGCTTACATGGGGCCACAAGTGTGTAGCTCCCTAGATAAGCATAATTATGCCATGCAACTATTACTTAATTCATTAACCAGAACCGAGACAATACACAATATAGAATATGAGTTTTGGATAGATAAATCGCAGCCATGAACACGGGTATCCCGTAGGTTCGATTAGCCATAAGGCGTAATCGGACGTTCGCGTGAATTGATTCACCCGCGATAACGGCCACCCACATTTTCCCTCTGGCTGGCCGCCGCTGACTCACGGAGACAACCGTAAAAAGTTAGGACACCCACTTTCCTGAGAAAGCCTTTGTATCGCCAGCACGGCCAAGATGGATGTCCTTTTTATCAATAGTATGTTTCGAAAAATTCACGCCAACACAGCAAAGCATTTCAGAATGCTTCGCAACGCTTGGCATTTCCGGTGTAAGGTTGGGCTTCGTGTTTACGGCGCAACGGTTTAGGTTAGGTGGCAGCGTAGCTCACCCCTTAATATGGCATTATCTCGCTTTAAAGGATTAGACATGATTAAGCTCAGACCCATGACTTCAAGTGAATATCCAGCATATTGCGATTATTTTATTGATGATTACAGCCGTGAAATAGCTCAAAATTATGGCCACTCAATAGATAGAGCGATAGAGTTAGCCAATCAGGAGCTTCTTCGTAGCTTTCCTAATGGCTTGGAAAGCGATAAGCATGAATTATTGTGCATCGAATCAGATTCAGAATTGGTTGGTTATATGTGGCATTCGATTAACGCCGATGATAAATCCACGTTTATTTATGACTTCTTCATTTTCTCAAATCATCGCAATAATGGTTATGGGAAACTTGCAATTTCTGCGTTTGAATCAAAATTAACATCAATTGGGATTGAGCAAATTAAATTACGAGTAGCGTACCATAATCAAAGAGCGTTAAAACTGTATCAAGAAGTTGGCTTTGCCATTTCTGGCTACAATATGTCAAAGAAGATAGGTTTAAATTAGGAACCCCATCTTTCTGAACAAATTCCGTATAGCCGGCCCGTAGGTTCGATTAGCCGTAAGGCGTAATCGGACGTTCGCGTCAATCCATTCCCCCGCGATAACGGCCATCCATATTTCCCCTCTGCCAGATGCCGCTGATTCACGGAAATTCCGGAACGGCGGCATCTCGATTCTCCTATCAGTTTCGCTAATCAAACCGGCATAGGCGGTAACACGAGTTGCATAAGGGTTGGCACAAATCGGCCATTGCCTGTGGCAGGCCTGTAACGGGCCAAATCGTTGCATGGGGTCTGGGTAGGCATCGGTATAAGCAAAATTTGGGGCATTTAACACAAACCCATAAATTCAGCTTATACCGCTTACCCGGTCTGCTTTACCGCCATAAGTCACCCGCATTTCCCCTCTGACGGGTCACCGCCGACTTATGGACAGAACCGGGGCGGCGGCATCTCGCTCGTCCGATCACGCTTCGCCAATCGAAGCGGCAGGGGATAGCAATAAACAAAAGAGCCGCCCTTATGGGCGGCTCTTGGTATCAGCTATGGATGGCTGAATCGTCTTTTTACTGAATCGTTATTGGGCCTTGGGCGGTTCCACCGCAGCGGCCGCCGGTTGCTCATCTTCCTTGATCCAGGCATCCAGCAGGGTGTAACCCACCGCCAGTACCACCGGGCCGATAAACAGACCGATGATCCCCATGGTCAGCAAGCCGCCGATAACCCCAACCAGAATGAGGATGAGCGGCAGGTCGGCTCCACGCTTGATCAGGAAGGGGCGCAGGAAGTTGTCCATGGTGCCCGCAATCAGTGACCAGACCAGCAGGAAGGTGCCCCAGGTGGTGTCGCCACTCCAGTAGAGATAGCCGATACAGGCCAGCAGCACCGGGAAGGGGCCGATCTGGGCGACGATCAGCAGGAACATCACCACCACCAAAATCATGGCGTAGGGGATACCGGCAATCAGCAGGCCGACCCCGGCCACCGTGGATTGCACCAGCGCGGTCACCACTACGCCCATCGCCACGGCACGGATCGCCTGTGAAGCGAGCACTGTGGCCTTGTCACCCCGATCGCCCGCCAGCCGGTGGGCAAAGCGACGAATGCCGGTCGCCACCACTTCACCGGAGTGATAGAGCACACCGCAGATACCGACGGTCAGCAGGAAGTGGACAAACAGCAGCCCCAGATTACCGGCCTGGGAAGCGAGCCAGCGGGCGGTCTGGCCAAAGTAGGGCGCCAGCTTGGCAAACAGCACCTGACCACCGCTCGCCAGAATTTGCTGCCAGAAGTCATAGAGCTTGCCACCCACCAGCGGGATCTGCTGCAACCAGAGCAGTGCGGGCGGGGGCGACTGGCTGATATTGGTGCCCAGCTCGATCAGCATGGGGGCCTTCTCCGCCACATTAGCCAGGGTCATAAAGAGCGGGATGACAAAAATCAGCAACAGCACCAGCGTCATAAAGAGGGCCGCCAGCGAGCGCTTGCCCCACAACAGCCGCTGCATCATCAGCATCAGTGGCCAGGTGGCGATGGTAATCATGGTGGCCCATACCAGCGCAGGCAGGAAGGGTTGCAGCACCATAAAACAGGAGATGATCAGAAGGCCGAGGAACAGTACCCCCAGCGTGATTTTGGCCAAATCCACTTTTTTCACATTCATAGAGTTCCCTTGTCAGAGCATTTGCCCTTGGGGTGAGTGTCACATTGCCAGAAAACGAGTATCCACCAGAGGCCTGCGCTCAACCAGAGCCCCAAGCCGAAAAAGAGCACAAACTGACCGAGCAGGATGGTGAGCGAGCTGCTGGTCAGCAGCGGCAGTGCCCACAACCCGGCACCGATCAGCAGCATGCCCGCCAGCGCCACGATCCCCGTACGCAGAGCGGGATAACCGTCACGAGGGAGCGAAGCTCGCCCCCCGAGCCAGAGGCCCAGCGCCGCCAGTCCGATCCCGGCCAGATGAGCAGACTGGGCCAGGCCCGCACCAGCCAGAGCGGCGGCGACCAGCAAGCCCCAGGCGGAGGAGCGCTGATCCAGCCGCCAATATGGGCGAACCGCCAGCAGCAAGGCGCCGATCAGCAGCCCCACTGCCACATCGGAGATAAAGTGCACCCCGAGCCAGACCCGCGCCAGACCGGTGGTGAGCGCCAGCAACAGCGCCAACGAATAGGCCCGCCCGCGCCGGGCAGGCCAGAGCCAACCAAGCAGCGCGCCCCAGAACAGCAGGGCCGAGGCGGTATGACCGCTCGGCATGCCAAAACCCTGGGCACTGTGAGTCGCGAGCAGAGGTTGCAGATGGAAGGGGCGCGGCCAGCCGATCCCCTCCTTGCTCGCCTGCACCAGCAGCCCGAGCCAGAGCATGGCAAAGAGCAGCTGGCGCAGCCGCGGCCACCCCAGCATCGGGAGCAGCAAAGGTATCAGGGCAAGCTGAAAGCCGCCTGAACCAAACAGATTGCTGACCGACAGCCACCAGACATCGGGCCCCAGCCACTGTTGCAGGCGCTGCATCAGCGGGATCTCGACCTGATGCAGCGCATTGCCCTGCGCAACGAAATCGGCCTGCCAGCGCACCTCGCTCTCGGGCAGCTGATCAAGCCGGGCTTGCAGCCAGTCGAGCTGATCCGGGAAGCGGCGCTGCTCGCGGGGCAGCTTGTCCACCGCGATCAAGCGGGCGTTGAGGATCTCTCCGCCCAGATTGGGAGCCTGCAGCTGCGAGACAAAATCGGAATCTTGCTGGGCGACGATAGGCTCCAGAGTGCGGCAGGCAAAGACCTGTGCTTTCTGCCAGCGGCCAAGATCCGCGACGATTTCGCCGCGCAGGCCGGTCTCTTCATACAGCTCGCGCAGCGCCGCCTGCTCGGGGCGCTCATCGCCATCGATGTAGCCGCCACTCAGGCTGTAGCGGGAGGAGATGCGATCCTGCACCAGCAGCAGTTGATCCTGATGGCGGATGGCGCAGACTGCCGCCGTCGGTGCCGCCGGCTCGGCACTCAGGGCTGGCAAAGCGGCAAACAGCGCCAGCAACAGTAAAAAGAGGGTTCTCGACATCAATTTGCTTTCCCTATGCTCAATGGCGACAAGCCTCCCAGAAATCAGATAGTTGGGCAATGATGGCCCACCAATCCGTGGCTTGCTGCCAGTCCCGCAGCAGGAGGTTCCCCCTCACCGGTGATTGCGGTCAGGCAAGGCACTCCCTACTATTGGCGGCTATCTTCAATGTCACGCAGTCAATGCTGGAGCCCTCCATGAGACAGTTCGGCTTTTTTCTCGGCATCGCCATCGGTGTCATCCTGATCCTGTTCGGCAGCATCGTCATCTTCCAGGCGCTCCCTGCCGCACTGGATGTGCTGGAGATGCCAAGCCGCATCCCGTTTGTGCGCGAGGTTTACACCTGGCTGATGAGCAGCGCCAACGGCCTGACTGCCCAGCTGGAACAGAACTTCCTGGAGGCCTTCCAGACCGTGCTCAAGCTGATCCTGCTCATCACCTTCATGTGGGTCTGCGTCAAGCTGGTCAACATGGGGGTACTGATTATCCGTGCCGGGGTTGACCTCATCCGCACCGCCATCGCTCACAGCGAAGGGCCGCACGACCAGAAGAAGCCGGATCAGCACGATCACTTCTGACCCTGTTAGTGGTTGATTGACATGCACAATGCCGCCCAGACCAGTGCGGCATTTTTTATGCACCATATGAACAGTGCGAACCAAAGGGGCCAAGGCGCGCAATAAATAGCCAACTTTTCCTTATGGATCAGCAAACTGCCCATATGTTGCATCATGCAGGCATGGTTTGCGCCCCGTACCGCTGTTGCCCGGTTTCTATCCCGGCCCTGCCCTCTGGTATAATCGACCACCCCTTTTCCCCGTTATGGAGCCGGTTCATGGCCAATCATGCAGAAAGTGCCCTTGAGGTTCGCCTCGACAAGTGGCTGTGGGCAGCCCGTTTCTACAAGACCCGCTCCGTGGCGCGGGATCAGATAGACGGGGGCAAGGTGCACTACAATGGTCAGCGCAGCAAACCGGGCAAACAGGTGGAAGTGGGGGCACTGATCCGCTTCTGGCAGGGGCAGGATGAGCGCGAAGTGCGGGTGCTAGCCCTCAGCGAGCAGCGCAAATCGGCGCCGCTGGCCCAGCAGCTCTATGAAGAGACCGCCGAAAGCCTGAAAAAACGGGCTGAAAACAGCGAGGCCCGCCGCTTCAACAGCCAGTTTGCCCCGAGCCCCGAGCGCCGCCCCGACAAGCAGGAGCGACGCCAGCTGCTCAAGGTCAAGCAGTACTGACCCGACCCCGATTTGATACCGGGCTGGCAGCAACCCCAGTCCGTCCGATTTACCTCACCGAACAATCCAGGAACACATGATGAGCAACCAAGATCTGCTGTATCGCTATCTGTTTGAAGAGTACGAAGTGCGTGGCGAGCTGGTCCAGCTGGATCACACCTACCGCCATGTGGTGGAAGCCCAGAACTACCCGGTGCAGGTGCAAAAACTGCTGGGCGAGCTGCTGGTCGCCACCAGCCTGCTGACCGCCACCCTCAAGTTTGAAGGCTCCATCACCGTACAGCTGCAGGGCGATGGCCCGGTGCGTCTGGCCGTGATCAACGGTGACAACAACCAGCAGCTGCGCGGCGTAGCCCGCTATGAAGGCGAACTGCCGAGCGATGGCAAGCTGCAGAGCCTGATCGGCAACGGTCAGCTGATCATCACCATCACCCCGGAACAGGGCGAGCGCTATCAGGGCATCATCGCGCTGGACGCCGACACTCTGGCGGGCTGCCTGGAGCACTACTTCGCCCAGTCCGAACAGCTGGCGACCAAGCTGTGGATCCGCACCGGCTACCACGAAGGTGCGCCCCGTGCCGCTGGCATCATGCTGCAGGAGCTGCCCGCCCAGAGCGAGGATCACAGCAACGATTTCGATCACCTGACCCAGCTCACCAGCACCATCAAGGATGAAGAGCTGTTCGGCCTGCAGGCAGAAGAGATCCTCTACCGCCTCTACCATCAGGACAAGGTACGGGTGTTCGATCCGCAAGCGGTCGAGTTCCGTTGCACCTGCTCCCGCGAGCGCTGCGAAGGGGCCCTGTTGCAGATAGAAAAGGAAGAGGTGATGGAAATGGTGCAGGAGCTCGGCAAGATCGACATGCACTGTGATTATTGCGGCGCCCAGTACCAATTTAATGGGATCGACGTCGAAACCCTGTTCAGCAGGGCTCCCGGCAATGATGCAAACAAGTTACACTAATTAAAGGCGGGCAAAACCCGCCTTTAACTTTAATAACAAAAAAACACCCTATTTTATAAAGTTTGATGGCGATCGCTAAACTCTACCACCTAAGTGATAGGATGACCGTCAGATAGAACCCTACCAACCTCTGAACCCAGGAGAATACAATGACAATCGTGGCAGAACCCACCCTGGCCCAACAATTAGGACTGGACCAGTACGGCATCAAAAACAGCCAAGAAATCGTTCGCAACCCCTCTTACGAGCAGCTTTTCGCCGAAGAGACACGTTCTGACCTGGAAGGGTTCGAGCGCGGTGTGGTGACCAAGCTGGGCGCCGTTAACGTCAATACCGGTATCTTCACCGGCCGCTCCCCGAAAGATAAATATATCGTCAAAGATGCCACTACCCAGAATACCGTATGGTGGTCTGACCAGGGCAAAAACGATAACAAAGCGATTACCCCGGAAGTGTGGTCACATCTGAAAGGTCTGGTCACCCAGCAGCTCTCCGGCAAGCGCCTGTTTGTGGTCGACGGCTTCTGCGGTGCCAACCCGGACACCCGCCTGGCCGTGCGCATCATCACCGAGGTGGCCTGGCAGGCACACTTCGTGAAAAACATGTTCATCCGCCCGAGCGAAGAGGAGCTGAAAACCTTCAAGCCTGACTTCGTGGTGATGAACGGTGCCAAGTGCACCAACCCGAACTGGAAGGAGCAGGGTCTCAACTCCGAGAACTTTGTTGCCTTCAACATGACCGAGAAGATGCAGCTCATCGGTGGCACCTGGTACGGTGGCGAGATGAAGAAGGGCATGTTCTCCATGATGAACTACTTCCTGCCCCTGCGCGGCATTGCCTCCATGCACTGCTCCGCCAACGTGGGCCAGGACGGCGACGTCGCCATCTTCTTCGGCCTCTCCGGCACCGGCAAGACCACTCTCTCCACCGATCCCAAGCGTCAGCTGATCGGCGATGACGAGCACGGCTGGGACGACCACGGCGTGTTCAACTTCGAAGGGGGCTGCTACGCCAAGACCATCAAGCTCTCCGAAGAGGCTGAGCCGGACATCTACCACGCCATCCGTCGCGATGCGCTGCTGGAGAACGTAACCGTTGCTGCCGATGGCACCATCGACTTCGATGATGGCTCCAAGACCGAGAACACCCGTGTCTCCTACCCCATCTATCACATCGAAAACATCGTCAAGCCGGTCTCCAAGGCAGGTCACGCCAACAAGGTGATCTTCCTGACTGCCGACGCCTTCGGCGTGCTGCCCCCGGTCTCCAAACTGACCAAAGAGCAGACCAAGTACCACTTCCTCTCTGGCTTCACCGCCAAACTGGCCGGTACCGAGCGTGGCATTACCGAACCGACCCCGACCTTCTCCTCCTGCTTCGGCGCAGCCTTCCTCTCCCTGCACCCAACCAAGTACGGTCAGGAGCTGGTAAAACGGATGGAAGCCGCAGGTGCAGAAGCCTATCTGGTCAACACCGGCTGGAACGGTACCGGCAAGCGCATCTCCATCAAGGATACCCGCGCCATCATCGACGCCATCCTGGATGGCTCCATCGAGAAGGCACCGACCAAGGTACTGCCAATCTTCAATCTGGAAGTGCCGACCGAGCTGCACGATGTGAACCCGGCGATCCTCGACCCGCGCGACACCTATGCCGACAAGGCCGAGTGGGATGCCAAGGCCGTCGATCTGGCAGGACGCTTCATCAAGAACTTCGAGCGCTTCACCGATAACGACGAAGGCAAACGTCTGGTTGCGGCTGGCCCGCAGCTGTAATAGCTCCGCTTCGTACCAGTGACATCATGCCGGTCAGCCACGCTGACCGGCATTTTTGTTTTTATGGAGTTCCGAACGCCGCCAGCCACGCAGTTGCAGGCCCTAAACCTTGCCTTGCTAGCCCTGACGGGGTAGATTCAGCCAAACTTTATACAATATACAATTTTGCAACGCCCAATCGTGACCCGACCATGACCCCACCCTACAAGACCCGAACCCAGATGGTGATGGAAAACCTCCGTGGCCGGATCCTCCGTGGGGAGTTCCCCGCTGGCGCCCCCCTGCGTCAGGATGCCATCGCCAAAGAGCTGGCGGTGAGCCGCATTCCGGTGCGGGAAGCCCTGATGCAACTGGAGGCGCAAGGGCTGGTCAAATTCGAAGCCCATCGCGGCGCCGTGGTCACCATGCTGGACGCCTCGGCCATCGAAGAGCTCTTTTATTTGCGAGCACTGCTGGAAGCCGATACCCTGTTTCACGCCGTCGACAAGATGACGGAAGCCACCTTCGCGCAAGCGGAGGCGATCCTCGCCCAGTTTGATCACGCCCTGGAGTCAGGCACCCAGATCGAGCATTGGGCCGAGTTGAACCACAGCTTTCACGCCACCCTCTATCAGGCAGCCGGTCGTCCCCAGGCACTGGATCTCATCGCCCAGATCAATCTGAGCTGTGACCGCTATGTCCGCTTCGAGCTGCTGTTTGCCAGCGACGGGGTGGACAAGGCGGAGCGTGAACACGCCCAACTGCTGGAGTTGTGCCGCGCCCGACGCAAGTACGAGGCGGTGGTACTGCTCAAGCAACATATCGAAGCGGCAGGCGAGTCGATCAAGCGGATCCTGGCCAGCGGCCATAAAAACTGAACTCTCATATAGCAACCATCTGGCACTAACGACATGAATAATTTCGAGATTATTGAAACCCGCGTCGCCCAAGTCAGGGCCGAGCTGGCCATGCAGGAGTTGGACGCCTTTATCGTCCCCCACGATGATGAGCACCTCGGCGAGTACATCCCCGCCTATGCCGAGCGGCTTGACTGGATCACCGGTTTCAACGGCTCTGCCGGTGTCGCCATCATCATGGCCCAGCGAGCAGCCCTCTTTGTCGATGGTCGCTATACGGTGCAGGCGCGGATGCAAACTCCCGCCGAACTGTTTGAATTTCTCCACCTCGTTGAAGATCCCCATGTCCAGTGGCTGGCCGAGCAGCTGCCGTCAGGCTCCCGGGTTGGCTTCGATGCCCGCCTGCACAGCCTGTCCTGGTACAAGAATGCCAAAGCGGTGCTGGCCGATCGCGGTATCGAGCTGATCCGCGTCGAGCAGAACCCCATCGACCAGCACTGGAGCGATCGTCCCGCACCGACCAAGAGCCCGGTCATCCTCTACAGCGAGGAGCTGGCAGGCCAGTCGAGCCAGGCCAAGCGTGAACTGCTGGCAGCCGATCTGCGCAAGCGCGGGCTGGATGCCGTGCTGCTGACCCAGGCCGAGCCCATCAACTGGCTGCTCAACCTGCGTGGCCGCGATATCGAGCGGCTGCCGGTAGTGCTGGGTTTTGCCGTGCTCTACGCCAACACCAGCATGGATTTCTTCGTCGATACCGACAAAATTGACTGCTTCGCCTTCACCCAACACGTTGGTCAGGACGTCTCCGTCTACCCCATCGACAAGCTGGGCGACGTATTGCAACGCATCGGTGAAGATCAGCAGAAGGTACTGGCCGATCCGGACAGCGCCAACGCCTGGACCCAGCTCATCATGGAAGAGGCCGGTGCCCTCCTGGTGGCAGGGCAAGACCCGACCATGCTGCCGAAAGCGTGCAAGAACGAGGTCGAGCTGACCGGCATGCGCGCCGCTCATCTGCGCGATGGCGTGGCCATGACCCGCTTCCTCGCCTGGCTGGATCGGCTGATCGCCTCCGGTGAGTTTGAAGGGGTGGATGAAGGCACCCTGGCCGATCAGGTTGAAGCGTTCCGCAGCGAGCAGGAGCATTACGTCGAGCCAAGCTTCGACACCATCTCCGCGCTCGGCCCCAACGCCGCCATGTGCCACTACCACCACACCAACGGCACCCCGCGTGCTTTTGGGCAAGACAGCCTCTATCTGCTCGATTCCGGCGGCCAATATCTGGATGGCACCACCGATATCACCCGCACCATCAAGGTGGGTGAGGTGAGCGACGAGCAGAAAGCGATGTTTACCCGGGTACTGCAAGGCCATATCGCGCTGGATCAGGCCCGCTTCCCCCGTGGCACTGCCGGTATCCAGCTCGACGTACTGGCCCGTATGCCGCTGTGGCAAGCCGGTTACAACTACGACCACGGCACCGGTCACGGTGTCGGCCACTTCCTGAGTGTCCACGAAGGGCCCCAGCGCATCGCGCCGAAAGGGAATATGGTCGCCCTGCAACCGGGCATGGTGCTCTCCAACGAGCCGGGCTACTACCGGGAAGACGGCTTCGGCATCCGTTGCGAAAACCTGGTGGTGGTGACCGAGCTGGAGCAGATCGGCGAGCTGCCGATGTTGGGCTTCGACCGGTTGACCTATGTACCATTCGATACCCGCCTGATCGACCGCAGCCTGCTGAGCCCGGCCGAGTTCCGCTGGATCAACGAATACCACGCCGAGGTGTTCCGCCGCCTGAGCCCGCTGCTCGAAGGCGAGGATCTCGCCTGGCTGGAGCAGGCAACCAGCCTCATCTGATGACACAGGGCCTGCGGGCCCTGTTTTTTTGTCCCCCCTTTTGACCTGTATCAACACCCCGCCCGGGCTGGTCAGGAAAATGGCGACCATGAAAACTCATCAAGCCAGCCCAACCAGGGGCGCACACGCCACCATCAACAAAAAGGCGATGGATCACCCCAGACTGATGCGCGAGAAGAAAACGGTCAACGCCATGATCCGCCTCTACTGCCAGCACCATCATCAGGATCCTCACTGCCGTCACTGCCGCCAGCTGCGGGAATTCGCTCATCAGCGGCTCAATCGCTGTCGTTACGGCCATGGCCACAAACCCACCTGCGCCAACTGCACTATCCACTGCTACGCCCCGGCGATGCGCAAACAGATCCAGCAGGTGATGCGCTGGAGTGGCCCCCGCATGTTGCTGCGCCACCCCTGGCTGGCCATCCGTCATCTGCTCGATGGCTGGCGCAAGGCCCCCAAACTGCCCCACAGCCGCCCGCTTCCCCCCTGATCGCTCATGCAGGATTCAGAAATCAATCGCTAAGATCTGCTTGTCTGGCGCAGATCCCTTGTCTGCCTTGAACAGTGGAGAAACAAGATGAGCTGGTTTACCCGTTTTCGTGAGCGTCGGGCCCTGCGCCGCTATCTGGCGATGTCGGCGATCCTGGCCAAAGAGTATGGAGCCTGCGAGCAATACAGCGCAGGACAGTTGCTGACCCAGGCCAGGATCCATAAACTGCCGACCCGCTGGCTTGGTTACTACTTCGCGCTCTATCGCCACGAAAGCGCGCCCGAACTGGTCAGCAGCTGGCAACTCGACGATGCGCGGCTGCTCGCCCTGCGCCAGTCGCTCGCCGAGAGCCTGTTTCACCACGACATTGCCTATACCGCTCTGGATGTCCGCGAGCTGGCCCGCCCCGCCCAATGGCGCGGTGGCAGCGATCGCAAGGTACAGACCCAGGGCATCACCTTTCGCCAATATTGACCAGAGACGCCTTGATGCACCACACCCCCCCCCTGCTGCGCCCCGCGACCCATACCGACATGCACGCCATCTGGCAGATCGATGCCAAGGTCTTTGGCGAAGATGTCTACCCCGCCTTCTTCTTCCGTCAGGCGATGGATTTGTGGCCCGAACTGCTGCTGGTGGCCGAATACGAGGGAAATCTGGTGGGTTATCTGCTGGGTGGCTTTGGTCAGGATCGGTCGCAAGGCTGGGTGCTCTCGCTGGCGGTACTGCCCGAGGCCCGCGGCTTTGGCCTGGCAGAGCGGATGATGCGCCAGATGGAAGCCAATCAGCAGGCATTGCAGATCAGCGAGCTGCGGCTCACGGTCGATCCGGCCAACCCGGCCCAGCGCCTTTACTACCGATTGGGCTACCAGCTGGTTGCCGAGGTAGCCGACTATTTCGGACCCGGAGAGGACCGCCTGGTACTGGTCAAAAAACTCTCTGGTACAGCTGCGATTCAAGGACAAAACCCGTTACAGAACGCATAATTGGTTACATTTTGCCGATTTCATGTGTGACGGGGTTGGAGTAAAGTTCAACTCATCAACCGGATTGTTCAAATTGCATGCAGCCCAGGAGGCCCACCATGTTGAAGCGTATGACCCTTATTGCTCTGCTGGCCGCAACTACCATCACTGGTTGCGCCAATAGCGATGTTTACTCTGGCGATGTCTATACCAAAGACCGCGCCAAACAGGTGCAAACTGTCAGCTATGGCACCATCCTCTCCACCCGCCCGGTAAAGATCCAGGCCGATGAAAACTCCCTGATGGGTACCATTGGCGGCGCCGTGGTCGGCGGCCTGCTGGGTAGCACAGTCGGTGGCGGTACCGGTCGCGATATCGCTGCAGCGGGTGGCGCTATCGCCGGTGCTGCGGCAGGCAATGCCATCGGCAACAAGATGAATCAGGTCGACGGCGTCGAGCTGGAGATCAAGAAAGAGAACGGCGAATCCATCGTCGTGGTGCAAAAAGCGAGCCCCACCTTCGTACCGGGTGCCCGTGTTCGCATGACCCAAGGCAACGGCAGCATCAACGTGGCCGTCGTGAACTAAGCGTGTGAACTAAGCGCTCCGCTGCTCTCGAACCATAAAAAAACCGCCGGATCCGGCGGTTTTTTGTTGTCTGGCGCTTGGAATTACATGCTGTAAGCCTTCTCGCCGTGGGAGGTCACATCCAGCCCTTCCCGCTCGGCATCGCCGTGCACCCGCAGCCCGACCAGCATGTCGACGGCCTTGAAGGCAATCGCCGCCACAGCCCCGGACCAGAGGATGGTGACACCAACCCCGATGGCCTGGATCTTCACCTGCGCCAGAATGGAGTAGCCTTCGGCCACCTGATTGGTGACATAGTCCCACACCCCGGTGCCGCCCAGATCCGGACTGGCAAAGACGCCGGTCAGCAGGGCCCCGAGAATACCGCACACCCCGTGCACGCCAAACACGTCCAGACTGTCATCAGCCCCCAGCAGGCGCTTGAGACCGTGAACGCCCCACAGACCCGCCACGCCGCTGATCAGCCCCATTATCAGACCACCGCCCACTCCGACGAAACCGGCTGCCGGGGTGATCACCACCAGACCGGAGACCGCGCCAGAGGCAGCACCCAGCAGGGAGGGACGCCCCTTCATCACCCACTCGGCCAGCGTCCATGAAAGCGCAGCTGCAGCCGGAGCCACCCAGGTGTTGATAAAGGCGAGTGCGGCGATACCGTTGGCTTCCAGCGCGGAGCCTGCGTTGAAACCGAACCAGCCGAACCACAGCAGGGAGGCGCCGATCATGGTCATGGTCAGGCTATGGGGGGTCATGGGATCACGACCGTAGCCCAGACGTTTGCCCACCAGATAGGCACCCACCAGACCCGCCACGGCAGCGTTGATGTGCACCACGGTGCCGCCAGCAAAGTCCAGCGCACCCTGCTGGAACAGATAACCGGCAGTGGCAGTCGCCGTCGCGGCAGCCTCGGCGCTGGTATAGGCATCGGGGCCCGCCCAATACCACACCATGTGGGCCAGCGGGATGTAGGCGAAAGTGAACCAGATCACCGAGAAGAGCAGCACGGCGGCAAACTTGATGCGCTCGGCAAACGCCCCCACGATAAGGCCACAGGTAATGGCGGCAAAGGCCCCCTGGAACACCACATAGATGAACTCGCTGATCCCGACCCCCTTGCTGAAGGTGGCGGCGATGGAGTCAGGGGTCACCCCCTTGAGCAGCAGCTTGCTGAAGGAGCCGTAGAAATTGCCCCCCTCGGTAAAGGCCAGCGAATAGCCGTAGATCACCCAGAGTACGCAGATGAGGCAGAACAGGGTAAAGACCTGCATCAGCACGCTCAGCATGTTTTTGGCCCGCACCAGCCCGCCGTAGAAAAGAGCCAGACCGGGGATCGACATCAGGATCACCAGTGCAGCCGAGAGCAGCATCCAGGTGTTGTCACCCTTGTTGATTGTCACGCTGGCAACCGGTGCCACCGCCGCCTGAACCTGAGAGACCTCGTCGGCCCAACTTGGGGTCACCAGTAACGCCATCAATATCGGCAGACCCGCCATCATCCATTTTTTGACCATAGAGCACTCTCCTTCCCTGTCGTACCGGTGCAAGACCGGCTCCGTTTCCTTGATTGAATCTGTGGCAAGCCGCCCGATGTTGCTGCAACCCGCCTGAATCACACCCGTGCCCGGCACGGGGATGTCTCTTGCCACTGCATCATCAGTGCGTCTGCCACCGATGACTGCAAGAGACCGTCTGACATGTAAAAAAGCATAAAGCAGGCCATAAATTTAAATCCTTTAAAATCACTACATTAGCCGTATCAAATCGTCAAGATGCACCAAAATGGCGCAACATCTGCGCTCACCTGAATGCGGCCGCCCTGTGACAGGGCAGCCTGTCACTGCTGCACCACAAATACGCAAATCCAGTCCCGGCCAGACAGAGCAGATGAGCATCACACAGGACGTGGCGGCTTGTTTAGACTGGCTCGCTCACCGTTTACCGAGCCTGACTGACATAGATGAGGCTACTTTCACCCACCGTAAGGAGTGGAAAGAGATGCCCCCTCACCGTGAGTCTGCCGGGTATCGACCGCACCATAACGGCGTTGGTCACGGGATGGAGGAGCGGGTGCTGCCGCAATTTGGCACCCTGTGGCAGCAGCAGTCCCCACCATCAGGGCTAGCGACCCGATAGACGGCGAAGAGTGTCCAGTACAGATACTCGCGGTCGCTGTCACTGACCCAGAGCCGCAACGACTGGCCGCCCCGCACCATTGCGCCGGGCAACTCCGTTATGGCCAGGTATCAGCCAAACCGCGATTCAGGCAGACACTGCGCGGTGTGGGCCAGGTTCCCCTGGCGAAAGATCATCAGGTTAAAAACGGAAGGTGAGACCGATGTTGGCCTGCCACTGGGTTACCAGCTCCCCCCGCACCTTGAACACGCACTGTTCCGGGTTGCAGAGAAACTGATTGCTGTCGTTGACCAGCGTGCCATAACCGCGCACCTCGGCCCGTAGCGCCAGATGCTCAGAGAGGCGCGGTTGCACCCCGAGCGCCAGCGACATGGAGGGCGCCACCTCGCTGTCATAGGCAGCAAATCGGGTCACGCCGATACCGGCGCCGATATAGGGAGCCATCAGGTTGTCAGAGAGGGTCAAGGCACCGGCAAAGTGCAGGGTATCCACCGTCAGGCGATCCGGCTGGTCAGGAGAGAGGGTGGTGGACTGATGGCTGTAGAGCAGCTCGATCATGCCCGGATCATCCACCTCCTTGCTGATAAAGAGGCCCCAGCTGCCGGAGCCCTGCCCCTGCAGCGAATCAAGCGAGGTCGAGAGCGGTATCGGCTGCACTACATCGTCACTCTTCTCGAAGTCGATGGCGGAGCTGTAGCCGAAAAACGGCGTCACCTGCCAACCCGTCGCTTGTTCGGTACTCCAGACCTGCCCCCATGGCAGGATCAGCCCCATCATCACGATCCCTGCTCTCTTCATCATCGCCCCCTGCTCTGCATGTGAATATGTCCGCATGTAATTGCGCAGAAAGCATACCAGAGAGATCCTGCTTCCATCCTAAATGACGGCTGTACGGGGTCACGTTCAGGGAGCGTGCCCACCGCTCTTGGCGCCAAAAAACCACTCCTCACCTGCCGCGATGTGTGACCCGGCACCATTCATCCACGGTTAACCTCTGCCACGTATGCTGGCGCCCAATCCGGGTCATGGTGGCCCGACACAAGCCGACAGCAGAAGGATGCCGGAAATGGCGACAGCCCCCCTCAACGACCCGCAACACACCCTCGCCAATACCCTGCGGGCCACGGCCCATGCCATCGAGGAGAGTCATATCAGCCTGCGCCAGATGCTCGCGCTGGTGGGCGAGCAGGGGATGCTGCTGTTCTGCGTGCTGCTCACCGTCCCCTTCCTGCTGCCGGTCTCGATTCCCGGCGTCAGCACCCCGTTTGGCCTGCTGATCCTCTTTATCGGGATCGGCATCACCCTCAACCGGGTGCCCTGGCTGCCCGCCATCCTGATGGAGCGCCGCTTCGCCGCCGACCAGCTCAAGCCGACCCTCACCAAGGGGGCCGACCTGCTGGCCCGTATCGACCGTTACATCAGGCCGCGCCTACCCGCGCTGACAGCCAGCAACACCATCAACCGCTGCAACGGCCTGCTGATCATGCTGGCCGCCCTGCTGCTGATGCTGCCCCTTGGCGCCATCCCCTTCACCAATGCCCTGCCCGCCTGGGCCATCCTGCTGCTGGCCACCGGCATGCTGCAGCGAGACGGTCTGTTCGTCACTGGCGGCTATCTGCTGGTGAGCGCGACGCTGGTCTGGTTCAGCGCACTGGCGGCCGGCCTGCTGATGGCAGGCCAGAGCGCCACCAGTCTACTCGGCTAAACGGGAGACAAAGAAAAGGGCGACCAGATGGTCGCCCTTTTTGACTTGTGCGGGATCCACCGTTACAGCAGATCGTAGATAAGGGCCGAGATGGCAAGCAGCCCGATCACCAGCACAAAGAGGGTACTCGCCCCGCGATAACGCTTGAGGGCGGGCAGACGATAGATGGAGCAGGCTGGCAGCAGGAACAGGATCACCGCGATCAGCGGCCCGCTCACCTTCTCGATGATCTCCAGCACGTTCGGGTTGAGGTAGGTAATCACCCCGGTCACCACGAACAGAATCACTGACGAGACCCGCGCGATAGTCGTTTCACGCAGGGAAAGTCCCAGCCCCTGACAGGCACCGTTCACCATGCTCACCGTCCCCTCACTCACCCCCATGGAGGTGCCGAGGAAGGATTTGGACATGGCCAGAATGGCGATGAGCGGCCCCACATAGGCGATCAGCGGATTGGAGAACTTGTTCGCCAGCGCCGACAGCACCGAAATATTGTCGATGCGGGCCTGCGCCATCTCGGCCTGACTCAGGCTCATCACACAGCTCACCACGAAGAACAGCACGCTACCGCAAATCAGCAGGCTGCTGCATTTGATGATCCGCTTGGTGCGCAGATCGGCACTCTCATGACAACGCTTTTTCTGCGCTGCAGTGAAGGAGGAGATAATGGGTGCATGGCTGAACGAGAAGACCATTACCGGCACAATCAGCCAGAGGGATTTCCAGAACGCCGGGTCACGCCAGTCCACCCCCTGACTCTCGCTGAAGTAGGAGAGGCTCCACTGGGGCAGCAGATAGATGGAGAGGCCAAGCAGAAAGGCAACCATAGGTAACGCCAGTACGCTGATGGCCGATACCACAATCTGCTTGCCCGCCAACAGGATCAGATGCAGACCCAACATCACCCCCAGCACCAGCAGACCGCGCGGGATCTCGGCATTACCCAGCTGGTGCACCACAAAACTCTGGATCGCGTTGGTAATGGAGATGCTGTAGACCAGAATGATGGGATAGAAGGCCATCAGATAGACCAGCATCAGCAACTTGCCCGCCCGCGCCCCGAAGTGCTCCTCCACCACATGGGTGATATCCCCTTCCCGATGGGAACTGGAGAGCACAAAACGGCTCAACGCCCGATGGGAATAATAAGAGAGCGGAAAGGCGAGCAGTAAAATAAACAATAAAATAACCGGCGAATTACTGCCGACAGTAATAGGGAGAAATAACGTACCGGCACCGACCGCAGTGGCATATAAGCCCATAGTCCATACCGAATCACTTTTTTCCCATTTCATTTTTGCAACCTGGTTACTCTTTTCAGCAATAGAAACACTCATTGCAATATATACCTTATTAGTCTGTCATCATTATTTTTATTGGCCCGAATAACAGGCTGGAGATATGTCATTGCATATCGCCCTGCACATAGAAAAAACAACGCCGCCAGCGGCCAACAGGGCCACTAGAGGGATACGGAGCTGCCACGCTACCATCGTTGAAATCGCTATCCTGGTCAAGGTTAATAATTCATGACTGTTTGAATCAGATTGTTTCAAAAGACAACGAGATGTGTCACATCCATCATCCAACACCCAATTCAAGCCGGTTTGATAACATACTGATAAAACCTCATCCCAATGTCCAACAACACAAATAAGACCAGTGATCAGGCCAAGAATATTAGCACCATAGTAACAAGAATATGAGTTAAATAATTCACATGCCCTCCAGTCATTGCTAGTTGAGCCAGTGAGATTATTTGTTGCCAACGATAAAGAGAGTGTCAGGGGGCCGGACAGTGCGCAACCCGATTGCGGCCCGCCCGCTTGGCCCGGTAGAGCCACTCATCGGCACGGGCCAGCGCCTGATTAATCTCCTCATCCGGCAGCACCAGGGTGGTGCCCAAGCTCACCGTCATGCCGACCGGATCGGCAGGCAGCGCTGCGACGGCGGCGCGGATCTGCTCGCCCATCTGCAGCAAAGCAGCTTCATCCTGCCGTGGCAACAGGATCAGGAACTCCTCGCCGCCGCTGCGCACAAAGAGATCGTCCGCCCGCAACAAGGCATCAATGCAACCACTAAAGCGCTGCAACGCCAGATCTCCCTGCTGATGACCGTAACGATCGTTGATCTGCTTGAAGTGATCGATGTCGAGCATGATAAGGCCGCAGGGCGCTTCACCCGCCCGCAACTGCTGGCAGTGATCGAAGAAGTAACGACGGTTGTAGAGGCCGGTCAGCTGGTCGGTTTCACTCTGGCGCTGGAGCCGCTGCTGCAACTCGAACTGGCGGGTAATATTGCGCGTCACCCAGGCCACTGCCCGCTTGCCATCATAGAGGGATGGTAGCGGAGCTATCTTGCCCTCGAAGCGTTGTACCCCTTGTGGCCCAACAGTGGTCTCGATTCCCCCAACCTCGGTCGCGGCCAGCTCATACTCCACCACCCGAACCTGCCCGCTCGCCAGTGACTGGCCCACCTGCCCCATGACCCACTGTGCCATCTCGGCTGGCAACACATCCGCCAGCTGCTTGCCCGCTAGCGGATTGCCATCCTGATAGGATTGCAGCTCCGTGCCGCCTATGTATTCAACGTAATAGCCATCCTCACTGAGAATGAAGACCGGATCTGGCAGCTGGGCTATCACTTCATAAAGTTGCGATACCGAAAGTGTCACGGGAACTCCTGTACTTCGACTTTAAACAGGGCTATCTATTTTGCCTCAACAGGCGTCACCAACCCTTATAGACACCAGCGATTATTCTGCGACCACAGCCAACTATCCTTTACATCTCGCAGCATGCCACTGTATTGGCGAGCATAGCTCGCTGGTGCCGCTGTCGCTCCGGAGTTTCCTCACCACCGCACTGACACCCCGTGAGTCCAACGATATCTCATTGTTTCAGCACAAGAGTTCATTTACGCTGACCATCTTGAGCCTGGCAATTGCCCCATCCGCCAGCAGGATGCACGCCGCCCCATGGCGACCCCACGGAAAAGGAACCACAGGATGAAAAACGCCATCGTCACCGCCCGCTTTGACGCCATCAGCACCGAAGGGGAGCAGCTCACCCTCAAGATTGCCATCAGAGCCCCCGAACCTGATCCCCAATCCGCCAGCGGTGACTGGCGCTGCAAAGTGAAGCTGGCAGGGCTCAGCGACAAGACCTTTATCTACGGCGTCGACAGCCTGCAGGCCCTGAGTCTCGCCATCAAATATATCGAAACCGAACTGCGCGCCTTCTCCGATGCAGGTTGGCAATTCTATCTACCCGATTGCCCCGATCACCCCATCGACATGGCCGCCTGCTACTTCCCGGCGCTCTAGCGACCGGCTCAATCCGGTTAGCCACCCTGTCCCAGGCCACGACCACCCATTCCCTTCGTATCGGTGGTTTTCACCAGATGAGCTTTATCAAGAACACCATCAAGGGAGCAGTGAATAAGGTGGCTGGCACTGCAATAATCAACACCAACGGGGTGGCTGTGCACTCCGTTCGTTACGCTATTGAGCTTATTTTGGTGGGCCGCTCATCGATGAACTCGAATAAACACTACACCGATGGGACTATCAGGATAAATGAAGACATCGACTTTCTAATACCAGTAATCTCCCGGTTTAAATAAGGCCACCAAAACGATCAGTCGCCTTACTTAAACTTGCTAAGCACTTATGAAAAATCGCAACATCATACCGATGGATAATAAGCAAACAACGCAGGTGAACCACCGGTATGAACAAATAACAACGGCCCCTGCTTGCCAAACTTGTCTGTCTTGATGCCATCTATCAGGCCAGCCATGGCTTTACCGGTGTAAACAGGGTCCAGCGTAATCCCTTCCAGACTCGCCAATAACTTCACTGCAGCCATACCCTGCTCATTTGGCATGCCATACATTGGCAGGAAATACTCATCCCACAGCGATATGTTTGCAGCGGCATTCACCTCGAGCAGAGCGGCAACCTCTTGCTGGAGCTTGATCACTTTCGGTGCTTGTGTCGCCACAACTCGTGAAACGGTCACCCCGATCAATTCGCACTCAGGCATCAACTGCTCCAGACCCACCGCCAACCCGGCATGGGTGCCAGCGCTGCCAGAGGGAACCACGACTGCCGCAAACTCGATACCCATGGCCTCCGCCTGCGCCGCAATTTCATTGGCACAAACAACATAACCCAGAGACCCCAGCGCATTTGAACCACCAATAGGAACAACATACGGAATTGCCCCTTGTTGCTCCAGACGCAGCCGAACGGCTTCCAGTTGTTCATCGGGTGCATTGAGTTCGTCAACCAACTCGACTTCACAACCGAATAGATCCATCAGATAGCTATTGCCATTATGCAAATAATTATCTGAAGCGGTATTGATCGGATTTTCCAATAGTGCGACACATCGCATGCCATATTTTGCAGCGACAGCAGCGGTCTGGCGTACGTGGTTGGATTGAATTGCCCCAGCAGTAACCAAGACATTTGCACCTTTCAGTTTTGCCTCGGCAACCAAAAACTCCAGCTTTCTGAGCTTGTTGCCACCCATGGCGAGTGGGGTAATATCATCACGCTTGATATAAACATCACGCCCCAGATGCTCGGAGAAGCGAGCTAAATATTCTAATGGCGTTGCAGATTTAACCAGCTCAACTCGCGGGAAACTATTTATTTTTTCAATCAGGTGACTCATCATCATCTCCAAATAAAATACTTGTCGTCATATGAAATTGAGGCACTCGATAGAGTGCCTCATGCCTGACAACAATTCAACTTCAGATTGAAAACCCTAAAATAACATAGCCAATAAATGCTATCGCACCGGTAACCAATGCATAGGGAAACTGCGTTCTGATATGCTCTATATGCTCGCAGTTGGTAGCCATTGATGCCACAATGGCATCACTTGATATAGGCGATGTCATATCACCAAATATAGAACCGGCGATTGAAGCACCAATCATATATTCAAACGGTACATTCAAGGAGACCCCTAACTGCACCCCAATCGGGATCATGATGGCAAACGTGCCCCATGAAGTACCGGTTGCCAGTGACATGATGGCACTGATGATAAAGATGAAGCCAATTGAGAAGCTGGGTGAAATCACACCTGATGTCACCGATGCAATGTAATTGCCAGTGTTCAGCTCGGCTGAAATATGGCCCATCAGGAATGCCAGGATCATCACCGAGCTGATTTTTACCATACTGGCATAACCAACATACAGCTCTTTAAAGAAGCTCTCGATATTTAAAATACCACGGCACCAGAACCATACAAAAGAGACCAGAGTCCCGAACATGGCACTGGAATAGACAGACATGGAACCGCTCCCCTTGGAGAAATTACCATCGCCAGTCAGATAGAGCACGACCGGCACCATCAATACCGTTGAGAGGATCGGGATGAAAAAGTTCCACAAAGAGTCACTGGCCGGATGCTTGATAACCTCATCGTGATGCTCGGCGACTGTCTCCGCGACATCATGATTGGCCAGCTCATAACGCTGCTCGGCTTTTTTCATCGGCCCCCATGAGACGCCGGAGAAAATATAGAACAAGACAGATGCCAACGACAGCCAAGCCATGATATTCCAAACCATGGAGTGCGCCAGAATTTCAAATGGTTGACCATCGATCAACCCCTTGGAAATCTGCACACCAATCACCCCCATCATGGCCGCCCCCCAGCCATTGATCATCACGGATGAACAAACAGAGACGCATGATGTTTGAATAATGTATGACATCTTCTCTGGCGGAACATGATAGCGCTTGGCCAAATCCTTGGTCGAAGCGCCGGAGATCAGCTGGTTCACTGAGCTTTCAATAAAGATCAGTGAAGTAATGACCATCGCCAGCAACTGGACTGACTTTTTGTTGGTTATATAGCCATTGTTCTCTGACAAGAATTGCACCAGTCGTCGGACCCCACCCGTCACAACGATCAATCTCATAATGCCGCCAATCAGCACCATAAAGACAATCGTTCTGGTATTGGCCGGTGAAGAGAAGGTGTCAATGATCCCGTTGACGGTCGCAACAACCCCCAGCGAGAAACTGTGGTTAATAACAACAAAGCCAACAAATATCCCTGCCAGCAATGACAAAATAACCTGTCTGGTGAATATCGCTAAAAGGATAGTCACCAGCGGCGTGATAATTGTCCACACCCCATAATCGTGCATAAATACAACCTTCTTATTATCAGATTAACGCCAGCGCATTCGCCAGATCGTCTTTAAGATCCTGAACATCTTCAATGCCAATGGAGAAGCGCAACGTCGTATCATATATTCCGATACTCTCGCGTTCGGCTGGCGTCATGGAACCATGGGACATGGAGGCAGAGTGATTGATCATGCTCTCGACACCACCCAGTGACTCTGCCAGCACGAAATATTTGAGCCCGGAGAGGAACTTGACCACATCCTCACGTTCACCGTGTAAACGCACCGTGACAACGGCACCGCCAGAACGCATCTGCTTTTTGCACAGCTCATGTTGCGGATGCGAGGCAAGCCCCGGGTAATGAACCTCTTTTACCTTGGGATGTGATTCAAGATACTCGGCGATCTGCTGGGCATTTTTGCAATGGCGTTCCATACGCACATCCAGGGTTTTCATGCCACGCAGCGCCAGATATGCATCAAAAGGTGAGGCAATGGCACCTACAGTCGTCTTTACAAAATCGAGTTTTTCCGCCAATTCCGGCTTGTTGGTAATAATGGCCCCACCAATCAGGTCAGAGTGACCACCAATGTATTTGCTGGCGGATAACATCACCATATCAGCACCCAGTTCGAGCGGTCTCTGGTTCCAGGCACTGGCAAAGGTATTATCAACACAGGTAAGCAGATTTTTCTCTTTCGCCAATTGGCAAACCTGCTCAATATCAACCAGCGTCAGCAATGGATTGGTTGGCGTCTCAATCCAGATGAGCTTGGTCTGCTCAGTGATCTGCTGGCTGACCGCATCCAGATCATTCAAATCGACATAAGTACAATTCAGGCCAGATGTATGCTTGCGCAACCGCTCGAACAGGCGATAAGTGCCGCCATATACGCCACACATGACGATAATGTGCGCATCTTTCGGCAACAGCTCCAGCACCAGCGCGGTTGCCGCCATACCGGAAGCCGTCGCAGTGGCATAAATGCCATTTTCCAGAGCTGCCAGTGCGGATTCATAGGCATACCGAGTCGGGTTGCTGCAGCGAGAGTAGCAATAATCACCACCTTCACCGAGATTTGGCTGAATAAAAGAGCTCGCGGTAGTGATGGGCGGGAATATGGCATTATTACCCTTGTCATGTTGATTCCCGCCATGGATGGCAATTGTTGCTATTTTATTGCTATTCATTTTTGACCTGCTATTAAAATTAATAAAAACCGTACCCACGCCTTCACGTCATGGGTATATCTACTAGCGAATTTAAATGTTTTTATTGTTAATTGATGCGCAAACTGCCATCACTATCGGTTTACGCTGGCGAACTCACCAGACTGGATTTGTGATTTCGAATATGCAAATAAACGGTATGGCGAGAAACCCCCAACATACGGGCAACCAGTTGAGGCGTATCCTTGATATCAAATATCCCCATGTCATACAGCCGGTTCACTATTTCCTTGTTGCGTACGCTGCTACCCAATGAACTGTCCTGATCGACTTTTTCAATGACCTGAGAGACCAGATCATCCACAGAGCTGGCAAAGGTTTCATTGTTCACATGGATAGCTGTCGCAGGCGGCGAGAATGTTTCCAGCAGGTTTGTCAGCGACGTTTCCAGACTGAAATTCACACACAACATCCCCACCGGTTTGCCATGACGATTCTTGATCGTGATCGAAGAGGACTTCATCACCTTCCCTTCCTTGGTGCGGGTGAAATAGCTACTCCATTGACTACCGGCTGTGCTCTGCAGCTTGGTCAGCGCGAAGTCGGTTACCGGCGCCCCCTCTTGCCGCCCGGTGACATGCCCGTTGGCAATCTTGACGACCGAGGCGTGCAAGTTATCAAAAGCGTGTAGCACCACTTCACAACCAGGCCCGAATAGCGCCGAAAGAGCCTCAACTGCAGGCTTGAAACTGGCGATTAAATGACAAGATTCTTCGTCGAGCAGGAACTCATCACATGATGAAGAATCACCCATTTAATATCTCCGGAAATTAACAATAGTTGAGCTCGTTAAGTTTTGACCATGTTATTGGCATGAAACAGCTTGCGCAAGCGCCAAAAATCCAGAAATAGGTGATCCAACTCAACTTAATGTAAGTTAGTTGAGCCTAAAGAGAAGATCGCGGCACTTTACTCAACAGACGTTAAGTGTAGGAACATTACATACATTTCAGCTTCGCCAACCGGATGGGATCGCAATGAGACCAAACTCACCCAGCGATCCGGGCAGGCGCACTTTTTCCGCACCGCCACGCCATCCCGGTGCTGCGGTAGCCAACCAGGTTGTTGCACAAACGCGAAATCGGGAGTGAAAAAGGTAGCACTCCGCCACCACCTTCCTTTACGGTACAGAGCCAACAGACCCGAAAGGAGAGCACCATGCACGGGCCAGATCCCGCCAATCCCCACCCCATGAACGGCTTCCCCCAAGTGTGCTTTATCAAGAACACCATCAAGGGGCCCAATATCGAGGTGGGTGACTACACCTATTACGACGACCCGGAGGATTCGGCGGGCTTCGAGCGCAACGTCCTCTACCACTTCCCCTTCGTCGGCGACAAGCTCATCATCGGCAAGTTCTGCGCCATCGCCCGCGGGGTGAAGTTCATCATGAACGGCGCCAATCACCAGACCTCCGGCTTCTCCACCTACCCCTTCTTTATCTTCGGCAACGGTTGGGAAAGCGCCGCACCCGCCCCGGGCAGCCTGCCCTACAAGGGCGATACCGTGATCGGCAACGATGTCTGGATTGGCTATGACGCCCTGATCATGCCGGGGGTAAAGGTCGGCAACGGCGCCATTATCGCCGCCCGATCCGTGGTCACTAGCGACGTGCCCGCCTACGCCGTGGTCGGCGGCAACCCCGCCAAGGTGATCCGCTACCGCTTCGACGACGACACCATCGCCCGTCTCAACGCCATCGCCTGGTGGGACTGGCCGGTGGAGCAGATCAGCCGCAACCTGCCGCTTATCAGCGGCGGCGAGATAGCCGCGCTGGAAGCGGCAACCCTATAGAGACAATCACCATCAAGCAGGAAGCACTATGCAACTAACCCCACCCCAACCGCCTCAGGACGATGAGATCGAAGCGCTGCGCATTGGTCTCTCGGGCTTCAACACGGGTCACGCCGGCACCCATTTGCGCGAGCGGATCGCCAGCTTTATCAAGGATGAAGAGGGTAAGGTACACGGCGGCATCATCGCCGACATCAAGTGGGGCTGGCTGCACGTCGACTGGCTCTGGATCGATGAAAGCATCCGCCGCGATGGCTGGGGCGGCCGCCTGCTCGGCGCCATGGAGCTGTACGCCCAAAGCAAGGGCATCAGCAACTACCATCTGGAAACCACCAGTTTTCAGGCCCTCCCCTTCTATCAGAAGCAGGGTTACGAGGTCTTTGGTCAGCTACCCGATATGCCGCCGGGGCATATCAGTTACTTTCTGAAAAAGCAGGACAAGTGATGACACTCCCGCGCCTTACCAACGCCAGACTCGTGATCCGCCCGTTCGAACCGGCCGATGCCGACGAGTTTGTCCGCGCGGCCCACGAATCCATCGAGACGGTCGGCAAATGGATGAGCTGGTGCTCCCCTTCATTTACTCGGGAGAGCGCGCTGGAGTGGTTTGCCAGCTGCGATCAGGATCGCGCAGCAGGACGAGCCTTTGATATGGGCATTTTCTGCGCCACCACCGGCCAGCTCTTGGGTGGCGCAGGTATCAACCAGCTGTCGCCCCATCATCGCTACGGCAATATCGGTTACTGGGTGCGCCAATCCCACCAAGGACAAGGTATCGCCCGGCAGGCGGTCGCCCTGCTGCGTGAATTTGGCTTTGAACGGTTGGGGCTATTTCGGCTGGAGATCGTGATGGGGGTTGGCAACACCGCCAGCGAAGCCGTTGCCATCACTGCCGGGGCCACCTTCGAGTGTCGGGCAAGGAATCGCATTTTCCTCCATGGACAGCCGATGGATGCGCATATCTACGCTCTTATTCCAGCTGACGTCTGTGATAAGGAGAATTCTATAACGTTATCTGAGGTGAACGGTGATAGGTGATCTCCCCCTTCGTCACCTCTTAATCCGATAACCCACAACGCTACGGACGAAATAATAAACATTCTGTCATCTGGCTAGAGATTCGTTCGCTATGCTCTCGTCAGGATAAAGGGTGATTCTGAGTTTTCGGCGGTTGTTTTTTCTAATGCAATAGGTGACAGCCTTAGCTTTTTAACAATTATTTCAATCACCGGTTCGAAAGCCGCAACAATACCTTTTGAAAGTAATTCATCATCACTCATGTTCTCAATGTATTGACTTACATGACGTTTACCTTGATGTGTGAAAGCATAATCAACGATAAATCTCTGGTAACCTGACAAATCAGCCTTATATGTAATTGGGCTTATACCATTATTAAATAGCTCTTTACGCTTACCATCAGTAAATTTTTGCTCTTCATCAAGAATTTCTTCAAGCCAAAATTGTTCTAATGCATAATTCCAAATATTCTCTGGATAGAGGTGTTCCAATTCCACTCTCCACACATAACCTTTAGCTTTCAGCTGCTTAGGAGCTTCATGTGGAGGATATGTTGCTGCACTCACGGGTGATTGTTGTCCCTTAAAAAACTCTGTTAATTGAGTTTTTGCATCTTTACCAGCTGCATCATCATCCAGAAGGAGAAGGCCTAAAATTTTTGTTTTCTCATGTTTCTGAAGCAAGTAAAATGCCTTGGCTCTATCACTAGCAGCATTTGCACTATTATAAGCATTATCTGGAACATCAATAAAAACTTCATCTGCTCGATTTAAATACTGCAGAACCCTATTAATTACAACACGATCACTAACACCCTCAAGAAATAATCTTGGCTTGGAAGACACTGCCAATTGAGATGACAAAGCACCTAATGTACTCTTATATTCATCTTCTCTCTCTTGCCATACTTTCCTATGTTCTTCAATTAATGGCGTTACAAGATTTAGAAATCCTGTATTACCGTGAAGGTCATGCTCACTACATGATTGTAGCTTAGTATCATGCCCCTTTTTATCAACATAATAGCTAATACTCTTTAGACCCGATGGCAATGAAGAATTAAACGAAAGTGAGTATATAGCAGGTGAGTGTGTTGTTATAAATATCTGCGTATGTTTCTTAGCTGCCTCGACCAACTGGTTATTAAGTTCAAAGCACGTTGAGAATTCAACATTATTTTCAGGTTCTTCAAATCCCCAGATCTGAGGTCGAATAGTTATTTTTGCACCAATGCTTTGCTGTTTCAGAGCAATAAATGAAAGCATCATGGGAATATGCCTAATTTTTATCCCATCGCCTCTACGGCTTAAAGGTATATTGTCGGCTTTAAACTCAAGGGCGCCAAAGATATTTCTTAAATTTTGAGGGAGTTTGATTTCATTGTTGCTACTAGCGAAAACAGTATCAATTTCCCCCATCAACTCACTGATATGCTGATTGATCTCTTGCTCAAAACTATTAGCTGATGCATGTAATCCTTGTTCAGATGAAATAGCTAGCACATCGTATAGCTTACCTTGCAGGTCTCGGAAAAAATTAGCATCCTTAATTGCTGGGATATATATGTAGTTAATGCTTTTCAACAGACTAGGTATTTTACTTCTTTTAGGGAAGTTCTTTTTATTTACTACAACGCCACTTTTAATTTCACAGTGCTGTTGCACTTCATCGTGAAAACCATCCGCACGCCATGTTTTACTCCAATATACGGTATCAGGTTGCTCTGGCTTACGATAACTTCGCGGAAGTTTAAGAACCAACTCGACTTTAATCTCCTTCGCTTTCCTTTGCTGAACAATTGCATTGATATTAAAGTCAGAGTGAAAATTATAGTCAGCATCGGCATCAGTCTTACCATTAAAAAATAAATTTAATGCTCTAAGGAGGTTTGATTTCCCTGCGTCATTTTTACCCACTAGAGTAGTAATTTCTTCCGTGGATATTGTCTCTTTACGTATAGAGCGAAAGTTAGTAATGGTAATCTGTCTGATCATGATATATGCCAAGAATTGCCAACTTATGGGTATTGTATGGCATATTTATGATAAGTCTAGATATTCTACTTATGGTTAATATCTATCACGATTCTCGTTTCTCACTGTACCTCGTATATTGCATTCAGAAACCAATTTATCTGGTTAGAACAACTGGCAACTCATAAACAACAGCAGCAAGCAGTGCGGTTATCTATCCCTCCGATTTGCTGCCGCGGTCTGTTATCACTGGGAATCAGCGTCTTTAGCGGTTCAAAAACGGTACCCAACTCCACCAAACAAAAACAGTGCAATGCGCTCCGCTTATTGCACCCTACGCAGGCTACATAGCCGCCACCGGCCACCCCTTGCCCCAAATCGGCCATTGCTTATGGTCGCAATGACCCATTCAATAAGCTGACCCGCACTCACGATTTTTGCACTGGTGAGACGACAGTTATAAACATCGTTACACCAGAGAGACAATCCTGCGGCCGCAGGCAAAAGGAAACGGCAAGCAGTGGCGGGGATCTGCCCCTCCGATCTGCTTGCCGCTATCTGTTACCGCAGGTGTAAACGTCGTTAGCGACCCAAAAACGGTTCCCAGTCCTTGAACACCGGCTGCAACCCCGCCTGCCGCACGGCGGCCGCCACTTCACCGACCGGACGGTCGTCGTGGATGGCAAACTGCTCCAGCTCCTCTTTATCCCCCTCGGCATAGCCCCCCGGCTGGGTGCGCGATTCGGCCGACATCTGGGTAATGCCAAGGCGCACCGCACCGTTGCGAAAGGTGGCTGACTCGCGGGTGGAGAGGGACAAGTCCAGCGTGGGCGAGAAGAGGCGCCAGGCGCAGATAAGCTGGGCCAGCTGGCGATCCGACATGACCACGGCAGGCTCCAGCCCACCGGTGCAGGGGCGCAGGCGCGGGAAGGAGAGCGAATAGCGGCTCTGCCAGTGGTGGCGCTCAAGCCAGCTCAGATGCTCGGCGACGAAGTAGCTGTCGGCGCGCCAGTCCGAGGAGAGACCGATCAGCGCCCCCAAGCCGATTTTGTCGATACCGGCGCGGCCCAGCCGATCCGGCGTGGCGAGGCGCCATCCGATGTCCCGCTTGTTGCCACGCAGATGGTGGCGGGCGTAGGTGGGGGCGTGGTAGGTCTCCTGATAGACCATGACGGCGTCGAGACCGAGGCTCTTCAGCTCGGCATAGTCGGCCTGCGAGAGGGGCTGCACCTCCATCCCCACCGTGCTGAAGTGGCGGCGGATGATGGGCATCACCTCGCGAAAATAGGCGAGCCCCACCTTGTGCTCGTGCTCGCCGGTCACCAGCAGCACGCTGTCAAAACCGCGCGCCTTGATGGCCAGACACTCGCGCTCTATCTCCTCTGCATTCAGGGTCTTGCGCTTGAGGCGGTTGCTCATGGAGAAGCCGCAGTAGGTGCAGTCGTTGGCGCAGAGGTTCGACAGATAGAGCGGCACATAGAAGCCGATGGTGTTGCCAAAACGCTGGCGGGTGAGCCGCTCGGCCTCGGCTGCCATCTGCGGCAAAAATGCCTCGGCAGCTGGCGAGATCAGCGCCATAAAATCGGCCAGCGTGCGGCGCGGGGCACTCAGGGCGCGTGCCACATCGGCGGCAGTTTTGGCGCGGATCTGCATGCCGATATCGTCCCAATCCAGCTCCTGCCATCGGTCGAGAAAGGAAGGCTCCTTAGCCCTCACCCCCAGCCCCTCTCCCTTATTTTGTGAAGAGCCGAGAGGGGGGCTATCACTCGGGAGCACCTGAGGTTGTGCAGAAGGCTCGGAGCGACCCATCGCACCAGCATCATGACTCATAACGCCCCCAGAAAATCGGTGAGCGGGCTGGAGGCTTGCGCCTGCTGGGCGCGGGCGCCAAGGCCTGCCTCATAGGCGCTGCGACCGGCGGTGCAGGCCAGCGCAAAGGCGCGACCCATGGCGACCGGGTCGCCGCTCACCGCGATGGCGGTGTTGACCAGCACGGCATCGGCGCCCAGTTCAAAGGCGGCGGCCGCGTGGCTCGGTGCACCGATGCCCGCATCCACCACCACGGGCACATTGGCCTGCTCGACGATGATGGCGAGAAACTCCCGGGTCACCAGCCCCTGATTGGAACCGATGGGGGCGCCGAGCGGCATCACGGCGGCGCAGCCCACCTCTTCCAGCCGCTTGCAGAGCACGGGGTCGGCGCCGCAGTAGGGCAGTACCACAAAGCCCTCTTTCACCAGCTGCTCGGCGGCTTTCAGCGTCTCGATGGGATCGGGCAAGAGATAACGGGGATCGGGGTGGATCTCCAGCTTGAGCCAGTTCGTCCCCAGCGCCTCGCGGGCAAGATGGGCGGCAAATACCGCCTCGGCGGCGGTCTTGGCGCCGGAGGTGTTGGGCAGCAGCTTGACCCCGAGTTGCTGCAAGGGGCTCAGGATATCGTCGTGAGCCTTGCCCGGCTCGAGCCGCTTGATGGCCATGGTGACCAGTTGGGAGCCGCTCGCCTCGATGGCGGCGGCCATCAGTTCCGGGCGGGCAAACTTGCCGGTGCCGGTAAAGAGGCGCGAAGAGAAGGTGTGATCGGCAATGGTCAGCATGTCAGCCTCCCGCAATGGCGGTGAAGAGGTGAAGTTCGTCTCCGTCATTGAGACGGGTCTCGGCCCAGCGGCCACGGGGCAGCACGGCACCGTTAAGGGCCACCGCCACCCCCTGTGGATTAACGTCTTGCGCCGCCAGCAGGTCGGCCACACTCAGCCCTGCCGTCAGCGACTGGGCTTTATCGTTGAGTCGAATGGTCAAGGTCATGGGGTGATCTCCTTATCGTGTGTCGGGCATCGGCGCAGCCCGCAAACCGGGCAATCGGGGTCGGGAGCCAGAGTGAGGGTCTGCCACTGATGAGTCAGGGCATCGAAGCGGCGCAGAGTGCCAGCGACCGGACTTGGCATCCCGAGCAGCAGCTTCAGTGCCTCCAGCGCCTGCAAAGAGCCCATCACCCCGACCAGCGGGCCGGTGACGCCGCTGCTCTCGCAGCTCTGGCTCACCTTGGTATCCAGCGGATAGAGGCAGGCGTAGCAGGCGTGCTCCGTACCTGTGCGCGCCATCAGCTGCCCCTGCCAACCCACTGCGGCGGCGGAGATCCAGGGCTTGTCCTGAGCCACGCAGGCGGCGTTGATGGCCTGGCGGGTGGCGAGGTTGTCGCAGCAGTCGATCACCAGATCTACCTCGGCCACAAACTCCGGCAGGTTGGCGGCATCGAGCCGCTGGTTGATGGAGATCAGCTCCACCAGCGGGTTGTGGGCCGCCAAGCGCTCGCGGGCCAGCTCCGCCTTGGAGTGGTTGACCGCCTCGCTATCGAACAGGATCTGGCGCGGCAAGTTGCTGGAATCGACCGTATCGCCATCGGCCAGCCACAAGGTGCCCACCCCGGCCCCGGCCAGATAGAGGGCGAGCGGCGAGCCGAGCCCGCCGAGACCGACGATCAGTACCGATTTATCCTTGAGCCGCGCCTGACCCACCTCCCCCACTTCCGCCAGCATCAGCTGGCGGCCATATCTGAGGTATTCAGCATCAGCCAACATCAGTGCCTCCCCATCCGGCCAGCGAGGTAAGCTGGCGGGCTGAATCGCGCAAATACTCAGCACCAGAGAGCATGTTCCACCTCCCTTATGGCAGAAGCCGAGCGTGGCTCATCCCCCGCCCCCACGGCAGCGAGCAGCCGCTCGGTCGCCCCCTGCCAGTCGTCGCTCGCGGTGATCGCCGAGACCAGCGCGATGCTGCCGACTCCGCTCGCCTTGACCGCCGCCACCCGCTCCTCGCTGATGCCGCCGATGGCTACCGTCGGCCACTCCGCCATCAGAGCGCGGTAGTGGTGCAGCCGCACCAACCCCTGCGGACGCGAAGGCATCGCCTTGGTGTTGGTCGGGAAGATATGGCCCAGCGCGATATAGGAGGGGGCCAGCTCGCGCGCCCGCATCAGCTCGAAGTAGCCGTGGGTGGAGATGCCAAGGCGCAGCCCGGCCCCCTGAATGGCGGCGAGATCGGCGGTCTCCATATCCTCCTGTCCCAGATGCACGCCCCAGGCACCCGCCTCGATGGCCTGCTGCCAGTAGTCGTTGATAAAGAGCCGCGCCCCATGGCGGCGGCCGAGCGCCACAGCCTCGGCAATGGCCGGTGCCACCTGAGCGGCGGGCAGATTCTTGATCCGCAGCTGGATGGTCTTGACCCCAGCCCCCAGCAGGCGGCGCAGCCATTTGACCGAATCCACCACCGGATAGAGGCCGAGGTTGTGTTCGGTCGGCGCAAAGGAGCCCTCCGGCAGGCGGGCGCTGCTTGTCTCATAAAGCCCGAAGCGGTGATCGAGGGTTGAACCCGCCAATACGGCGCGGGGGAAGTGAGCCAGATCGGCGGGCCAGCCGAGATGGGCGATGGGTCCCGGGCCTGCCCCCACTCCTTGCGCCGCCGCCAACCCCTGTTGCAGGTAGGCACGAGCGAGGGTGATGGCGTCCTCCACCGGGTAGTCCTGCGCCACCACGGCGGCGATAGCGCTGGCGTAGCAGCAGCCGGTGCCGTGGCCGTGGCGGGTATTCAGGCGCGGCGCCGCCAGCCAGAACTCGCGCTGCGCATCCTGGTAGTAGTCGAGGCAGAGCTCGCCGCTCCACTCCAGATGACCGCCCTTGACCAGCACGGCACGGGCGCCGAGTTCACGCAGCCGCCGGGCGGCGAGGCGCACCAGCTCGGGGCTGCTGACCGGCAGACCGGTCAGGGCCTCCAGCTCGGGGCCGTTGGGGGTGATCAAGGAGAGGCGCGGCAACAGCTGCTCGCGCACCGCCGCCAGCATATTGGGTTCCGCCATCGGGGTGCCGGTGCTGGCGATGGCCACCGGGTCGTAGACCACGAAGGGAGCCTCGATGGCCGCCAGTCGGCGGGCCAGCACCTCGACATGGAGCCGGGTCGGCAGCAGGCCGATCTTGATGGCGGCGGGTGGCAGATCGACGCTGAGGGCGTCAATCTGGGCGGTGAAGGTCTGCATCAGCACGGGGTCGACCATCTTCACCGCCACCGAGTTCTGGGCGGTGATGGCGGAGATAACCGAGCAGCCGTGCACGCCGAGGTCGTGCAATGTGTGCAAGTCGGCCTGAATACCGGCACCGCCGCCGGAGTCGGAACCGGCAATGGTCCAGACCACAGGCAGCAAGTCCGTCACGGGCGACAGATCGGCGGGGCTGACAGCCCCGCTTGCGCAGCTCACGCCTCCTCCCCTGCGGCCTGTTTCAGCGCCGCCGCCTGATGGTAGATCTCGCCACCGGTCTCCTTGAAGGTCTCTGCCATGCGGGCCATGCCGCTCTCCACCTGAGCCACCACCTGCTCCTGCTGACCATCCATACCGACCAGCTTGATCTCCACCGCTTCAAGCTTGGCTGCGTAGTCGCGCACATCCTGAGTGATCTTCATGGAGCAGAACTTGGGCCCGCACATGGAGCAGAAGTGAGCCACCTTGCCGGACTCCTGCGGCAGGGTCTCGTCGTGGTAGGCACGGGCGGTGTCGGGGTCGAGGGCCAGATTGAACTGATCCTCCCAGCGGAACTCGAAGCGCGCCTTGGACATGGCGTTGTCGCGGATCTGGGCGCCCGGATGCCCCTTGGCCAGATCGGCGGCGTGAGCGGCGATCTTGTAGGTAATCAGCCCCTGCTTCACATCCTCCTTGTTGGGCAGCCCCAGATGCTCCTTGGGGGTGACGTAGCAGAGCATGGCGCAGCCATACCAGCCGATGAGCGCGGCGCCGATGCCGGAGGTGAAGTGATCGTAACCCGGCGCGATGTCGGTGGTGAGCGGGCCCAGGGTATAGAAAGGCGCCTCGTGGCAGTGCTCCAGCTGCTCGGTCATGTTGCGCTCGATCATGTGCATCGGCACATGGCCCGGCCCCTCAATCATCACCTGCACGTCGTACTCCCACGCGATCTTGGTCAGCTCGCCCAGGGTGCGCAGCTCGGCGAACTG
The DNA here is from genome assembly GCF_041929505.1 of Aeromonas sp. MdU4. Classification (NCBI taxonomy): domain Bacteria; kingdom Pseudomonadati; phylum Pseudomonadota; class Gammaproteobacteria; order Aeromonadales; family Aeromonadaceae; genus Aeromonas; species Aeromonas sp. MdU4. The sequence goes on along the minus strand of NZ_JBHFMW010000029.1, from coordinate 113,807 downwards.
GGCCTCGTCGTTGGCGTCATAGACGGAGCCCGGGCGCAGACCGTCACCGAGGGACAGGGCCACGTCATAGGCGGCGCAGATCTCGCAGATTTCGCGGAAGTGCTGGTAGAGGAAGTTCTCCTTGTGGTGGGAGAGGCACCACTTGGCCATGATGCTGCCGCCGCGGGAGACGATGCCGGTGAGGCGCTTGGCGGTCATCGGCACGAAGCGCAGCAGGACGCCGGCGTGGATGGTGAAGTAGTCCACCCCCTGCTCGGCCTGCTCCAGCAGGGTGTCGCGGAACAGCTCCCAGGTGAGGTCTTCGGCGATGCCGTTGGTCTTCTCCAGCGCCTGATAGATGGGCACGGTACCGATGGGCACCGGGCTGTTGCGCAGGATCCACTCGCGGGTCTCGTGGATGTAGCGGCCGGTGGAGAGATCCATGACGGTGTCGGCGCCCCAGCGGGTGGACCAGACCAGCTTTTCCACCTCCTCTTCGATGCTGGAGGTGACCGCCGAGTTGCCGATGTTGGCGTTGATCTTCACCAGAAAATTGCGGCCGATGATCATCGGCTCCGCTTCCGGGTGGTTGATATTGCTGGGGATAATGGCGCGACCGGCGGCCACCTCATCGCGCACAAATTCGGGGGTGATGTTCTGGGGCAGGCGGGCACCGAAATCGCGGCCCGGATGCTGGGTGCGCAACAGTTCGGAGCGCACCCGCTCGCGCCCCATGTTCTCGCGAATGGCGATAAATTCCATCTCGGGAGTGACGATACCGGCACGGGCGTAGTGGAGCTGGGTGACCCGGCGGCCCTGCTTGGCACGGCGCGGTTTTGGCAAGTGCTCGAAGCGCAGGTGATCCAGCCCCTCGTCGGCCAGACGCTCCTGAGTGAAGGTGGAGCTGAGCCCCGGCAGGGCGTCGGTGTCATCGCGCTCCAGCACCCAGTGTTCCCGCAGGCGCGGCAGGCCGCAGCGCACGTCGATGGCGACCCCCTCCTCCCCGTAACGGCCCGAGGTGTCATAGACCGGCACCGGCTCGTTGGGCTCGAACCGGGGAGCCTCTTTGGTGCCGCCGACGAAGGTGTCGGCCAGCTGGATTTCCCGCAGCGGCACCCGGATATCGGCGCGGGAGCCTTCGATAAAGATGCGGCGGGAGTTGGGGTGAGCCATCCCCTTGAGGCTGTCGATAAATGCCTGGGCGCTGGAGCGCTGCTCGCGGCGGCTGGATTTGGCGGTATCAGATACAGAAGTAGACATAGCAAAACTCACATTAACTGGTTGAAGTTATGGGTGTTTGCTTGTCTGGAGTTCGAGGAGAAGATGAACTTGCGGCGGGGTATTTATGTCAGGAGGGAGTGCGCGCGGGATGGATCTCCGCTCTGCTGTTCTGCCACTTCCCGCTCTCTGCACTCTGTGGGCAAGGCGCCCCACGTGCTGGACAACCGGACGGGACAGACTCCCTCCTGTGCGCCCTGACCCATCAGGGTTACCCCTTCGATGAGCGGAAGAGGCTTGTTCCTCCTCCGGCGCGGTAACCCGCAAGTTACCCTTGTTCCCTTCGCAGGTTTTAACCTGATCAGGTTCCACGGATCCCGAATTAACGGTCTCAGCTTCGCGTCGTTCGACGGTCAGCACTCCGACAAGATGGCGCCAGTATAAGGGGGAAAATCTAAAGCACAAGCCGTTAACAATATGGGTCAACGGCTGGTGCTGTGGTCGGACCGGGTTACTCCCCGCGCGACCAGGTGCGGATGGCGGCGATCTCCGCGGTGGGGATCTGCAGGGATTCGAGGAATTCCTGATGGGCCTGTGGCTCCATCTTCTCGAACTGGATATGCCAGTTGCGCATCATCTCTTCGGTCATGCCTGCGGCCTGCATGATGGCAACCCAGCGTGCCTTGTCTACCATGGGGATCTCCTCGTGTGTCTGTTGGCGATAGAGGATGATGGCCCGCTGTTGCCGCCTCAGCTCGGCGATCTCCTGCTCCAGTCGCAGCAGATGACCATCGAGGCAGGAGTGGCTCTCCTGCCTTGCCGCCAGCAGGGTGCCGATCTCTTCGAGCGGCAGCCCCATGGCACGAAAGCTGGCGATCTGCCGCCCCCGTTCCAGCTCGGCCTCGCCATAGCGGCGATAGCCGTTCTCCCCGCGCAGGGCGGGAAGCAGCAGACCGAGACGTTCGTAATAGAGCAGGGTGGTGCGGCTCAGGCCCAGTTCTCTGGCCAGCCGGGTAATCGTCAACATAGGGGTTCCTTCATCCAACGGGCAGAGGATAAACCCGCCTATCGTAGACAGGTCAACTACTCCTCCGGATTGATGACAAGGATTTCGCTTAAGCGGCCCTGTTCGTCGCGGGTCAGCACCAGCGCACTCCCTTCATGCAGATCGGCGGCCGAGCCGTTGACCCAGCGAACAACCGGATTGAGTGATACTGTGCCCAGAGTGGCCAGCGTGAGCTGCCGGTCATCGAAGGATTGCAGGCGATCTTGCACCCGCTGCCACTGTCCGGATCCCGCCGGAGATCTGGCCGTCAGCAGCTCAATCCGGGTGGCCACCCCGTCGGCGACCAGCAGGGAGAGCTGGTCGCCGGGTTTGAGTGGCTGCGGCCAAATCTCCCCCTGCCGCCAAACCGGAGCGCTGCCTCGCTCCACCTCGATACCCTGAAATTGCAGATGGATGCCGTCATCGCGCTCCAGCTCCACCAGCCATAATTCGTCGGCTCCCGCCTGCGCCGCCCAGAGCGGTACACCCAGCATCCATGCACACCACTTTTTCGCTTGCTCCATCTTCGTTCGTCCCTGAACAAAAAGCCCATGCTGGACAAGCATGGGCTTCATTCGGGAGCATTTCTAATCGGAACGCAAAGATCGGATCAGTCATCCTCGCGGCAGCGGCTCAGGCGCATGCCGTCAAACTTGCACTCCAGCTCGAGCCAGCGCCCTTCAAACGGCGCCAGACTGTTGTCCGAGGTGGTGTAGCCCCAAATCCGCCCCCCTTCGACCGGCCCTTCCAGATCCATCTCGCCCTTGTCATCTTCGTCGAGGGCTTCGACCTTGCGCACATAGCGCACGCCGTTCTCCACCACGCCCTTCATCTCGACCCAGGTACCGCCGAGATCATCTTCGTTGAGCCAATCCTTGAAGCGGGTCTGATCGTCGATCACGAACGGCATGCCGTTGACCATCAGCTGGCCAAGCTGCCAGGTGGTGCGGCCGATCAGCTTGAATTCGGTCGCCTGTGCGGTGCCAAGTGGCAACAAGATCAGCAACAGGAGGGCGCAGAGAGACTTCTTCATCGGGGATCCTCGGGGTTACACTGGCACACAGGATGCCATATCCGGTGTGAAAAGAGCGTGAAACGCTCACCAACCAGGAGAGCAAAGCATGAAGATTTTGGTAGTGGAAGACAATCCTCAGGTGGCGGAGACCATCATGGATTATCTGGAGCTGGCCGGTCACCGCCTCGATTGTGCCTATCACGGTCAGGCCGCGCTGCAACTGCTGGAGGAGCAGCGTTTCGACGTCATCATCATGGATGTGATGATGCCGCGCCTCGATGGGCTCAGCACGGTAGCCCGCCTGCGCGAGCAGGGGATTGCCACCCCGGTACTGTTTCTCACCGCCCGCGACAGCCTGGAGGACAAGCTGGCGGGCTTCAAGGCGGGGGGCGATGACTATCTGGTCAAGCCGTTCGCCATGGAGGAGCTGGAGGTGCGGCTGCAAGCCCTCAGTCTGCGCGGCCCGCGCGGCGATGTGGGGGCCATCAGCTTTGGCGATCTGACGGTCGATGTCGCCAGCGGCCGCGCGACCCGCGCCGGTGAGCCCCTCAAGCTCGGCAAGATCCCGTTCCAGATCCTCGCGCTGCTGGCCCGCCGCGCCCCCGCCATCGTCAGCCGTCAGGAGGTGCTCGACACCGTCTGGGGGGATGAGGAGCCCGACTCCGACGCCCTGCGCAGCCACATCTACGCCCTGCGCAACGCGCTGGATAAACCCTTCCCGGCACCCATGCTGGAAACCCTGCATGGTCAGGGCTACCGACTGGTGAGCGAATGAGCCTGCCCAGCCTGCGCCACCGCCTGATCATGGCGCTCGGGGGCGCGGGCGTGGTGCTGCTGATCCTGCTCTCCGGCCTGATGATGGTGGCCGAAGACAAGATGGAGGAGCTGAGTCTGCGCCACTGGCTGGAGGCGGAAGTGACCCGCTACAGCGATGACTGGCTGCGGCTCGGCCCGGCCGCGGCGGCCCCGAGTCCCAGGCTGTTTTCCAGCTACTGGACCGAGGCGGGCCGCCTGCCGAAGTGGCTGCGGCCCTACCGGACCCCCGGCTTTTTCGAGCATCAGCTGGGCAAGGAGGACAAACACTTTCTGGTCGCCCGCCACCCCTCCGGAGAGGGGATGCTCTATCTGGTGTTCAACGACGATGCCGACGACTACCTCGATCCCTACGAAGACAAGCTGCGCGCCGCAACCTGGCTGATCGGGCTGGCACTGCTGCTTGGCTGCCTTGGCTTCGGCATCTGGCTGGTACGTCATATCACCGGGCCGCTGCAACGGCTGCAGCACAGGGTCGCCCACCTCACTCCGGATCAGGCAGATTTCGAGCCCGACGCCCCCTGGCAGGAGCTGCGCGATATCGAACTGGCACTGTTGGCCGGTAAACAGGAGGTGAGCGCGGTATTCGCCCGCGAGCAGGAGTTCAGCCGCTTCGCCAGCCACGAGCTGCGCACTCCCAACATGGTGATTCAGGGCTCGGCCGCCCTGCTCGGCAAGGTGACGGATCTGCCTGCTCCGGCAGCCCGCGCCACCACCCGCATCCGCGCCGCCGCCGACGAGATGGCGCTGCTCACCGAAACCTTCCTGCTGCTGGGTCGCAAGGAGGAGGTCGAGCGGCCACTGCAGCAGGTGACCCCGCTGATCCGCCAGGAGCTGGCCCGCCTCGCCCCGCTGTTGCAGCGGGAGGCTCTCGACATTCGCCTCACTCTGGACGAAACCAGCGAGGTGAATGCCCCCCTCTCCCTGCTCGCCATTGCCCTCGGCAACCTGCTGAAAAATGCCCTGAGCTATGCCGAGGGGCATATCGAGATCGAGCTGTGTGGCCCGGTGCTCACCATCAGCAACCCGACGGCGGCAGCGCCGGATCAGATCCTTGGCTACGGCTGCGGCCTCACCATCATCCAGCGTATCTGCGAGAAGCTGGGCTGGCAGATCGAGACCCGGCTGGAGGATGGCGTTTTCAGCGCAAGGCTGGCGATGATCGCCGCCGAACAGTTCCCTCTCCCTCCGGGAGAGGGCTAGGGTGAGGGCGCTGCGGCACCAGCCAGAAACAAGCAAGGCGCCCAAGGGCGCCCTGTTTCTATCTGATAGCTGCAAGCCCGAGGCTCACTCCGCCGGTTTGTTCTTGCGGCTCGCCTTGAGTTCGAGGAACTCGATGATCTTGCCTGCCACATCCTTGCCGGAAGCGGCTTCCACCCCTTGCAGGCCGGGGGAGGAGTTCACCTCCAGCACCAGCGGGCCGCGGGCGCTGCGCAGGATATCCACCCCCGCCACATCCAGCCCCATGATCTTGGCGGCCTGTACGGCGGTGGCGCGCTCTTCCGGGGTGATCTTGATCGCCTCGGCGGTGCCGCCACGGTGCAGGTTGGAGCGAAACTCCCCCGGCTGGGCCTGACGGCGCATGGCAGCCACCACCTTGCCATTGACCACCAAACAGCGGATGTCGGCGCCATTGGCCTCGCGGATATACTCCTGCACCAGGATGTTGTTATTGGTCTGGATAAAGGCCTCGATCACGCTCTCGGCAGCCTTCTGGGTTTCGCAGAGCACCACACCAATCCCCTGGGTCCCCTCCAGCAGCTTCACCACCAGCGGTGCACCACCCACCATGGTGATGAGATCCGGCACGTCGTGGGTGCTGTGGGCATAGCCGGTCACCGGCAGGCCGATGCCGTGGCGGGAGAGCAGCTGCATCGCCCGCAGCTTGTCGCGGGAGCGGCTGATGGCCACCGAGCTGTTGAGGGCCATGGTGTTCATCATTTCGAACTGGCGCAGCACGGCAGTGCCGTAGGCGGTAATGCTGGCCCCGATCCGGGGGATCACGGCGTCATAACTGCCCAGCTCCCCACCCTCGTAGTGAATGGAGGGGTTATGGGAAGCGATATTCATATAGCAGCGCAGGGTGTCGAGCACCTCGACCTGATGACCGCGCGCCTGAGCAACCTCAACCAGACGACAGGTGGAGTAGTTTTTCGGCTCACGGGATAAAATGGCAATCTTCATGAAAATGACAGACCTGATAATCGGGCTGGAGAGTATAAGGTGCCACGGAGCGCTGACAACGCCAATCCTTTCCCCTCACCATTTGCCTTTTTGTCATTACCCGTAAAACAGATTCAATGGGGCCCGCGCAACTGCTGCTGCAAGGTGAGCAGCAGGGTAACCTCTTGCAACCGGCGCGTCGTGGCCCCACCCCAGCCTTCAGCAGGCAGGGGCGCCAGCAGGGTTTGCGCGATGCAGTCGCGATAGAGCGGCCCTTCATGCAGCCACCGTTGCGCCTCTACCGACAGGTGTTCGGGCCCATGCAGGTGTTGGTCGCGCTTGTCGCTGCCACATGTCTCCCCGTAATAGTCCAGCCACTCCTGATTACCGCTGCGAAACAGCTCGATACGCCGTCCATCCTTGAGGTGCAGAACCAACCCCTTGCGCTCGATACCCGGCCCGGCGTACTTGTCGAGCCAAAGGACCAGCGGAACACCGGATGCTTCGCCGCGCAGACAGGCACGCCCTTCAGCACTCTCCAGATCGCCACGGGTAATGGGTTGGCCCAATCGATCGACCACCCCTTCAGCCACCAGCGTCAGCCGGTCATCGCCGTCGAGGGCCACCAGCAGCTCGCGGATCATCGCCAGCAGATGGGTACCGATATCTAGGATCACCCCGTCTGGGTGACACAGCACCCGCCGATCCGGCTCGCCGGTGGCAAAGTTGAGGGCATAGGGACGCCCCTCATCATCCATGCCACATGGCTCCAGCAAGAAGCCCTCTACCAACGCGACCTCCGCCAGCGTGACAGGTGCAATCGTGCCAAACAGTGGAGTATTTGGCTGAAAGTTCGACGAAGGGTTCGGTTGAGTGCACGGCTGCCAGCTGTCATCCAACGCCCCACGCAACAACCGCTGAACGGCATTGCGGGCCATCCAGTGATCCAGTGCCAGCACCCGGGCGGCGATCTGCGGATCGGCCAGCAGCTGTTGCAATCTGGCTTGGTGGGCCAACGTCGCCACCACCGGCTTCTCCACCAGAATCAAGGGAATGGCGCTCTCCAGCGCCTGCTCCAGCACCGGCAGATGCAGCAGAGAGGGGGTCGCAATCACCAGCCGATCGAGGGGCTGCGCCAGCAGCGCCTCAAGGGTTGGCAACGAGGTCACCCCCGGCAGGCTGCGGGCTGGGTCAAAACCCCATAGCCGCACTTCGGCACTAAGGGTGTGCAAGGCCGGTAGATAGGCGGTTTCGACAATGCTCCCCAAACCAACCAAGCCAATCTTCATCAGCACCTCAATTGAGATTGGGGGCGAGCCAGCGCTCGGCCTCTGCCAACGTCATCCCCTTGCGGGCGGCGTAATCTTCCACCTGATCTTGCTGGATCTGCGCTACCGCGAAGTATTTGCTGTCAGGGTGGGAGAAGTACCAGCCCGACACCGCCGCCCCCGGCCACATGGCATAGGATTCGGTGAGCTGCATGCCGATGGCTTGTTCCACTTCCAGCAGCTCCCAGATGCTGCCCTTTTCGGTGTGCTCCGGGCAGGCCGGATAACCGGGTGCCGGGCGGATGCCCTGATAGTTCTCGCGAATAAGCTCCTCGTTGCTGAGGGCTTCATCAGGGGCATAACCCCAATGCACCTTGCGCACCTGTTCGTGCAGGTACTCGGCAAACGCCTCGGCGAGGCGATCGCACACCGCCTGAATGAGGATGGCGTTGTAGTCATCGTGATCCGCCTTGTAAGCCTTGGCGATAGCCTCCTCACCGATGCCGCCGGTCACCGCGAAGGCGCCGATCCAGTCGGCTTTGCCGCTCTCTTTCGGCGCCACATAGTCCGCCAGACAGTAGTTGGGGAAGCCCTGCTTCTCACTCTGCTGACGCAGGTGGTGCAGCACCTTGATGACTTCGCTGCGCGACTCGTCGCTATAGACCTCGATGCTGTCCCCCACTGCGTTGGCCGGGAACAGGCCGATAATACCGGCGCAGCGCACGCTCTGATCCTTTTCCAACTGATCGAGCATGGCGTTGGCATCGGCAAACAGCTTGGTCGCCTCCTCGCCGATGATCTCGTCCTCGAGGATGCGCGGATACTTACCTGCCAGCTCCCAGCTGAGGAAGAACGGCGTCCAGTCGATGTAGGGGCGCAGCACCGAAATGGGTACATTCTCGAACTTCTGCACACCCGGCTCGCGAGGCTTGGGCGGCTGGTAGCCAACCCAGTCCAGCTTGTGCCGGTTGGCACGAGCGTGGGCCAGACTGACCGGGCGGGAGCGCGGCTGCTTGCGGGCGTGCTGATCCCGGGCAATCTCGTACTCCTTGTCGATGCGGGCGACAAACGCCGCCTTGAGATCCGGACTGAGCAGGCTCTGGGCCACCCCCACCGCGCGGGAGGCGTTGGAGACATAGACCACCGGCTCGGAGTAGTTCTGCTCGATCTTCACCGCAGTGTGCGCCTTGGAGGTGGTGGCACCGCCGATCAGCAGCGGCAGCTTGAAGCCCTGACGCTCCATCTCCTTGGCCACGTGCACCATCTCGTCCAGCGACGGAGTGATGAGGCCAGACAACCCGATGATATCGGCGCCCACTTCCCGCGCGGTCTTGAGGATGGTCTCGCAGGAGACCATGACCCCGAGGTCGACAATCTCGAAGTTGTTGCACTGCAGCACCACCCCGACGATGTTCTTGCCGATGTCGTGCACATCCCCTTTCACAGTGGCGAGTACGATCTTGCCATTGCTGGAGCCGCCCGATTTTTCTGCCTCGATATAGGGCTGCAGATAGGCCACCGCCCGCTTCATCACCCGGGCCGATTTCACCACTTGCGGCAGGAACATCTTGCCCGCACCGAACAGGTCACCGACCACGTTCATGCCATCCATCAGCGGCCCCTCGATGACGTGCAGCGGCTTCTCGGCCCCGGCGCGCGCCTCTTCGGTATCCTCTTCGATAAAGTCGGTGATCCCCTTGACCAGTGCGTGCTCCAGCCGCTTGCCCACCGGCCAGCTGCGCCATGCCTGATCCCGCGGATCCTCCGCCTGGGCACCGGCACCGCGATACTTCTCGGCGATGGCCAGCAGCTCTTCGGTGGCGTTGTCATTGAGGTTGAGCACTACCGCCTCGACCTTCTCTTTCAGCTCCGCCGGAATGTCTTCATAGATGGCGAGCTGACCGGCGTTGACGATCCCCATGTCCATGCCGTTCTTGATGGCGTGGTAGAGGAAGACCGCGTGAATGGCTTCACGCACCGGCTCGTTGCCACGGAATGAAAACGAGACGTTGGAGACGCCGCCGGAGATCATGGCGTGGGGCAGGTTCGTCTTGATGTCCTTCACCGCGTCGATGAAGTCCACCGCGTAGTTGTTGTGTTCATCGATGCCGGTCGCCACCGCGAAGATGTTGGGATCGAAGATGATGTCTTCCGGCGGGAAACCAACCTGATCCACCAGAATGCGGTAGGCCCGCTGACAGATCTCGAACTTGCGGGCGCGGGTATCAGCCTGACCTTTCTCGTCAAACGCCATCACGATAACTGCTGCGCCGTAGCGACGCAGCAGTCTGGCCTGCTGGATGAACTTCTCCTCTCCCTCCTTCATGGAGATGGAGTTGACCACCGGCTTGCCCTGCACACACTTGAGGCCCGCTTCCAGCACTTCCCACTTGGAGGAATCGATCATCACCGGCACCCGGGCTATATCCGGCTCACCGGCGATGAGATTGAGGAAGCGCACCATGGCCGCTTCGGCGTCCAGCATCCCCTCATCCATGTTGATGTCGATGATCTGGGCGCCGCTCTCTACCTGCTGCTTCGCGACATCCAGCGCCTCGTCGTAGAGCCCCTCCTTGATCAACCGCTTGAACTTGGCCGAACCGGTGACGTTGGTGCGCTCACCCACGTTCACGAACATGGAATCAGGGGTAATGATCAGCGGCTCAAGACCCGACAACCGGCATGCCACCGGCAGCTCGGGCAGCGCGCGCGGCTTGAGGCCCGCCACGGCGTCCGCCATGGCGCGAATATGGGTCGGGGTGGTGCCGCAGCAGCCGCCAACGATATTGAGAAAACCGCTCTGGGCCCACTCGCGGATATGGCTCGCCATCTCGGCGGCATCCAGATCGTACTCGCCAAAGGCGTTGGGCAGCCCGGCGTTGGGGTGGGCACTGACATGGGTCTCGCTGATACGCGACAGCTCTTCGACATACTGACGCAGCTCATCCGGTCCGAGCGCACAGTTGAGGCCGAACGAGACCGGTTTGACGTGGCGCAGGGAGTGATAGAAGGCTTCGGTGGTCTGGCCGGAGAGGGTACGACCGGAGGCATCGGTAATGGTGCCGGAGATCATCACCGGCAGGCTGTAACCCAGCGCCTCGAACACCCCTTCCACCGCGAAAGCGGCCGCCTTGGCGTTGAGGGTATCGAAGATGGTCTCGATCAGAATGATGTCGGCGCCACCCTCGATCAGGGCATGGGTCGATTCGGTATAGGCGGCCACCAGCTGGTCATAGGTGACGTTGCGTTTGCCGGGGTCGTTCACATCCGGCGAGATGGAGGCGGTACGGTTGGTCGGGCCCAGTACCCCTGCCACGAAGCGCGGCTTGTGGGGCTCTTTCGCCGTCCACTCGTCCGCCACGGCGCGGGCCAGCCGGGCCGCCTCGCGGTTGATCTCGGCCGAAAATGCTTCCATCTCGTAATCGGCCATGGCGATGCGCGTGGCGTTGAAGGTGTTGGTCTCGAGAATGTCGGCCCCGGCAGCGCAATACTGCTCATGGATCTCGCGGATCACCGCCGGACGGGTCAGCACCAGCAGATCGTTGTTGCCCTTGATGTCGGTGTGCCAGTCGGCAAACCGCTCGCCCCGATAGTCCGCCTCTCCCAGCTTGTAGCCCTGGATCATGGTGCCCATGGCCCCGTCGATGATCAGGATCCGATCCTTGAGACAGGCTTCCAGTTTGTTTGTCACATCCGACTTTTTGTTCGACACCGCTCGTTCCTCTCACATCCATGCAACTGCGTAACAAGCATCCTAACAGCAAACAAAAAAAATGGAAATCTAGCCGTCTATCTGTCTAAACATGCCGAGATATACTCCTTTATGGGTAATGAGTAACATAGGGCTCGAGAGTACCCTATGCCCGTCCCGCATGGGGATACGTGCTTGCTGTCTACTAATGAGAAAAAATAACTATGAGCGTCTACTACACACTCTGTTTTCTGGCAGCGTTGGCGATCTTTATCGCCTTTGCCAACCAGTATGTTGTGAAGATCCAGACCACCATCGCCATCACAGCCGGTTCCATGCTGATCTCCGCGCTGCTGGTGCTGTTCGGTAAAATGGGCTGGTTCAATCTGGAACCTCTTGCTGTCAAAACCATGGAGAGCATCGACTTCCAGAACTTCCTGCTGAAGGGGATTCTGGGCTTCCTGCTGTTTGCCGGTGGGCTGGGGATCAACCTCAAGGCACTGCGCAGCCAGAAGTGGGAGATCACCATTCTGGCCATCATTGCCACCCTGCTTTCTACCTTCTTGATTGGCTACGGTTTCTGGTTCATCGCCAAACTGCTGGGCTGGGATCTGCCGCTGGTCTACTGCATGCTGTTCGGTGCGCTCATCTCCCCTACCGACCCGATTGCCGTGCTGGCCATCGTCAAGAAGATGAAAGCGCCACCCCAGATCGCCATCCAGATCGAAGGGGAGTCCCTGTTCAACGACGGTGTTGGTCTGGTGATCTTCGCCACCGTCTATGCCGTCGCGTTTGGCGGTGTCGAGCCCACCTTTGGCAGCGTCGCCGGTCTGTTCCTGCATGAAGCCCTCGGTGGCATCCTGTTTGGTGCCGTGCTGGGCGTCATCGCTCACGTGATGATCAGCGCCACCGACGACGGTTCGCTGGAACTGCTGCTGACCCTCTGCATCCCGACCGCCGGTTTTGCCCTCGCCAACATGATCGGTGTCTCCGGCGCACTGGCCATGGTGGTTACCGGCATCATGATCGGTAACTGGACCCGTCAATCCGGCTTCTCCGAGCAGAGCCGCCATCACCTGGATCACTTCTGGGAGTTGATGGATCAGTTCCTCAACGCCCTGCTGTTCCTGCTGATCGGTCTGGCGCTGGTACTGCTGGAACTCTCCTGGCATGACTGGGTACTGCTGGTCATCGCGGTGCCGCTCTGCCTGGCTGCCCGCTTCATCAGCGTGTCGCTGCCCTATGTGGCCTTCCGCAAATTCCGTACTTACAACACCTTCTCGGTGCGGATCCTCACCTGGGGTGGTCTGCGCGGTGGTCTGGCGATGGCCATGGCACTGGCACTGCCTTCCGGCGTCATGATGATCCCGGAACACGGCGTTGACCTGCGTCAGGTCATCCTGGTGATGACCTACTCGGTGGTGATGTTCTCCATCGTGGTGCAGGGCATGACCATCACCCCGATGATCACTGCCGCCAAGAAGGCCTGCGGCGACTACTAAGTCACCCACGGTGCTGATTGCAGAATGAAAGAGGGCTCCCGTCGGGAGCCCTCTTTTTATGGCTGATCGTTGCGGCCTATTTGCGACTGATAGCACCTTGATTACACAGATGAAAAGCGTGCTTACTTCAACATCGCCAAATTATTGTTTGCTTTTTATTCATTTCGAAGAGAGAATGCGCCCCGGCTAGTTAATCAGCCCTGTTTATGTTCGCAATGCTTCAACGTTAGATGAATCCTGCCAGTACACACATAACCTCCCTCTGATTTACTCGCCTTGAGAACCGTCAGGCTGTCTGCCTGCGTTGCCCGGCTCTCACGGTGCAGACCCGATCTGCCCACCCAATTTGATTTATGCATCAGCATATTCCTTGAAAAGTGCAGACGCCCCTTAACCGGGCTGGGTATTCCTGCGCGCTTGTCGTTCACCCAATCGACCGCGCCCATTGACCTGACATTTGCCAATACAAGGAGCAAACACCTAATTTATATAGAGAAATACCATGATGAAAGCCGTACAAACACACAAGCCCCTGCGTCGTAGCAAACCCATCAACCTGCCCCCGCAAGAGCAGGATTCCGATGCGTTCCTGATCCAGTTCAGCACCCGCTTCACCGGCGGTTTCGCCATCTCCTGTGATGGTATCGCTGGCGAGTTCTCCATCGAAGACCTCAACTGATCCTGCCTGCCCTCCGGCAGCGCCCGATGCAGACAGGCCGCAACTCACGGCGGCCTCTTTGCCTATTCCTTCCCTAGATCTCAGCACCACTATTCATTTGCCTCCCCTCTCTCACTAGAGTGCAACGCCGATCACAAATCGAAGTAAAGCAAGCCCGCCGAGATAGCTGACATAACGAGTTGTCGCTATAAGGAAGCCCCTTATTTCCCGCGCACCAAAAGGCAATCAGATGGCCACGATCAGAGAGGTAGCCGCACTAGCCAAGGTCTCGACTGCCACCGTTTCAAGAGTGATCAATAGCTCTGCCTATGTCGAACCTGCAACACGGGAACGCGTCGAGAAGGCGATGCGCACACTCAACTATCGTCGGGATATGGCGGCGGTCGCGCTGGCCAAGCGGAGCGGTAATATGCTTGGCCTGTTGACCGGCAATCTGGCCGATCCCTTCTTTGCCAGACTGGCACGCGGTGTTGAGACAGTTAGCCGGCAACATGGATTCCGCTTGATGGTGTGCAGCGGCTCACACCAGAGCGAGCAGGAACAATATGGCCTCGAGTTTCTGATCAATCAGGGCTGCGAAGCGATCGTTGCCCATACCACTCGTCTATCTGACGACTTGTTGCTCCGTTATGCCTCCCATATGCCAGCGCTCATCCCTATCAACCGCTATCTGCCCGAGCTGGCTCACCGCAGCGTCTGGCTGGACAACCGGGCAGGCACCAGAGCGGCCGTCGACCATCTGGTGGCTCAAGGCCATCGTCATATCGGTTTCATCACTTGCGATCTGCCCATCGCCGATCGGCAGCTGCGTCTGGAGGGATATCAGCAAGGCATGTCTCAATATCATCTGGAGATCAAACCAGGCTGGGTTATCAGTCAACCCTTTACCGAGGAGGGAGGCGAGCTGGCCGCTGCACACTTGCTGGCTGAGTGCCCGGAAATCACTGCGGTGCTCACCTTCAACGATGTAATGGCAGCAGGCATGATGGCGCACCTGAGAAAATGCGGGCGACGACTCCCCGAGGATCTGTCGATTATCGGGTTTGATGACATTCTGCTGGCTCGCTATCTCTACCCGACTCTCACCACCCTTCACTACCCGATAGAGACGATGGCCAAACGGGCTGCAGAGCTGGCCATCGCCCACCTGCAACAGCAGGAGCCGGGCCCGGGCCGCCATGAATTCAGCCCTTCACTGATTATTCGAGAGTCTGTTTCGCCACTGATTCAAGCCCCAATCTTGCAACCATGATCACGTTTCATGACGCCATGTAACCGGTTACATGACCACCATGCAAGGCTCACATTTTCACCAACCTGTTCACCACACAATGGCGACATGTTCTGAAGCGATGGATCCACTGTGATGAAACAAGAGAGAAAAACCCTGACCCTGGGGCTGGCTGCATTACCCATTCTGGTAATGCTCGGGCTCCTGATCGTTGGCTATGTTCTGATGGGACTGCGCATCGAGCCACTGCTCCTGCTGTCCGCCGTCTTCACCGCGCTGCTGGCCTGCTGGCAAGGCTACAGCTGGGACGAGATCATCCAGTCCATCGTCCAGAAGCTGGCCAAGGCGATGCCTGTCATCCTTATTCTGGTCTGTGTCGGCGGGTTGATTGGCAGCTGGATGTTCAGCGGCACCATCCCCTACATGGTCTATTGGGGGCTCAAGCTGATCAGCCCGCAGTACATTCTTATCGCGGCTTTCTTCATTACCAGTCTGGTCTCGGTCTGTACCGGTACATCCTGGGGTTCGGCAGGCACGGTCGGGGTGGCCCTGATGGGGGTGGCTCACGGTCTGGATGTCTCTCTGGCTGCCGCAGCCGGTGCCGTGGTATCCGGCGCCTATTTCGGTGACAAGATCTCCCCCCTCTCCGACTCAACCAACTTTGCCGCCATTGTGGCCGATACCACGCTCTACGCTCATATTCAGCATCTGCTCTGGACCACGTTGCCAAGCTTTTTGCTGGCTGCCTGCGTCTTCTTTTTCGCCGGTTTTTCTGCCATCGGGGAAGAGGTGGCCACACCGGAGAAGGTACTCACCATCCTGTCCACGCTGGAGCAGCTTTACCACTTCAACCCTCTCCTGCTGTTGCCCCCGCTGATTGTGCTGTGGGGTGCGATCGCCAAGAAGCCCACCATCCCCTTGATGCTGCTGGCCAGCGCCATCGCTATCGGCCTCGGGATCACCATGCAGGGATTGCCGCTCCAGTCCGGTTTCAATGCCCTGATCGACGGCTTCAACCTCACCATGTTTACCCCGCTGGGTCATGACATCAGCCAGCTGATCCCCGATATTCCCCGCCTGCTCAATCGCGGCGGCATGTTCTCGATGATGAGCACCATTCTGCTGGTCTTCTGCGCCTTCTCCTTCGCGGGGGTACTGACGCTGACGGGCGCACTCGATCTCATCATCAATCGCCTGCTGACGCTCATTCACTCCACTGGCCAATTGATCGCCTCGACCATCGCCACCACCCTGCTGGTCACCGGAGCCACCAGCGATGGCAAGCTGGCACTGCTTATCCCGGGCGAGCTGTTTCAGGATGCCTACCGCCGCATGGGGCTGGATACCAAGAACCTCTCCCGCACCATTGAAGATGCTGGCACAGTGATTGAACCCCTGATCCCGTGGACTGCCGCTGGTGTCTATATGGCGGGCACCCTTGGGGTCTCGACGCTCGATTACCTGCCCTGGGCCATTCAATGCTATGCCGCCATCTTCTTCGCTCTTGCCTACGGCTTTACCGGCATCGGCATTGCGCGTACAGGCCAGCAAGAGTTAAGCAGGGAGCCACTGACCATGACTGTGGCCAAGGAGCAATAAGATGTCAGACCATAACTTCGACAGCGTGATTGATCGCCACAATACCAACTCCATCAAATGGGACTGCATGCCCCAATACCTCGGCATTGATGGCAGCGACCTGCTGCCGATGTGGGTATCCGATTTCGACTTTGCCTGCCCGCCAGCCGTGCAGCAGGCTCTGCAACAGCGGGTGGCCCACGGCGTCTTTGGGTACAGCGAACGGCGGGATGACTACTTCACCGCCATGCAACAGTGGTTTGCCCGGCGCCATCAGCTCACCATCGAACGGGAGTGGATCCACTCCATCGAGGGGGTGATCCCCGGTATTTCACTGCTGTTGCAAATGCTGACACGACCCGGAGAAGGGGTGGTTATCCAGGGCCCCTGCTATGGATCCTTTGCCAAGGTCATCGGCCTGAATGAACGACGCCTGCTCGACAATCCACTGCAACGCACAGGGAACAGCTACCGGATGGATCTGCCGCAGCTGGCTCACCTCTTCAAGGTGGAACGCCCCGCCATGATGATCCTCTGCAATCCCCACAACCCGACCGGCAGAAGCTGGACCTTCACCGAGATCTATGAGTTGGCAACGCTCTGCCAGCAACACGACGTGACGCTGGTATCAGACGAGATCTGGGCAGACCTGCAGCTGGATGGACACAGACATACCTCGGTGCTCTCCCTGCCTGCCCATCTGTTGCCAAACATGGTGGTGGCGACCTCCGCCAGCAAGAGCTTCGGTCTCTCCTCGCTGCGCATCTCCAACTTCATCATCCCGGACCCTGCGCTGCACCAGCGCTTTAAACAGCGTCTCGACGCCCATGGTCTGGATGTGTTCAATGCGCTCTCCATGGAGGCGGCTACCGCGGCCTATCAACACGGCGAGGCATGGCTAAACGGCTTGCTCGCCTATTTGACGGAAAATCGCCGCTGGTTCGCCACGCAGCTGGCAACCCGGTTGCCGGGTCTGCAACTGATGGACGCCGATGCCACCTATCTGGCCTGGATCGATTGCCGCCAACTGGGGCTAACGGACGATGAGTTGAAACAGCGGCTCATTGCAGAGGCAAGCATAGTCCCGTCGATGGGGGTCGGTTTTGGTGACGGGGGCCAGGGCTTTATTCGCCTCAATCTCGGCTGCCCACGCAGCTATCTGGAACAGGCACTCAATGGCCTGGAGGCGCTGGTCGCTAAGACGCAGGTCTGAGTGACACTGGCCGGGAGCTACATTGCCCCGGCCTTTATTCCATGCGCCAGTGTGAGCTGGCCAGCAGTTATCATCCTCGGCGAACCCCACGATGTAATAACTGAACTGTCAGCACAGGCAGGCAGACAAATTGGTGATACAAAGTGAGGCTCACTCACCTTGATTGATTGCGATGACAACTAAGCCTGAGCGACCCTATTTCTCCAGTGTGCATGAGCTCGATGAAGGACTGAGCAGCCCGCTCTCGCTCTACTCCACCTACGAAGCTGTCGATGTGGAGCTGCGCCCTCCTCACGAAATGGCCGGTTACCACTGGCACGGACAAGTGGAGGTCAACATCCCGTTCGACGGCGATGTGGAGTACACCATGAATGGCCAATCCTTCACTCTGGCAGCTGGCCATGCAGGCCTGTTCTGGGCCGCCATCCCCCATCAGCTGACCCGCATCGGCAACTGCTCGCAGATGGGGCTGATCAATATTCCAATCCACCTCTTCCTCTCCTGGCCCATCAACCGGGAGCTGCTGACTCAGGTCACCCACGGAGGAGTACTGCAATCGCGATCGCCCATGCTGGTCAGTGAATTCGAGCTGGACCGCTGGGCCAGGGAAAGCCGGATGGATGACCCCGGCCGCCAGCAGCTGGCCGCCGACGAGATTTGCCTGATGCTGCGGCGCATCGGGCTGGATGGCTGGACCCGTCTGCTCGCCAACCACAGCAATCAGGGCGCAGCATCGGGCGGCTCGAAACACTCCCAGTTCCATGTGCAGCAGATGCTCGAATACATTGCCGCCCACCACGATGCCCCGCTGACCACCAGGGAGCTGGCCGACCACGTGGGGTTGCACCCCAACTACGCCATGGGGCTGTTTCAGAAGGTGATGCAGATGAGCATCAAGCAGTACGTCACCGCGATGCGGATCAACCATGCCAGAGCCCTGCTCAGCGATACCGATCGCACCATCCTCGATATCGCCATGACTGCAGGGTTCAACTCCAGCAGCCGCTTCTATGAGACCTTCCAGCGTTATCTGGGGCTGACCCCGAGTCGCTACCGCCAGCTGAGCCGGGAGCGGGCCCGCTCTTCGCCATAAATTCCCAATAAAAAAGGGGCTCACGCCCCTTGCTCACTCTCTTTGCTCTCAACGGGGCGGCGTCGACACCGTCACCCGACCACCCGGCGGCACAGTCACCTCGACCGCACTCACAATGACACCGTTGAGACGCAGCGAACGGGCCTTGCGCAGCTTGCCATCCACCAGCAAGAATCCGTGGTTGCCCGGGAAACGGGCTTCCCAGAACAGGGCGCGCGGCCCCTTGTTGCCCAGCTCGCTGGCAGTGACCCCCTCATGGCGCAGTGACAACCGGTGGGCTCCGACTGGCAGTTGCTCGATGGCCACCCAGTCGATGGTCGCGGGCAATCGGGGCAGGGTCGCTACCCGGTGCGCGGCCGCATCCGGCTCAACCCCCATCATCCCCTCCACGGTCTGCGACACCAGCGTAAAGGAGATCTCCGGATAGTCGCCATTGGTGCCCTGACTCGGCCGCTCGTGGGGCTGATCTCGCTTGGCCAGGATGTAGCGCATCCAGCGCCACGCCTCCTCGTTGCGCAGATAGGGGAAATAGGTATCCGGCAGATAGGTGTAGGCCTCGATGTTGGCGGGTGCCTGCGGTGTCGAGCCGATCCCGTCGCCCACCATCTCGCCGATATAGTCGAGATAGCGGTCATTGCGTGCACCGGGATCGGAGAGACGCTTCATCGGAATGAACCAGCTGTTCTCCTTGCCAAAATCGTTGCGCTTGCTGAGGTTGCTGTCGAGTATGCGGGCATAGTGGCCTTCCTCATCCCCGGCAACCCGGCTCCACTCCTCGTTGAAGTAGCGTTTCAACTGCGCCGCCTTGCGCTGCCAGACTTGCGCCGCCCGCTTTTCACCGCGAGCCTGCAGCATGGCGGCATAAGCCAGAGTCGCCTGATATTGGGAGCCGATGGCATCGGCTGCCTCTATCGGGTGCTCACCCCGCTCGTTGTAGGTGCAGGAGCCCTGAAAAATCCCCCCTTTGCCCTCGGCAATCCCGTTGGGGTGCTGCTCGTCATGCAGAGCGATGAAGTCGGTCATCACCTTGCCGTAAAAGGTCCACAGTTCGGGATCCTCGATGTAGCGGCGATCCCCGCTCCAGAGGTAGGCGTGATAAGCCTTCTCCACCAGCTCGAACTGGGCAGGCACCTCGCGCACGAACCAGCTGTCGTCCTTGTAGTCGATGGTGTGGGGAGAGCCGTCAAAGTTGAAGGCCCAGAGGGTGTACCACTTGCGCGCCTCGGTGGCGTTGCGGGCAAACACCTTGAACATCGAAAAGTTCTCGGCGCGCCAGCCAGCAATCTCGGCACCGGCAACCTGATGGGCAAAGTCGCGCCCGTAAAACGCCGTCCGGTCGTAGTAACCGGCCCAGTAGGAGGGGAGATAGTCGTGCAGACCCGTACCATCCCCGGTCGGGTGGTTCTCGTCCTTGTTGGTCACGCCGCGCTGGCCGGTCATGATGAACTGCGCCGTCTTGGCTGCCGCCCAGTTGAACCCTTCCGCCAGTTCGGCACTGGAAGAGCTGAGATGCACTGCCGGTTGCGATGCCATCTCCCCTCTGGCGGCGACTGCCTGCTGCGTGCAAAGGGTGGCGATGCCAGCGGCCATCATGGCGCATGAGAGACGGGCCCGGCGACTCATTGGATATCCCATGTTCAACTCCTTTGATGATGAACGCCGACCCGAAGGTCGGCGCTATGGGTGAAAGAGATTAGCTGGCGACCGCCCGGGGAGATTCCGCCTCGGCACTCTCGGGTTCATATTTGCTCATCAGATGATCCACCACCTTGGCCTGGTACTGACCGTTGAGCTTGTAGAAGCGGAAGTAAACGAACAGAGTCAGGGCAAAGAAGATGGCCGGCAGCACCACCATGATGGCCTGCATACCCAGCAGGGTTTCGGCACTTTGCACCGCATTGGGGACATAACCGACCAGAGTCAGCATGATGCCGATGAAGAAGCCGGCAAAAGCTGAACCAGCCTTGACCACCATGGTCTGCACCGAGTAGGCGATACTCTCGTTGCGGGTGCCCAGCTTGTACTCACCGTAGTCGACCGTATCAGCGACCATGATCACCTGCAGCACCCAGAACAGAGCGGTACCTATATTGAGCAGGATGCCGGAGAGCGCGATCAGCGGCACGTTCTGGGTATCGTACAGACCGACATAGAGCAGGGTCAGGCAGCTCAGGATCGGACTGAGGGAGGCAAGAGCCCACAATACCCGGCGCGAGATAAAACCAACCAGACGGGGGAAGACCATCAGGGTGATCAGATTCGCCACACCGGAGTACATCATGTAGCTGGGGAAGAGATCCTCACGTCCGATGACATAGGTGAAGTAGTAGATAGCGAAGGCGGTGATGGTGTTGTAAGCCACGTTGTAGCAGAGCGCCATAAACAGCACGCTGGTGAGCTGGTCGTTGCGGAAAATAAGCTTGACCGTATCGATGATGGAGGTGCGTTGCTGGCTGACAGTAGGGGTCGCTGCCGAGCTGTAGCGCTCCTTCACATTGCGCAGGGTGACCAGGGTCGAGACCAGGAAGAAGGCGACCAGGATAAAGGTGAACATGAAGAAGCCGTGGGCCTTATCCCCCTGCCCGAAGTAATCCACCACCTGAAGACCAATGGCACCGGTAATAAGCCAGGCCAGACTGGCAAAGAAGCGGGGATAGGGCACCAGCTCCTCACGCTCGCGCTTGTCGAGGGTCAGCGTTGGCACCAGCGACCAGAAGGGAATATCCATCAGGGTATAGGTCATGCCCCACAGGATGTAGGTCACGGCCACATAGGCGATCAGGGTGGTACCTTCGAAGTTGTGGGCACTGAACACCATCACCAGGGCGATGGAGTTGACCACAGTGCCGATCAGGATCCAGGGTTTGAACTTGCCCCAACGGCTGCGAGTGTTGTCAACGATCCACCCCATGATGGGGTCATTGACGGCATCCCAGATCCGGGCGATGAGAAAGATGGTACCGACCGCCGCAGCCGATACCCCCACCACATCCGTGTAGTAAAACATCAGATACATGTAGACGATGCCGATGGCAAAATCCTTGCCGAAGGCCCCGAAGCCATAGCTCAACTTGGTTTTCAGCGAGACGCTCATGGTTTATCTCCTTGGGGGTTAAGCCCCCCGCAGGGGGCTCTTGCTCAGCCGTGAATCCACTCAGGCAACCAGCCGCGGTGGGCTTCAATCAGTTCGTCGATCAGGGCGTAGATCTCATCCATGCCAAGCACTGCGGCAGTGTGGGGATCGAGCAGGGCAGCATGATAAATGCTTTCCCGCTTGCGCTCGGTGATCGCCTCGGTGACCAGCGCCTGCACGTTGATGTTGGTGCTCATCAATGCAGCCAGATGGGTTGGCAGACGGCCGATGGCGGTGGGCTGGATGCCGTTGGCATCGACCAGACAGGGCACCTCCACACAGCAACCATCCGGCAGGTTGGTGATGAGACCGTCGTTTCTGACGTTGCCATAGATGACGCTGGGCTCGCCGCTCCAGAGCGAGTTGATGATGACGCTCGCATACTCGTTCGATTCGGGCACCTCGACCCGTTCGGCCTGACGATAGGCAGTGAGATCATCCTGCCAGCGGGCAATCTGTTCGACGCAGCGCTTGGGATACTCGTCGAGCGGCACCTTGTAGCGCTCGATGAGATCGGGCCGCCCCGGCTTGATGAAGTAGGGGGTGTACTCGGCAAAGTGTTCGGAGGATTCGGTAACGAAGTAGCCAAACTTCTTGAACAGCTCGTAACGCACCAGATTCTGGCAACGCTGGTTGTGGTGCAGGCCGGGCTTGGGCGCACTCCCCGCTTCATAGGCGGCCAGCAGCTCGGGATAGAGATTGACGAATTCGCCGCTCTCCAGCTGACGCTCGAGGGTCAGATAGAACGCCATGTGGTTGATGCCGGCGCAGCGGTAACGCAAGGTCGCCGGATCGATGTCGAGATCGCGGGCCAGCTCGTGCGCAGTTCCCTGAACCGAGTGACAGAGCCCCACCTGCTTGATATGGGGAAACTGTTGATACATGGCCCAGGTGTTCATCGCCATCGGGTTGACGTAGTTGAGCATAGTGGCGTCGGGGCATACCTCGCTCATTACCTCACACACCCGCCACAAATGGGGAATGGTGCGCAGTGCCCGCATGATGCCGCCGGGCCCAAGCGTATCGGCAATGGTTTGCTCCAGACCGTGGCGTTTGCACACCTCGAAATCGGTCACGGTACAGGGCTCATAGCCGCCAATCTGGAAGGCAACGATCACGAAATTGGCGCCAGCGAGCGCAGGTTTCAGCTCGGTATGACAGTTGAGCTGCCCCTTGGCACCGCTGGAATCCATCAGCTTGCGCACCACAATCTGGGACTCTTCCAGCCGCTGCGGATCTATGTCCATCAGGGATATGTTGGCGTTTTTCAGGGCCGGTTTGTGAAACACATCGCCCAGGATGTTCTTCACAAAGATGGTCGACCCTGCGCCGATAAAGGTGATATTGGGAGTTCTCATGTCCATTGCTCCGATGACGGTGAAACCAGTGTGCCTACTATGCAGGGCTGGTCCCGTCAGGCGCGTCTCGCTTACGGAGCAGTAACTCCCAAAAACTCATATTTGATGGACTGGCTGGCAAGATCTTACAAAATGGGACACTTATCCCCGAATGCGGGAGAGCAAGGCGCTGCTACATCGACAAGGGTTCCAATGTCCCTGAGTGCCATCACTGCGCTTGTTCCAACAGCAGGCACTCGTCAGCATCTTCGCTCAACTTGACCAGGCGGCTACGAACCAGCCCCAGCTTGGCCAACAGGCCGATGGAGCGTTCATTCCCCGGCGTGACGATGGCGACTACCTGCCCGATCCCCAGCCGACTTTTGCCATCGGCCAGAGCAGCCTGCGCAGCTTCAATGGCGTAGCCCTGCCCGCGATATTGCGGCAGGAAGGCGTAGCCGATATCTTCACGGGGCAAGCTGTCGCGCTTGATAAGACCGCAGATACCGAGGCTCGCGCCATCTTCCCTGCGCTCGACCAGATAGAGGCCGTGACCATGACGGGCATAGCTCACCGCCGGTCCCTGCTGGATATACTCCTGCGCCTGCTCCAGCGTGCGGATCCCCCGATCACCGATG
This sequence comes from Aeromonas sp. MdU4, assembly GCF_041929505.1. Classification (NCBI taxonomy): domain Bacteria; kingdom Pseudomonadati; phylum Pseudomonadota; class Gammaproteobacteria; order Aeromonadales; family Aeromonadaceae; genus Aeromonas; species Aeromonas sp. MdU4. The sequence continues at coordinate 90,211 of NZ_JBHFMW010000029.1, read as the reverse complement.
TAACGATGAAAGTCGGCATCATTGAGCAGCTCAAGAATGAAGGGGGCGTCGGTGGCGATCATTTCGCGCAGGATCAGGCGGGAGGAGGCAATCATGGCAAGGGCTCTCAAACGGAAAGTGAAGGGCAAAGAGTGCCCCGCGCCTCTCTGGCTGGCAAGCCTGCCGGTTCATCAACCATGAAAAAGGGGCCGCGCGGCGACCCCTGTTGTACTTGGCAACGTTAGCTCAGGCAGCGAGCAACCCGGCATAACCGTTGCCCTGCTCACGCAGCGCTGTGAACTGGGCGGCACAATCAGCCCAGGAGAGACCCAGCTTCTCCGCGACCTTGGTTGGCCATTCTGGTGGGGCTTCTTCACCCACATCGGATTGCGCAGCCAACACGATCGCCAGATGGATCAAGCCGGCCTCGGTAGAAAACTCCTTTGCTAACAAAGGGTTGTAGTGATACTCCACCGCACTGCTGATGGTGTCTGGAAATTTCCACAGCTTGGCCATGGCAGCCCCGACCTGGGCATAGTTGAAGCCGACCACCAGCTCTTCTGCCTTGGCCCGCCCCTTGTGCTGCTCCAGGTCATGGATGTGATGAACCGTGTTTTCCGGCAACCCCACATGCATGATCAATCGACCGAGATCGTGCAGCAGTGCACAGGTAAAAACCTCCTCCCCTTTCATACCCTTTTTCACTGCCAGACGGCGGGCAAGCTCCGCTACGTTGAACACGCAGCCCCAGAAATGCTTAAGGTCAAGGCCGGGCACCGCATTAACCGATTCGGTCAACCCGCAGGCAAGTACCATGTTGCGTACCATCGCCAACCCCAGCCGCACTGCCGCTTCATTGACGGTGGCAACCTGACGACTGCTGCCAAATTTGGCCGAGTTGGCCAAGCGCAACAGCTTGGCGGAGATGACCGGGTCCTTGTTGATCTGCTTGCTGATCTTGAGCAGATCCGGTTCCTTCTCGTTGAAGGTCTGAATAAGTTCGCGCATCACTTCAGGAATTTTTGGCAGGTTATGCGGCTGTGCCAGCAGGGAATCTATCGTGGGCATAGGCGTGTCCATCCTTGTTATCTGTGTTCTAACCTGTTTGCTTTGGCAAACGCCTTCTAATTATGGGTAACAAATGGCTGCAGCACCGGATTGTTTGTGCGCTTCTGGCTCAAGTTGTTAACACCATTCAGGCTATACTGGCCGCCACATTCACTGTTGCGGATATCCCATGAACGATACTCAGGAATTTTTTGACGAGGACGCGCTGCTGGAGATGGTGGAAAACCAGCTCAATGACGGTCACCCACTGCAGGTGAAAGCGACCCTGATGCGACTGGTGATGAAGGGCACACCACGGGAAGAGGCGCTGCAATATATCGCCTGTGCCCTCGGTGCCGAACTGATGGCGATGGAAGCCGAACAAGGTCCTTTCAACCTGACCCGCTACGGCGAGTTTCTCGACAGCCTGCCCGAGATGCCCTGGGCCGACTGAACGGTACCGGCATCAAAATGAGAAAAACAGAAGGGCGAGTGTCTACACACTCGCCCTTCTTGTCTGAACCGGAACGGGATCAGAACTGGGAGTTGATGATCACTTCCTCACCCAGTGCGCCAGCCAGCGGCATTGGCTGGTAGCTGGAGTTAGCAGCCCGCAGCAGGCGGATGCCACGAGCGCCAATCTCCTGCGCCGCTTTGATATCACCATCAGAATCGCCGTAGAAGATCTTCATCTTCTTATCCTTGAGCCACTGCACCTTGGTGTTCTGGCCAGGATGATCATCGGCAAAGATCACCGGATTGAGCTGGGCATCCGGGATGTTCATGGTCTTCTGCAGCGTCTTGGTCACGGTCTCGGTCTTGGTGACCGGACGACCGGTAACAAAGTAGATGTGATCACCGCGCTTGAGGTGCATCGCGATCAGGGCCTTGCCCACCTCTTTCGGAATACTGAACTCATCCCAACCGTTGTTCATCTTCTCCCAGAACTCCGGATTTTTCAGATAGCTCTGATCCTTGGGGGAGTACTCCATCCTGCCACGGTAAAAACCCGGGCTGGAGAAGAGCAGGGTATCGTCGATATCAAAACCGACCGCAATCGGGGGCAGACCATCCAGGCTCTTGGCGATCTGCTCCACGGATACCCAGTGAATCGGGGCCTGCTGGGCCAGCGTAACGGTAGTGACACCGGCAGGAACCGGCTGAACTGTGGCGGCACCACCAGCTACGGCGGGCAGAGAGAGAGCGGCAGCCAGCAAGGAAGCGAGCAGCGCTGGGCGAGAGAGGTGTTTCATAAGGAAGTACCGTGATTTTCAATCAAAAAAGAGGGCGATGATAGTGCCCGTATCACCCACTGTAAACTGTGAGTAGACTGGCAAAAAAGGAGCGCTTGCCCCATAAAAAATTAATCACCGAGTGGCAGTAGATCGGTAAAAACAAAACCGTCACGAACCACCGTCTCACCGACCCGGATCCCGAGTGGATGGGAGAACATGGGGCCATCGTAAGCCAGAGTGTGAAACTCACCGTTCTCGCCACAAGGGTCAACCCCCTCGGGCAAGGCCGCCAGCAGCGCCTCGTCAAAATCGTGGCCCCCCAGGCTGGCATCCAGCTTGGTCGGATCCAGCGTGCTGATCTTCGCTTTCAACCCTGCCACCATCATCTGCTGCGCCAGCTCCCGGGTGTTGCTGCCCCACAGCGGAAAGATCGGCTCGATGCCGGTGCCTGCCAGCTGTTTTTCACGGTAAGCCCTTACATCCTCAAGGAACAGATCGCCAAACGCCATGTGACGGATCCCCTGTGCCACCACATCGGCAATGAAGCCGGTCATGATACGGGCGTAATCCTCGTTGCTGCAGGGCCAGGGCAGATCGAGGGTAATGAGGGGCAGGCCGACACAGGCAGCCTGTTCGGTCAGAAGCTGCTTGCGCACCCCGTGCATCGCCACCCGCTCGAATGCCTGATTAAGGGTAGTGAACAACCCCACCACCTCGATGGCGGGATCTTGCCGCAGCCGATGCAAGGCCCATGCACAATCCTTGCCGCTGCTCCAGGAGAGTAGTACCCGTTTCTTTTCCATCACTTCTCCGCCAGCGGGACGCTCAGGTTTTCCCAAAATGGTTGCCCCAAATAAGATGCAAGACTGTGTTGCGAATTGCGCAATTTACACACAAGAGGCGTGCAGCATACTCTCGATCTCAGCCACAAGCCCCCTACCAGGGGTGAACAATAACTAAAAAAGCGATGGGAAACATAAGGATATGACGACAACAACACAACAATACGACCACGGTCGCCCCCTCAACCGACAGGATTACAAAACCCTGAGTCTGGCCGCCCTCGGCGGTGCGCTGGAATTTTACGACTTCATCATCTTCGTCTTCTTCGCCGTGGTTATCGGCGAGCTGTTCTTCCCGGCCGACATTCCCGAGTGGTTGCGCCAGTTCCAGACCTTCGGCATCTTCGCCGCCGGTTATCTGGCTCGCCCGCTGGGCGGCATCATCATGGCCCACTTTGGCGACCTTATCGGTCGCAAGCGGATGTTCACCCTCAGCATCATCATGATGGCGCTGCCCACCCTGCTGATCGGTCTGCTGCCCACCTATGCGGGGCTCGGCATCGGCGCCCCCATCGCCCTGCTGGGACTGCGTATCCTGCAAGGCGCCGCCATCGGCGGTGAAGTGCCGGGTGCCTGGGTCTTTGTGGCAGAGCATGTCCCTGCCCGTCGGGTCGGCGTCGCTTGCGGCACGCTGACTGCCGGGCTGACCGCAGGCATCCTGCTCGGCTCCCTCATCGCTACCGCGGTCAACAAGAGCCTGACTCCGGCGGAAGTGAGCGATTGGGGCTGGCGAGTCCCCTTCCTGCTGGGGGGCATCTTCGGGATCGTCGCCATGTACCTGCGCCGCTGGCTGCACGAGACCCCGGTCTTCGCCGAAATGCAGGCCAACAAGGCACTGGCCGACGAGCTTCCCCTCAAGACGGTGCTGCGCAGCCACAAGAGCAGCGTGGTGGTCTCCATGCTGCTGACCTGGCTGCTCTCCGCTGGCATCGTAGTGGTGATCCTGATGACCCCGACCTACCTGCAAAAGGTCTATGGCATCAGCCCCACCGATGCCCTGACCGCCAACTCGCTGGCGATCGTCGCCCTGACACTCGGCTGCATCATCTATGGTCGGCTGATCGATTTGCTGGGTAGCGGCCTTACCTTTATGCTGGGTTCCCTGCTGCTGGCAGGTTCCAGCTACGCCTTCTATCACGGGCTGGCGGCAGGCATGAACCAGCTGATACCGCTCTATATGCTGGCAGGGTTTGCGGTCGGGATTGTCGGAGCTGTGCCTTATGTGATGGTCAATGCGTTTCCGCCGGTGGTGCGCTTCTCCGGTCTGTCATTCTCCTACAATGTGGCCTACGCCATTTTCGGCGGCCTCACCCCGATGGCGGTAACCCTCTGGATGAAGAATGACGTGCTGGCCCCCTCCCACTATGTGGTGAGTCTGGCGCTGCTGGGCTTTGCCATCGGACTCTGGCTCTGGCTCCAGCAACGCGCGGCGCGGCAACAACTGCCCCAACCAGCCTGATCCAAAGCCCCGAACCTGATTCGGGGCTTTTTTGTACTGCTGGTGTTCAGGCTGACCAACTTAAGATAGCCTCCCTCTTGAGTCAGGCAAACGCCTGATCCATATCACTTCCCTTCACTCCTGTTATCCGAGGCTCAACATGTTCTTTCAGGTTGTTTTTCTTGCCTTGCTGGCACTGCTACCCATGGTTAACCCGCCCACTACGGCCACCCTGCTGCTGGGGCTGAGCAAAGGGATGTCGCGGGAACATGTGCGCCGCCAGGTCAACATGGCGGCTATCTATCTCTTCTGCACCCTCTGCATCACCTTCTTCATCGGCTCCTCGATTCTGGATCTGTTCGGGATCTCCATCCCGGGCCTGCGCCTGGCTGGTGGTCTCATCATCGGCTTTATCGGTTTTCGCATGCTGTTCCCTGCCCCCAGCCAGGCCAGCGGCGTCGATATCAACCAGAACATCGCCTTCGTCCCGCTCACCATGCCCAGCATGTGTGGCCCGGGCACCATGGCACTGGTGATCAGTGGCGCCGCCCAGATTGCCGAACTGCCTAGCGAGTACGACCGCCTTACTATCTACGGCGCCATGGTGACTGCATTCGCCCTGATGAGCGTGATCAGCTGGGGTGTGCTCAAGCTGGCCGACCCGGTCTGCAAGATCCTCGGCGCCACCGGTATCGATGCCATGACCCGCATCATGGGCTTCCTGCTGGTCTGCATGGGCATGCAATTTTGCATAAACGGTATCAAAGAGGTTGCTCAGGATCCGGTATTCCATGGAACGCCTTCGGTTCAAACAACTCCTCATTTACCGCAGATTGAAGGCCATTTTGATCAGCTGCCGAAGCCGCACCAGCAGTGATTGAAAACGGTATCAAAAAGTCCCTGACGATCTGCACTGATCTTGTTCCTGATCATGTTATTGACACATAAATGAGTTAGGGTGTTTTTCATACAGACTATGTTCAGACGGATGCTGATAGGTTTGTTGATGAATACCCACTCAACTTCAGGAGAGTATGCAGATGGATAAGATGCTGACAGAAATAGGGAGCCATAGCCTGTTTCATGAATACCTGAACGTGGTTGGGATTTCGAGCCCATCCCTCGCCAAGATCGAGCAACGCTGGGAGTATAAAGAGCAAGAGCAGCTGGTTGCCAAGATCCAGATCGACAAGCAGGGCAACGCCCGCTACTTCATCGACGCCCGCGCCATTTCCGTCAACTGATCCCGAATAGCCTGCCAGCCCCGGTCCAACTGACCGGGGCTTTTTGTTACCAGTGCCCCCACACGCAACGACTCATCTCGCCATGGTGGTGACTTAAACCTGCCACCTCGCTGTTTGTTTTTCATACAGCACGCATTCAGCTGTGCAGGACTATCTTCTCTGGCGAACACCACTTAATTAAGAAGAGTATCCCGATGACCAAGATGCTGACCGAGATTGGAAGCCATAGCCTGTTTCACGAGTACCTCAACGTACTTGGTGTTGCCAATCCAGCCCTTGCCAAAGTAGAGCAACTCTGGGAACACAGGCGGCAAGAGCGGCTGCTCGCCAAGATCCAGATCGATAATCAGGGCAAGGCCCGCTACTTCATCGACGCCCGCGCCATATCCATCAACTGATATCGGATTGCCCACCCCCGCAAGCCCCGGCCAACTGGCCGGGGCTTTTTGTTTTCTGCCTGATCGGCATGCCCACCAGTTTCATCCCCCCGTTTGTACTGATGAATCTCATGATGGAATTTTATTAGCTTTAAAACAAATATAAATGGAATAATTAATTATGCGACACGAGTCGCATAACGAAAATCAAAAATCCTTATGATAACCAGTATCCAGAAAGATAATTTGCGCCGGGAATGGCGACGACCTGAAGTAGAGGACACGATGACCATTGACCTATCAAGCATGATTACTGAAACCCGCAACCCCGCCAGCATCGAGATCGACCAGCTCCCGACACTGGATATGCTGCAGATCATCAATCAAGAAGATCAACAAGTTGCAGTGGCGGTAAGCCAGTTGCTCCCAGAGATCGCCAAGGCGGTCGATGCGATCGCTGCTGCATTTGGCAAGGGTGGCCGCCTGATCTACATCGGGGCAGGCACCTCCGGGCGCCTTGGCATTCTGGACGCCAGCGAATGCCCGCCCACCTACGGGGTCTCTGCCGAACTGGTGGTCGGTCTGATTGCCGGAGGCCACAAGGCCATTCTGCAGGCGGTAGAAAATGCTGAAGACGATACAGAGCTAGGTGCCAGCGATCTGAAAAACATCCAGTTCAGTGCCAACGACGTGCTGGTGGGTATCGCGGCCAGCGGACGAACACCCTATGTGCTGGGAGCCATGCAGTATGCCAAGGGTCTGGGGGCAACGGTGTGCAGTATCAGCTGCAATCCGGGCAGCCCGCTCGCCAAAGCGGCCGACATCAGCATGGTCGCCGTGGTCGGGCCCGAGATTGTCACAGGCTCCTCCCGCATGAAGGCAGGTACCGCCCAGAAGCTGATCCTCAATATGCTCTCTACCGGCGCCATGATCCGTACTGGCAAGGTCTACGGCAACCTGATGGTGGATGTGGAAGCGACCAATGCCAAGCTGGTGGAGCGCCAGAAGCGGATCGTCATGGAAGCAACCGAATGTGACCGTAACACGGCAGAACAGGCTCTTGCGGCCGCAGATAACCACTGCAAGACCGCTATCGTGATGATCCTGGCCAACATCTCCGCCAGCGAAGCACGCGAGCGACTGCTGAGCAATGGCGGCTTTATCAGCAAGTGCACCGATTGATCGGGCCAATTACGCATTGGTCATGCCAGAAATGGCGACAAGATAACAACATAAGCGGGGGCATCCGCCCCCTCAAATCACATCAGAGTGACTGGGTTCTTTATGGCAAAAATAACTGACACCATGATTGGCCAGCTCATCCAGGCCATCGGTGGCCGGGATAACATCACCAACTGTGGCCACTGTATGACCCGCTTGCGGCTGAGCCTGGCGGATAGCCTGCATGCCGATCGCGATACCATCAAACGAATCGCCGGGGTGATGGGGGTAATTGAAAGCGACAGCCAGTTCCAGATCGTGCTTGGCCCCGGCAAAGCCCAGACTGCCTGCGAAATGATGAACGGCATGCTGAGCGCTGACGCGGGTACCCTGAATCCCCACCGCCCACAATCAAATGATCTTGGCGACATCGCCGCCGCCAACAAGCAGGCGCTGAAGCAGAAGCAGAGCAGTGCGGCGCACCGCTTCCTGGCCAAGTTTGCCACCATTTTCACTCCGCTGATCCCCGGTTTTATCGCTGCGGGTCTGCTGCTCGGCTGTGCCACCCTGATCGAACAGACCCTGTTGCTGGAAGGACAGCAGACAGGGGGCATGCTGGCCGAATTCGTCGGCTACATGAAGCTGTTCAGCAAGGGATTGTTCAGCTTCCTCAGCATCCTGATCGGCTACAACGCCCAGAAGGCGTTTGGCGGATCTGGGGTCAATGGCGCCATCCTCGCCTCCCTGTTTGTCATGGGGTATGACCCCCAAGCCAGCAGCGGGATCTACTCCGGCATTAGCGACTTCTTCGGTCACCAGATCGATCCGCGCGGCAACATCATCGGCGTGTTGATCGCTTGCATCATAGGCGCCTCGGTGGAGCGTCAGGTTCGCCGCTTCATGCCGGACAGTCTGGATATGATCCTCACCTCCTGCATCACCCTACTGATCATGGGTGCTGTTACCTTTATCCTGATCATGCCCCTCGGCGTGCAGCTCTATAACGGCATGTCCTGGCTCTTCATCAACCTCAATGGCAACCCGTTCGGCACCGCCATTCTGGCCGGTCTGTTCCTCATCTCGGTGATGTTCGGTATCCACCAAGGCTTTGTTCCCGTCTACTTTGCGCTGATGGATGCTCAGGGCTTCAACTCCCTGTTCCCCATCCTGGCGCTGGCTGGCGCCGGACAGGTAGGGGCTGCGTTGGCGCTCTACAGCCGGGCAGGCAAGGATTCACTGCTGCGCACTCAGGTGAAAGGCACCATCATCCCGGGCATTCTGGGAGTGGGTGAACCACTGATCTACGGCGTAACCCTGCCACGGGTTAAACCCTTCATCACCGCATGCTGCGGCGGTTCACTGGGCGGCTTCGTGGTTGGCCTCATCTCCTGGCTGGGTCTGCCGGTTGGTCTCAACACCGTCTTTGGCCCCTCCGGTATCGTCGCCCTGCCGCTGATGACTTCCGCCCAGGGGATCTTTCCCGGCATGATGGTCTATGCCGTCGGCCTCGCCGTCGCCTACCTCGGCGGCTACCTCTTCACCCTGATGTTCGGCTGCAAGAACGTCGATCTGAGTTAATCCCTCCTCCGGATTTATAGCCAAGGTCTGGCCCCGAGCAATCGGGGTCATGGCCTAACTCATCCCGGCTCTGGCACAGAGCCCATACAGGAACGATAAAAAATGAAAAAATCCATGCTTGCTCTGGTTCTTCCCGCTCTGCTCGGTGCAGGTTCCGCCAACGCTGCCGTCATCTATCAGGCTGACGATGGATCCAACGTCGACCTCTACGGCCGTCTTGGCTTCAATATCTCCGACAAGAAGAGCGGCAATGATCAGGGTGACTTCGATGGCCGTATCGGCTTTACCGCCCGCCAGACCGTCAACGACGATGTCGCAGTGATCGGCATGGCGCAATATCAGGTTAATGCGGCCGAATACGCCAACAACGTGCAGAAGAACAGCAGCGACCTCACTGCCCGTTACGTCTGGGCCGGGATCGACGCTGGCCAGTGGGGCAAGGTGACCGGCGGGCGTGTCTCTTCCGGCCTCATCATGTTCACCGATATCGGCGATGTGTTTGCCGCCTCCGATGTCTCCATGGCTCGTCAGGCCAGCAAGGTGGATTCAACCGCCGTGCAGGTGTTCCGTCAGGATGGCACCCTGCAGTACCAGAACACCCTCGGCAATCTGGATCTCTCGCTCGCCTACATTCTTGGTAACGGTACCTCGGATCTTGATTACGGATACAACGGCGCCCTGCGCTACACCTTCGATCTGGGCAATGCCGGTAAACTGGCTCCGGTCGTGGCGTATCAGCAGACCAAAGCCGCCCAGAGCAGTGGCAGCAAGGTCGATCCCAATGCCGATGAGTATCGCTTCGCCGGGATCGGTACCCGCTACTATCTCGGCCCTCTGATGTTGGGCGCCCTCTATAGCAAGGATCAGGTGACCTATCGCGACGGCCGTGCCGACAGTGAAGACAAGGTGTGGGAACTGACCGCTGTGTATGACATCAACCAAAAGTGGGCGGCCCGCGCAGGCTATCGTCACCTCGTCAACGAGGGTGGCGACCAGATGGCACTGCGCGATACTACGCTGGAGCTGCAATACAAGCTCACTCCTCGCTCGTCCCTCTACAGCGCCTATGTGTTCCGCAACGGTGAAGATGGTCTGGCTGGCAGCACCATCACCAGCTTTGGCGGCAGCAGCAACAGCGAGAGCTTCTACCACCTCGGCCTGCGCTACGAATTTTGATCTTGTTGCCGGCCTGCGGGCCGGCACCTTTATGGAGTCTTATGATGAGACGATCCTCTCCGCTCTCTCCCTTGCTGCTCTCATCCCTGCTTGCCCTGCTGCTCGGAATGCCTGTACAGGCTGCCCGACTGGAACTGGCAGACAACCTCACCCTGCTCGCCTCGCCACAAGGCAAACCCTCTGCCTTTACCCGGACCATTGATCTCCCGGCGGGAGAGTCCCGACTGCTGGTGCGCTTTGACAGCCCAAGTGACCCTCGATCCACCAACGAGAGCCCGGGACGCGTGACCTCTGCTCCTCTACTGGTCACCCTTACAGCACCAGCACAAGGGACGCTGCAACTGACCACCCCGGTGCTGACCAGCTCCTCGGCTATCCGCCAGTTTGCCGCCAGCCCGGCCCTGCGGCTGAGTGACGACAAGGGCATATCACAGCCGCTGACACTGCAAGCCCTGCCACGCAGCCAGGATGGTCTGGGCACCGATTACCAGGCCCTGTTGGCAAGCCATACGCCAACAGTGAGCTCGGACCCCATTTTCGCAACACAAGCCGCAACTACCTCTCATACAGCTTCGGCACTTACGCCGGAGCAGGCGGATGCCACCCTGCGGGAACTCTATCTGGCGGCCGATGCCAAGCGGCGTAAAGCCTTTATCCGCTGGGCCCTTGGCCTCTAGCAGACAACAAAAAACCACCTGTTCAGGTGGTTTTTGTTGTACGGATGATGCTGCGGGAAAGCCGGCCTCACTCCTTGTTGAGTCGGTCGATGGCATCCCGGGTACCGTCAATCAGGGCCCAAGCCCGATCGTCTCTGCGCTGCACCAGACCGAGGAACAGAATATCGGTAATGGTGTTCTGGGCGGTACGAGAAGAAATGGAGGAGATACGCAGTTCGTTCTCCTCCGCCACCGTATCCAGCACCATGTCAGCCATCTGGCGCAACTGGGTTTGCCGAAACGAGGTGACTGCAATCAGGGTGGCGCCATTGCGCTTGGCCAGCTCGGCGGCCGCCAGTACATCACGGCTGGCACCAGAGTAGGAGATGACCAGCTGCACATCACCCGGTCCCAGGGTCTGGGCAATGGAGATCTGCACATGGCTATCCTGGGCGAACAGGGTGGTCACGCCGATCTTGAGCAGCTTGTACCAGAGATCCTTGGCGGTCAGTGCCGAACCGCCAATCCCCACCAACTGCACCCTGCCTGCCTGATCGATGGAGTCAAGCACTCGCATCAAGACCTCGCTGTCGATAGCTTGGGTGGTCTCGATAATGGAGTTGATCTTCTCCTGCGCCAGCTTCTTGGCCATGGTCTCCAGATCGTCGTCACGCCCGATGCCATTGTAGAGATCGCCGACATTGTCGGTTTTGATGGCATGCTTGCGCCCCAGATCCTCGCTGACCGCCAACTTGAAGGCGGTGAAGCCCTTGAACCCGATCTTCTGGGTGAACTTCACGATGCTTGACTGGCTCACCTCCGCCTGCAGGGCCAGTTCCTGGGAGGAGAAGCCAGTCACCTGCTCCGGACAGGAGAGGATATAGTCGGCAATCTTGAGCTCGCTGGGGGATAGCTGGCTCCTGATATTGGATATTTTCGACAGGGTAAGCATGATTTCTCTCTGTTCTTGTTCTGCGGCGAAGCTTACTGGGTGCCGCCCACGGTGAGCTGATCCAGTTTGAGGGTGGGCTGGCCGACACCGACCGGCACGCTCTGCCCCTCCTTGCCGCAGATACCAACCCCGCGATCCAGCGCAAGATCGCTACCCACCATGGAGACCTGACTCATCGCCTCGGGGCCGTTGCCGATCAGGGTCGCGCCCTTGATGGGAGCGGTGATCTTGCCATCCTCGATGAGGTAAGCCTCGGAGGCGGAGAAGACAAACTTGCCGGAGGTGATGTCCACCTGACCGCCACCGAAGTTGGGGGCATAGATCCCCTTCTTCACCGAGGCGATGATCTCGGCCGGATCGTACTGACCCGCCAGCATGTAGGTGTTGGTCATGCGCGGCATCGGCATGGCGGCGTAGGATTCGCGGCGGCCGTTGCCGGTGAGCGGCACGCCCATCAGGCGGGCATTCTGCTTATCCTGCAGATAGCCCTTGAGGATGCCGTTCTCGATCAGCACGTTGTAGCCACCCGGCGTCCCCTCGTCATCAATGGAGACGGAGCCACGCCGACCCGGCAGGGTGCCGTCATCGACGATGGTGCAGTGCTTGGAGGCCACCTGCTCGCCGATGCGGCCAGCAAATGCGGAAGATCCCTTGCGGTTGAAATCCCCCTCCAAACCGTGGCCCACCGCCTCATGCAGCAGCACGCCGGGCCAACCGGCGCCGAGCACCACAGGCATGGTACCGGCCGGGGCGTCGATGGCGTCGAGGTTGACCAGCGCCTGACGCACCGCTTCGCGCACATAGCCAAAGGCACGGCTCTCCAGCCCGTCCAATTCGAGGAACCAGTCGTAACCAAAGCGGCCACCACCACCGGCACTGCCGCGCTCGCGACGATCGCCCTTCTCGGCAATCACGGTCACCGAGAGCCGCACCAGCGGGCGAATATCGGCAGCCAGGGTGCCGTCGGTAGCGGCCACCAGCACCTCTTCATAGACGCCGCTGATGGAGGCCATCACCTGATTGATGGCGGGATCCAGACTTCTGGCAAACTTGTCCATCTGCTCCAGCAGAGCGATTTTCTGGTGCTTGTCGAGGGTCTGCAGCGGATCCATGGCTGGATAGAGCAGGTTCGCTTCGGTGCGAGCCCACGCCTTCACCTTGCCGTGGGCACCGGCAGCGGCGATGCCGCGGGCCGCAGTCACTGACTGTTGCAGGGCCAGCAGGCTCAGCTCGTCGGAATAGGCAAAGCCGGTCTTCTCGCCACTGACGGCGCGCACCCCGACCCCCTGATCGATGTTGTAGCTGCCATCCTTGACGATGCCATCTTCCAGCATCCAGGACTCGTGCCAGCTGCGCTGGAAATAGAGGTCGCCGAACTCCACCTGATGGCTCATCAGGCTGCCGAGCAACTGCTGTAACCGCCCTTCGTCAAGATCGTTGGGGGCCAACAGGGAGGCACTAACCTGGCTCAATAGACTCAATCTTCTTCTCCACTCTCGTAACGAGATGTTTTAAATCGTCTTGCCGACTGGCTGGCAACAAGCCACACCATCACAACAAACGGGCATGGGTCAGCACTGGCATGGTGCGCTGCAATTCGTCGATAAATCCGGGCTCCATCTGCGCCAATATGGTGCCACGCCCGGACTCTTTGCTGGCCAGCACCCGGCCCCATGGGTCGATCACCATGCTGTGGCCCCAGGTCTGGCGCCCCGTCTCGTGGGTGCCGCCCTGATTGGCAGCCACCACATAACACTGGTTTTCGATGGCGCGGGCCCGCAGCAGCGGCTCCCAGTGCGCCTCGCCGGTCACCGCAGTAAAGGCAGCAGGTACCAGCAGCACGCGGGCACCGACTCGGGCCAGCTGGCGGTAAAGCTCGGGAAAGCGCAGATCATAACAGATCGAGAGGCCAAGGGGGCCAAAGGGGGAGTCCACCAGCACAGGTGCATCACCCGGGCTGAAGGTCTCCGACTCCCGGTAGCGACCGTGATTGTCCGCCACATCCACATCGAACAGGTGGATCTTGTGGTAGTGGCCCTGGAGCTCGCCGCTTGGGTCAAACACCAGCGAGCTGGTATGGATATGGTCGGAACCGGCGATGGTTGTCGGCATCGCACCGGCCACCAGCCAGATGCCGTAACCACGGGCCCACTCGGCCAGTTGCTGCTGGATAGAACCCATACCGATGGCCTCGGCACCGTCCAGATAACCCTGCCGTTCGCCAAACAGGGCAAAGTTCTCCGGCAGCAGCACCAGCAGTGGCCGCTCTTTGGGCAAGGCCGCCAGCTCGGCGGCGATCTGCTCCCGGTTATCCTGCCAGTTTCGGCCCGATACCAGCTGTATTGCGGCTAACCACATCACACTCTCCTTGTCCGCGTTAATCGCGATCCACAATATCCGGATCTTTATCCATCTCGGCCAACAGCTTGCGCAAATGATGCCTGACCAGCCCACGCTGACCCCGTTCAGCCCACTTGAGGCAGTCGAACAGTTCCCATACCAAGCCGTCGCCTTCAGCCATATAGGCTGGAAAATCCCAGTGACTGGGCGCCGGTCCCGCCACCTCCAGCGCTGGCAAGCAGGAGCTCTTATCGAACAGTGGCAGATATGGACGAGCCAGAGGGAAATCTGCGTTCACATCGATCAAATGGATCTCGATGCTGGTGAAATCATAAAAGATATAACGCCAGTAATAGCCCTGATTGCCATGGGCTCCCTGCCAACAGTGAAACACTTCTCTGCCCGCCAGAAACCGCTCAATACAGGGCTGCCCATCACGATGAAAACCGGGTTCCACCATAAACAGCACATCCACATCAGAGACCCGATCTACCTTGCCTTTGGCCAAAGAGCCGATCACTACCGCCGCCAGCACCTCAACGCAAGGTTCAAAACACGCCACTACCGCCTGCACCAATGACCGCTGCAGTGGCGGTATGGCAAGCAAGTTCGTCTGGTCATCACTCCTTGTCATGGGATCACTCCTTGTGATGGGTCACACTGCCAGTCTCAGGGCTGGCGTGGACTCCCGGGTTGTGGATTCAGCAGCAACGGGCTGGCCGTGGTCGCAGGCAACTTGGGCGCCACAGCATCGACCGCCTCTTTCTGCTGCTGGTTGAGCTTGATGCGAGCCCGGTTGCGTCCCGCCTCGATCAGCTTGGGGTCATCAAGCGGGCCGGAGACCCGAAAATCAATGCGGGTCACTACATCCACCACCGGCTCCAGCAGCTTGGAGAGTGCGAGCACATAGAGGCCGGTTACCGGGGTGATGGAGAAGGCCGCCACGACCGGCAGAGTCCCGCCCAAATTGGGCGAGAAGCTCAGCTCGTAATCGAGCCGCCAGCGCACCAGATCGGCAATCCCCTCACCGCGCAGATTGCCCGCCGCCCCCTTCATGTAGAAGTCGTCATTTGTAACCTGCCCCTGGGCGATCTTGGCAGATGCGGACATGGATTCAAAGTAGAAGCCCTTGTCGAACACATCGCGAAAATCGAGGCGCAGCTTGCGCAGCAGGGAGTCGAGGCTGAGCAGGGAGAGCAGCCGGGCGCCCTTGTCATTGACCTCGCGCAGGGTGCCGCCCTCCAGCTGATAGTTGCCACTGCCACCCAGGGTGGCGAGATTCGGCCGGTAGGGCACATCCTGCCAGTTGAGATCAAAGGCGAGCGAGCCGGGCGCATCGCCAATGGGCGAGGTGTAGCCCAGCCGCTTGAGCAGCAGCTCGCTGTTGTTGCTGGTCAGCTTGCCACGGACCCGGGTCTCCATCCGGTTGCCATCAGCCAGCCAGTCGGCGCTCCCGGTGAACTGGCTGCCTGCCAGCCGCATATCCAGCCCTTTAAGGGTCACCTTGTTGGCACCCGGCACCAGCTCACCTTTCACTTCGCCGAGCGGCAGCTCACCAAAGCGGCAATCGACACAGCTGAATGTCAGCCAGGGGATCGAGGCCATGATGGCACTATCCTGTTTTGCATCGGGATCCGGACTGAGATCCGAACTCTTGCCGGACCAGTAAATACGGGCAAACTTGGCATCCACCGGACGATTGGCTACTGCCGGCAAGCGGATCACCCCCATCACGTCGGGGCTGTCGATCATCACCTCGGTCGCCTGATTGGTCGGCCCCACGGTGAAGCGTGCCGCCTTGAGGGTGGCGCTACCGATATAGGCGCGGGCCAACTGACCATCCACCCACCACTCCTGCGGCAGGAAAGAGGGGCCAACTACAGCCGTACCGGTCGGCGCATTGCCGGAGGGCAGCCACTGCTTGAGTCGCGCCAACCAGCCGCCCACATCGGCCTCCTGCTGATTGATGGCGAGCAGCAAAGGGACATCACGCAGTACCCGCGCCCCCGGCTGGCCCACATCGACCCGTACCCGGCTCAGATAAGGCACCCCTTCGCCGTAAACCAGTCGGGTCTGCATATCCACATCGACCCCCAGCACGGCGCGGATATCGGCACTGCCATCCCGCCCGCGAGCGATCACGGTGAGCGGCAGGCGGCTGGAACTGCTCTTGGCCAGTGGCAGCGGCAGATCGAGCGCCATTCCCTGCAGAGTGGAGTCGAGACCCAGCTGGAATCTGAACGGTTTGCCATCGGGCAGCGTCAGTCCCAGCTTGCCGCCCCAGTTGCTGCGGCCGTTGAGGATGCCGTATGAGGAGATGGCAGCTGGCTGGCGTCGGCTATCCCACTGCCCTTTGAAGTCCAGATCAACCTGATAATGATCGGGATGCTGGCGCCCCTGATAGTTGAGGGTGAGCGGCTGATTCCACAGGCTCGCCTTGAGGTTGCTGAAGCGGGTCTGCTGGTTGTCATATTCGAGCCGTCCCTGCACCTTCTCCAGCGGCAGATCCAGACTGGCCACCCGCACCTTGTTGTTGCTGAAGGTGGCGTCGCCGCTCGCCTTGACCTCACCCGTGCCATCAAGGGGAATATCGAGCTTGACCGAACCGGCCATCGGACCACGGACCTCGATCTCCCGCAATGCCTGCCCAACCGAGCCCCCCAGCGGCGAGTCTTGCAAATAGTCACTGATGGCCTTGCCCTCGCCCTCTACCTTGGCATCCACATAGAGATGGGCGCCGGGGGAGAGATCCGGGATCCAGGCATGCACCGAGTCTGAGCTCGCCTTGCCAAGCCGGGTCGAGCGGCTGCGCATATCGAGGCTGGCATTCTGGAATAGCAGGTCGATCTGCAGGTCGGTGAGCGGTTGCCAACCGGGGAAGAATTCGTAGGTCGCCTGCTCCAGCGGCACCGCCACCTGGAAGATGCCCTCACCCTTGCTGTAGGGGAAATCCCTGAACTCGCCATACCAGAGCAGGTCGGCCCCCTTGGCCTTGCCTCCCTTGATGGCGCCACTCAGATAATCCACCAGCCCCTTGTCCATCGCCTGCAACGGGAAGTAGCGATCGGCATGAGCGGCGTTCTTCACCTCAATGCGGCCGGTCAGGGCGAGAAAGGGGTGCTCGAACAGATCGAGGCGGAAACGGCTGGCAAGGGTCAGATCCGGGTTATCCAGCGCGATATCCTGCCCGTAGAGCACCCAACCTTGCGCCTCACGCCACCAGTCGAGACGAGCCGAGAAGCTGTCAACCGGGATCGGTTCCTTGAAGTGACGAGCCGGATCGATCTTGTCCTTGCCGAGGGCAAACCTGGCACTCCCCCCCTTTGGGGTCACCCAGAACTCTCCGTTAAGATCCTGCATACCAGGCACATCCCGCCACGCGTTGAGATGCAGGTTGACGGCGCGGCCACTGAGGGAGAGATCCTGCCAGTTGGCATCTGCCAGCAGGGTCAGATCCTGCAGCGAGCCTTGAGGGTTGGTCTGACGCAGGGTTTCACTGAGCGAGGGGTAGAGCGCCGAGACCAGCTGGCTCATCTGGGAGATCTTGTCGAAGTCGATGCGCGGCACATAACCCTGTACCCGGTCGCCAATCCGCTCCAGTTGTAACCTGCTGTGCAGCCAGGGTTTTTCGTCAAGCTTGAAGATGACATCGTGGCTGGCCAGCTGCCAGTTCTGGCCATCCCGACGCAGCTGGATCTTGCCGCCATCGAGGCCGAGACGATGCAGCTCCTGCTTCTTGGGATCTTTCCAGATCAGATAGTTATGGCCAAAGGCCAGCAGGGTATTGCCCAGCTGGCCGTTGGCAAACTCGCTCCAGAGCTGAAAGTCGAGCTGACCGGCGACCTTGGGCTCACCAGCATGGATTTTGGCTAGGGTCGGCGTGATATCAAGCTGGCGGGCCCCCAGATAGAGCTGCCCCTTGAGCCGATCGAGGCGTGCCTCGGGGGCCTCCACATCGAGGATCAGATCGAGGGTACTCTCGCCCACCCCGTTGATGAGATAGGCCTTGCCGACCCCCTGATGACGCTTGCCACGGTTCTGCCAGTGCAACTGGGCAATGTCGAGCGCCCGCAAGTCACCGAGGGCAGTGGTAATACTCAGCCGGGTATTGTGGACATCAAAGGTGGCAAGCTGGGTCAGCAGAAAACGCAGCAGCGCCCCCTGCTGGGGATCCCGCTCCGGCTCGCGGCTGTTGGTCGGCTGACTGAAATCGAGAGTGATGTCGCCATCGCTCAGGATCAACTCGCCAAAGACCGGCTTGAGCTCGTTGACGGTGCGCCAGAAGTCGAGATGAACCCAGGCCTTGCCAAGCTGGATGGTGTAACGTTTGGAATCCGGGGCAATGGCAATGCCTTGCAATTCGAGGGCTGGGCCTGATTGTGTCCAGTCCAGTCCCACTTGCGCCACGCTGACCTTGAGTTGTGAATCTGCCAGCAGAGTGTTGAGCAGACTCTCCCGGTATTGATTCAGCAAAGGGCCCCCGACCCGTACCAAGGTGACCAGCATGGCCATCAGTACGAACAGGACCCCCAGGGCCAACCAGCCCCGACTCAGCCAGCGATAGACCAATTACATCATCACCACGTCGAACTGCTCCTGACCACAGAGGGGTTCGCTCACTACCCGCACCTGCTTGCCGATGAACACTTCCAGCTCCGCCAGACTGTGGGACTCCTCGCCATGGAGGTAGTCGGCCACGGCCGGGGCCGCGTAGACGGTGAACTGATCCGCATCGTAGGCACGATTGACCCGGATGATCTCCCGCAGGATCTCGAAGCAGACCGACTCCACCGTCTTGACCCGACCGCGCCCCTTGCACTCGGGACACTCGGAGCAAAGCACATGCTCAAGGCTCTCGCGGGTGCGCTTGCGAGTCATCTCCACCAGACCGAGCTGGGAGAAGCCATTGACGTTGGTCTTGGCGCGATCTTTGGACAGCGCCTGCTCCAGGCTATGCAGCACCCGGCGGCGGTGATCCTCGGACTGCATGTCGATGAAGTCGATGATGATGATGCCGCCGAGGTTGCGCAGGCGCAGGTGACGAGCGATGGCCGCCGTCGCCTCGACGTTGGTGTTGAAGATGGTCTCTTCCAGATTGCGATGGCCGACGAAGGCACCGGTGTTGATATCCACCGTGGTCATGGCTTCGGTCTGGTCGATGATGAGGTAGCCGCCGGATTTGAGCTCCACCTTGCGCTCCAGCGCACGCTGGATCTCGTTCTCTACATCGTAGAGATCGAAGATCGGCGACTCGCCGGGGTAGTACTCCAGCTTGTTGGCAAGCTCCGGCACATACTCCTCGGTGAAGCGCTTGAGCTGATCGAAGCTCTGGCGCGAGTCGACCCGGATCTTGTCGAGCTCAGCACCGACAAAGTCACGCACCACCCGGAAAGCCAGGCTGGGATCCTCGTAGAGGATCTTGCAGGGCGGGTACTTCTGCTTGCGCTCGAGGATCTTGCGCCACAGGCGCTTGAGGAAGGCAGCGTCCTGTTCCAGCTCCTGCTCCCCCACCCCTTCGGCGGCAGTGCGGATGATATAGCCACCCAGATCATCCACATAACCGGCCACGGTGCGCTTGAGGCGCTCCCGCTCCGCTTCCGACTCGATACGCTGGGAGACGCCGACGTGGGCGCTGCCCGGCATAAAGACCAGATAACGGGAGGGCAAGGTGATATCGGTGGTGAGGCGGGCACCCTTGGTACCCAGCGGATCTTTCACCACCTGTACCATGATGTCCTGTCCCTGACGCACCAGCTCGGCGATATTGCCGACCTGGAACTGCTCCTTCTCCTTCACCGCCACACACTCGGTGTGGGGGACGATATCGGAAGCGTGCAGGAAAGCCGCCTTGTCCATGCCGATATCGACGAAGGCCGCCTGCATGCCGGGCAGCACCCGACTGATTTTGCCTTTGTAGATATTGCCCACGATGCCGCGCTTGGCCTGACGCTCTACATGCACTTCCTGCAGCAGACCGTTTTCGACCAGAGCAACGCGGGTTTCAGAGGGGGTAACGTTAACCAGCAGTTCTACCGACATAAGTAACCTTGCCTGTTCCAGTTTTGAATTCTTTAGAGCCAATCCGGTACAACGCGCGCAAGGGAAAACGCAGCAGAACACCGCTGACGGAAAATTACTTGAGCTGTTCCAGATGATGCTTGATCAGCAGGTCCGTTTCCAGCAGGGGCAGGCCGACCACGGCGCTGTAGCTCCCCTCGATACGGCTGACAAACTTGCCTGCAATACCCTGAATACCGTAAGCCCCGGCCTTGTCGCAGGGTTCACCGGTTTGCCAGTAGGCCTCGATTTCGGCCTCGTCCAGCTTGCGAAACGCCACGTTGGTGGTAACCAGACGCACGTCACAACGATCCTTGCTGGCAAGTGCCACCGCGGTCATCACCTGATGCACCTTGCCGGAGAGCGCTTCCAGCATATCTTTGGCATCGAGCAGATCGGATGGTTTCTCCAGCACTCGCTCCCCCAGCACCACTATGGTGTCGGCACCGAGCACCGGCAACGCCGTGGGCGCGGCGGCCACCCCGGCAGTGGCCTTGTCGCGAGCGAGGCGGCAGACATAATCCTGTGCCTTTTCATCTTCGTTGCGTTGCTCGGGCACATCCAGCTTCAACACCTCGAAGCGGTAACCAAGCTGAGTCAGCAGTTCACGACGACGGGGAGAGCCAGAGGCGAGATAAAGTTGCAGTTCGTTGTTTTTGTTCATATTTACCTGATATTGAAGCGGCGCCGCACTTTGCGCAACACCAGAAACACCCAGGGCCATATTAACATCGTCGTCAAGGTCGACCAAAAATAGGAGAAATTGAGACTGGCCTGGCTGAACAGGTGCTCGGCCCAGAATACCGTCATCTTGCCCACCAGCGAGAGGCCACCGATGATCAGCGCCTGTTGCCAGAGGGAGAAGTTGCGGATCTTCTGGAACTGGAAGGCCGCCAGATAGGTGGTGATGGCCATCGCCATCGCCCGCACCCCGAGTGTGCTGCCAAGCAGCACATCCAGCAGCAGGCCAGCCACCCAGGCGGTGCCGACGTTGGTCCGGTGCGGCAAGGCCAGGGCCCAGTAAAGCAGCACCATAGCCAGCCAGTCCGGGCGGAAAGGGTCAAATTCGAAAGGAAGTGGCAGGATCGACAGGCTCAAGGCCAGCAGGATCGAGATCCAGATCCAGATCCTGCCACTGGCGGGTTGTAACATCAGCGCGTCGCTCCTGCGGCGGACGCAGCCGGTGCGGCCGCTTCACCATCATCATGAACGTCAGGCTTCTTGTCGGTCCACAGCAACAGCAGGTAACGCAAGCGGTCAAGCTCAACCAGTGGTTTGGCCTCGACCTGAGCGAAGGGCTTGCCCTCCACATACTCTGAGCGAGTCACGGTCGCCACCGGATAACCTTCCGGGAAACGACCACCGAGACCGGAGGTGACCAGCAGATCGCCCACCTGAATATCGGTATTGCGTGGCAGGTTGCGCAGCTCCAGCATATCGAGTTCGCCGCTGCCGGAGGCAATGGCGCGCAAGTCGTTGCGCAGCACCCGCACCGGTATGCCGTGGCTGGTGTCGGTGATGAGCAGGACGCGACTGGTAGTGGAGCCCACATGGAGCACCTGACCAATCACCCCCTGATCGTTGATCACCGCCTGACCGTTATAGACGCCATCGAGCGCCCCCTTGTTGATCAGCACCTGATGGCTGAAGGGGTCGGAGTCGACCGACAGCAGCTCGGCCACCATCTTGCGTGACTCCTTGTGCACCGGCGAGCCGAGCAACTCGCGCAGTCGCTGGTTCTCGTGCTCCAGATGATCCATCTTGAGCAAACGGGCACGCAGGGTGAACAGTTGCTGCTCCTGCTGCTTGGTCTGCTCGATGAGATCGGCACGGGTCTGCACCTGGGTCGACATGGTGTCGAGCAGGGTGCCGGGCGCATTGGCCATGTATTGCAACGGGCTGACTAACGAACTGAGGTAGACGCGGACATGGGTAAACACACCGAAGCGGGAGTCCGCGACGATGGCTGCGATGGAGATGATGACGGCGAGAAACAACCGTAACTGAAGCGAAGGGCCTCTACCAAAAATGGGTTTCATGGGTCGTCAAAAAAGAGCCGGCACGCTGGCCGGCTTTGGGTCTTATTCGTAGTGGAACAGATCGCCACCGTGCATATCGATCAGCTCCAGCGCCTTGCCGCCGCCACGGGCCACACAGGTGAGGGGATCTTCAGCAACGACGACGGGGATACCGGTCTCTTCCATCAGCAGACGGTCGATGTCTTTCAGCAGTGCGCCACCACCGGTCAGCACCATGCCGCGCTCGGAGATGTCGGAAGCCAGTTCCGGCGGAGACTGTTCCAGTGCAACCATGACAGCAGCGACGATACCGGACAGCGGCTCTTGCAGCGCTTCCAGGATCTCGTTGGAGTTGAGGGTGAAGCTGCGCGGTACACCTTCAGCCAGGTTGCGGCCACGCACTTCGATCTCGCGCACCTCTTCACCCGGATAGGCGGAACCGATCTCGTGCTTGATACGCTCGGCGGTGGCTTCACCGATCAGGCTACCGTAGTTGCGACGGACGTAGCTGATGATCGCTTCGTCAAACTTGTCGCCACCGATACGGACAGACTGGGAGTAAACCACACCGTTCAGGGAGATGATGGCCACTTCGGTAGTACCACCACCGATATCAACCACCATGGAACCGGTCGCTTCGGAGACCGGCAGGCCAGCACCGATGGCCGCAGCCATAGGCTCGTCGATCAGGTAAACCTCGCGGGCACCGGCGCCCAGAGCGGACTCCTTGATGGCGCGACGCTCAACCTGAGTGGAGCCACACGGTACACACACCAGCACTCGCGGGCTGGGGCGGAAATAGTTGTTGTCGTGAACCTGTTTGATGAAGTGCTGCAGCATCTTCTCGGTCACGTAGAAATCGGCGATCACGCCATCTTTCATCGGGCGGATTGCGGAGATGTTGCCCGGGGTACGGCCCAGCATCTGCTTGGCGGCATGACCGACAGCAGCGACCGATTTGGCGTTCCCGCGCTCTTGGCGAATGGCGACAACTGAGGGTTCGTTAAGGACGATCCCTTGATCTTTTACATAGATCAGGGTGTTGGCAGTTCCCAAATCGATCGACAGATCGTTGGAAAAGACGCCTCTGAGCTTTTTGAACATGGCTACGGGAAATCCTAAGAATTTGGAGGTGCAGAAAACCGGCTAACTTTACCAATGCCCACCCCAATGGGCAAGCGCTCAAACTGTCGCCACTCAATCAAGCGCGACAAAAGTGCGAGTCATCACTCACTCGCTCAGGCTTACAAACGCTAATAAACAAGGATTTAGGGGGATGGAAATCCACCATCCCCCATCCATCACGATTCAGCGCAATAATTCGCGCCGATAAATAATTCTGTCATTACCGCGGCTGGAGCCAAAAGTGGCCTCCCCCTGCAGACTGCTCGGGTCAGACAACCAGAGCGGCTGCGACAGCTGTTTTGCCAAATCGACCTTGTAGGGGATGCGTACCGAGATATCCGGCTTGGCAAACTGGAACAGGATCTCGCCATCTTTTGCCGTACCCGACATAGCACCGGGAGGTATGCTGCCCAGCCCCAGCTTGATGGTTCGTCCCGCCCCCAGATTCAGGCTGCTGGTTGCCGCATCAAACGAATGGCTTGGATTGAGGAAAGCAACACCCTGACCGGCAAGGGAAAACTGGGTGCACTGATCCAGCTTGTTCAACTGCCAATTGCCCGCCTCGTAATACTGCATCTGCAAGGGAACGGCCAGCGGCGCAGAGGCAAGACCCGCCGCCGTACCCGCCAACAAGCGACCGAAATAGGCTTGCATGGGCACATTGTCGATCAACCGGGCATTGCAACTGGCACCAATACAGTTACCAGCCACGGCATCGTTGAAATTGGGGCTTGCAATCAATGTTCTGTCACCATCGTTGTCCCTCATATAGAGACCAAACAGTAGCGACTTGTAGGGGCCATCCGGCTGGGTATCGGAGAGACGAGCAAATTCAGTGCTGCCAGCAGTCAATACCGCCCGGCCATTGAGCCATGGCAGAGACGGCAAGCTGCGCAAGCGGCTCGACAGGGACTTTCCGTCCTGGTTATTGGCGACCGTGACATAGGCGCTACCCTTGGCAAAATTTCCCTTGTAGTTCTGGGTCACTCCCCCTGACTGGTTTCGGGCCTGCACATCCAGCGAGACATCAAAGGGCTGCCCCATATAGGAGAACACAATGCAGGCTGGCGCTATGTCGCCACTGACCAGATTGAAGTCGGTAGGGATAAACCGCCCCACCGGCTGACTCTGTGCGGAAGGGATGGTGTATCCGAAGTAGCCGCTGGCAGGCGGGGTCGCTGTCATTTTGAATACCCCAACCTCGTTCACCGTCTGGCTAACGCTGTTGAGACTGTTGGCGGCTGCACCATGGTTATAGGTGGTGGTGCCAAGCACGGCGTTAGTGCCGGGGGTGGGCGCAACCAGGGCACTTCCCAAGCCAATGCCACTCAGCACAAAATTGGGCGTGGTCTGATTCCCTGCGCAGATATCCCCATCATTGGCCGACTCCCAGGCCATCGCCTTGATATCTACCTGGAACGCCTCCCCCGTTTTCTTGAATACCGGGCAACTGCTATCCCCTGCCATGCAGACCCCTTGCGAGGGCGTAATGCACAAACCAACCGGACGCGCTACAAACTGATCCGCGCCAAGCATCACCAGACCGGCTTCACTGCCGGTACCATCATAACGGGCATCCAGTTGTACCTTGCCTGCATCCGGATAATTGACTGTGATGGTCGACTGCCCCTGAGCATCAAACGCCAGAGAGACCGGCGTCGCAGCCCCCTGACTGGTACCGAGCACACTGTTGTTGACGCTCATCTTACTGTTGTAAGGGTTACTGGTCGGGGTGATATAGCTGCTCCAGAACTTGACGCTCTTGGTCTGGCTGGCAAATCCCGGCACACACTGCTTGGTCACATCGCTCTTTTTGACCGCCTTGATGGTGACCGTCTGCGGCTGATTGGAATAGGTATCCGGCACATCGAAAAAGAAGCCGCTATCGGCAAAGTTCAGGGTACAGGCTGCCGCACTGGGGGCTGCAGCACCGGCCTTGCACAAGGTGGTGCTAAATGGCTTGGTGGTAGGGGTTGAGCTGGACACACCGATTGTCACCGGTATTGTGGCGGAGTTATTGCGCAATTGAACGGTCGTAGAGCCGCCACTGAAGGTCACCGTATTGCCACCAATCCAGCCATTGCTGGTGGAGACCGGCGTCAGACTCAAGGTAGCCGTCACAGGGTCAGTGATGAGAGTGGAACAGGCTGCGTCGGCACACGCCTTGATCGTCACCGTTTCAGGATTACATGTCAGAGCCTGGCCGGAGTGATCAAGCTGGAAGTGATCAATCTGCACCCCGACCGGGTTGGAACGCAGAGCACAGGTCTGTACGTTGTCGAGCTCGTGTACGTTGGTTGACCCCCCTGTCGAACCAGTCAAAGAGAGCAGAAAATCATTCGGGACTTGAGTCTGACCACTCTGGCTCTGGGCATTGAACCAGTCGATCAGGGTGACATAGCCACTACCGGTGTCCCGCTCCACCTTCACCAGCGACTGTCCGTTGACACGCGAATCGATAGTGAGCTGGTATTTGTGATTGGAACTGCCATTGCCATCGACCGCTGGGCTCAAGCAATTGGTATAAATGTTGGTTGTTCCGTCGTTACAGGTACCTCTGAGATAGTTGTAACCGCTGGTGCCCGAACCGGATCCTCGAATGGCCACTGACTGCCGACGCTGCCCGACGTTACTCGTCCCGCCTTCGCCAGAGTAGTTACCATATTCGTCGAACCCAATCCCCAACCAGCCCCCGGCAAAACCGGAAATCCCGGGCTTGAAGCCATAACCCAGCGGCCCGCCGAAAGCCCCGGGCTGCGGTGTCACAGTGGCATCAGAGAGCACCACCGCCATGCCATCTGCCCCATCGCCCCCATAGGCATAGTGGTTGAACGAGATGGTCACCAGATTGCTAGCTGCCGGGAATAACCGCTGATAGGTGGTCGAGGTAGCCTGATCGCCCACCGCCTGGGTCAGACGCAAACGACCGCTAACGATCGAGGGGGTGAAGGAACCACTGCTGGTTTTAACCACCCAGTCACTGCTCAGCGAGCCTGATGAAAAGTTATCGTTAAAACAAGTCAGAGTGGGATTAAACGCCTGGTCATTGATTGCGGAGCTATCTGTCATATTGAGGCTGCGACTTGTCGTGCGACCTCGGATAATTGCGGCGTTATTAAGTGTCAGATTTTGATCTGTGTACACGTAGCCATTTATTTGACTACCACTATTTAGCGTTATCCCGCCATAGCCAAATAAGAGTAGAGAACCTTCGCCAGATGAGTTCAATATTGCATCATTCAACTCAAAGCTATTTTTTACAAAAATCCGCACTTCGCCAAGGATCTGAATTTCAGTTCCCTGATTCAGGGTTAATGACTCAATCCAGTAATCACCCGATGAAAAAATCACTTTGGCGCTATTGTTCAACGCCAGCGACTTGATGCGATATTCCTTGGCTGCGCTGGAAAAATTTAAAGAACAACTGGTGTTCAATGTAATCGCATTATATTGATTAGAGGTTGCACTTCCGATATTTAATTGCTCTCCAGCTTGGCATTGTGAAAAATTGCCACTGGAACCACTACTCGATAAAAAAGCATTGCTACCGGTAATAGATAATCCACGAATTGTATTTTTAGTAATTGTACACAGGCGGCGAGAACCATCGGCATTGTCACACGCATCCAACGGCATCCCGGAACCCTGAGTTGAGGCGCAATAGTTGAGTGCTGCGCCACCAGTGCCATTTACCTTAGCAGAGCCATACATAGTCAATGCCGGATTACCAAGAGAATTGCAATTAAGATTGCCATTCCCACGATGCCCCTGCGTCACCGCAGGAAAATAGGTCGAGTTATCAATCACCTGAAACGCGCTTGCTGCGCCACTACATAGCCAGATCGCGATGATGAACCATAGATTGCGCATCAGGGAGTTCCTCCATCATAAGCTTCCACCATCACTGTTCTGCTCACGGCAAAATCGGGATTGGCGCTGTTGAGGTCAGAGGTGCCACAGGTTCCGACACTCTGTAACCTGTAGCCCGTGCTGCTCTGGGTGTTATAAGTCACCTGCATCGCCTTGCAACTTATATCCGCCTGACAACCTGCCAAGCCGAGGTTGCCATTAAACTGAAGTTTGGTAATCACCACGTCGCAAGCATTAGATGGTAGCGCTGCTGGCCGGTTGGGAAAAAGCTGATAAAGTGCAACCTCCAGCCCGCTCTGGGCGGCCAGCAGAGCCCGCACACTGCGTACCTCCACGGTATTTTTCTCACCGCTATCGATCAGAAAACGGCCCATGGCTGCCGCCAGCAACGCCATCACCACAATCACAAACAGGGCGATCATCACCGCGCTGCCCCGTTTCCGCCCTAAAGAGAGTGCATCAAGGGACATTGAACACCTCGATTTTGTGGTTGAAGGTGACCGACTCCCCCTTGCGCTCGAACACAAAGCGCATGCCAAACTCCCCCTGCGCATTAAAGGCGGAGGTTTCCCGATAAAAAACATTGTCAGACCGAAGCGACTCGGCCATCAAGACTCCCAGTGGCAAGGTGCTAGCAGCGGTACTGATTCCCGCGCTGGTACGGTATAGCGCCCCCCCTTGCACACAATAACGAACCTGTTGATTGGCAAAATAGACCCGACTCCCCGGCGAAAGCCCGGCGAAATTTTCCGAGCTGGTGTAACGAATGCTCTGGGCACCGGAGACTGGGGTCAGCACCGCGGTGACATTGACGACACAACGCCCGTAATCACAGCCGTCGACCAGGGAATCTGCGCTGGAACTCGGTAACGGGAAGACCACCATCCGATCACCGACCTTGACGGCGGCGGCATCCGTGACCATGGGATCTATCACAGATGCGGGTGTTGCCATCACCAGCTCCATAGTCGAAGTGCTACCCGATACCACCTTGTTGAGAGCAAGGTAGCGGCTCGACGTGCTGATGGGCCAGAACCGCAGACAGGGACCTTGGTCCAGCCAATTACCATCCCGATCTTCAATACGCTCAGATCCCGGCACTGCGTTGCGCAACTCGCGGTTAAGCCGCTCCATGGCAAAACGGGCGTCACTCATCAGCTGCTCACGGCTGCTGGCATCACCGTAGATCTGGGTGCCGATACCGATAAACTGGCTGGTAAAGGTCGCCATGATTCCGAGCAGCAAGATCACCATCACCAGCTCAACCAGGGTAAAACCACGGTTAAACCCTGGCCCGGCGCAGGTTCGATTAGCTGGTTGGCGTAATCGGTCATCGGAAGCGTGATCGGCCATTCGATCACTCTCGCAAAACCCGACGTGGAAGCGTTCCATCAGTAGTTCCCCCGATAGAAGGAGAAATCGAGCACGCTATCATCCGGCAGTTTGATCTGCAGATCGATACGCTTGCCAATGGATTCAGTGCTCACACCCGAGCTGCCAAAGAGGTTATCCGGAGTAACGACGATCCTGACCTGATAGTTGCGATACTCTTCACTTGCAACCTTGGCGTCGGTTTGCGTAAAGAATCCCGCATCAATCCAATCACCCTGCAAGCAGTTAACCTCCGCCCATCCCTTGGCACAAATAGCGCTGGTCTGATAATCATCCACATCGTTAAAGGTGTAGGGGGCCCGCTCACCACCATCAGGGCCATAGCCGCTTGAGCAAGGGGAAATTGCCACCCCCGCGACCTGTTCACCACAACGGTAACGACCACCGTTATGATCGGAGTTTTCATCGAACGATTTTTGCAGTATTTCACCCGCAAGACGTTGCGCCAGCTGGGCTGCGCGCACCTGCTGCACCGGGTCCACTGCCTGCGGCGCCTGATTCACCAACATCCCGAGGATGCCTGTCAACGCCACTGCCAGCAGCACCATGCCGACAATCAGCTCAATCAGGGTAAAACCGCGTTCAGGGGCTCTCATGGATATACCCCTCAGATTCGATCTGGATGCGGCTGGTCTCGCGACCGTCACTTACCTGCAAGGTGCAACCGCTGCTACAAACCCCAAGGGGACGCCCCATCTGATCAAAGCGCAGCACGAAGCTGTTGCTGTTATTGAGGGAGATCGTCATACCGGCAGAAGGGGTAACTACCCGGCCACGGGTACGTAAATTGTCGGTCCAGCCACTGTTCAAATCATCGCTGACGGGACATGCAGCATAAGTGCGGTGGGCAAAACGGGGAGAGGCCACCACCAGCTGGGTACAGCGGTTGACGGGTTCATGCATGTTGACGGTCTGCACCAGCCGCAGACGGGTCAGCAGCTCGTCACGCACGGTTTGAGTTTCAAAGCCGCCTTTGCCCAGCCATTTTGGCACGGCAAAGGCGGCCAGAATCCCGAGTAACAGGATAACCAGTACCAGTTCAATCAGGGTAAAGCCCTTGGTTGCAGGCATGGAGGTTCTCATCAGGGAAAAGAGAAAGCGAGGCCGAAGCCTCGCTTGCCATTATGGTTTGGAACAACCATTAATTGCAGTACTAAAAATTGCGGAGGACGTTGCTTGGGTATAGACAACAGAGCAAGTATTACCAGCTGTATTTTGGGGAACAAAAGTACCTGCCGAACCGGAAGCGACCCAACCATCAAGCGTTACAGCCGCAGAAATTGTTGCTGCAGTCGGATAACCATAAATAACCTGTACACCAGTCAGTCCCGTCAGAGAGGTAGCTGAAGATACGGCTTCCTTACCTTCCAGTGCTGCTTTGCTATATACCAGATTTGCAGAACTCTGTAGTGCTGCCTGCACACCCTGCGCGGCAGAATAACGAGCATCATCCTGCAGATTCAGGAACTTGGGCGCAGCAGTCACGGCCAAAATACCCAGAATGATGATCACGATAACCAGTTCGATCAGGGTAAAACCCGCCTGTTTTTTCATTTTACTTTCCTCTGTCAATTAATATTAGTGGTCACCTGACCGGACGCCGGACGGTAACTGAAACTCATAAAAGCATCAGTACTGCCTTGCGGATCCTGATACTTGCCATCGCTGCCCTTACTTAAACTATTAACCAGATAGTAACGGCAGACCGAATCCAGTCCATTACTGCTCACGGTGGCATAGTATTTCAGGTCATTACCACTACCGCGCACTTCACTGAAGCTGGCCGTAGCCTTGGGCGGGTTTTGCAGCAACCCCTCCCAAATTTTCAAACACCGCTCTGCGGTCAGATTGGCCGGATCGACATCGGGATTGCCGCCAGCCGCAGTATCCATCGGATAACCCGGTGATAACTCACCATTGCTGATCTGGGTATCGGTCGGTGTAGTAAGATAGAAACGGGAACCGTCATAGAGCACTGTGTTGAGGCTATCCTGTTTGGCTCTTCCCTCTGCCTCCCACTGGGCACGCACCAGAGAAACCCCGGTAGCAAAGCCGCCAGAGACCCCTTCCACGCTGGCCTTCTTCGCCTCGTCAGTCACATCGAGAAAGCGCGGCAGCGCCGTTACCGCCAGGATCCCCAGGATCACGATAACGATCACCAGTTCAATCAGGGAGAAACCTGCTGACTGTCTCATCATCCGCTGTCCCGGCATTGTTGATGCCATTGGTTTCATTGCCATGCTTCCTCCATAATGTCTGGCATTATTTCATGCAGACCCAAAAAAATCATGTAGTTGGCCCATATGATTGGCCTCATTCAAGGCTTTTTTATCACTCGTCCGTCAGAAAATTGATAAATGAGCCAATAACCATCCCATCCGATCTCACAACCGAGACCATCGACGCGAGCCAGATACTGCAAAGGAGGTAATCCTGCGGTAGCAACATCCCCTACCAGGGCCAGCCACAATTGCTGGCAATTAGCAGAAGGGGATTGCAACGGCAGCAGCCCAAGTGGCCAGCCACGAGAATCAAATTGCCAACTCTGCTCCGCAATACGCAATATCTCAGGGCGCCGCTCATCGAGCCAAAGCCCGTGCAAACGCTGTGCCCGCTCGGCAAACTGCTCTCCCAGCAGGGTAAGGGCCAACTGCTGCGCCTCCTCCCGGTTCCGCTGATAACTGCGCCCCAGGGTTGCAACAATCACCATCAGCAGGATCACCACGGCAATCCGCCGATATCCCGCCATCCAGCGATCATCCTGCACTCCCTGTCTGCTCATCTCGCCCCCCGACTACGCCTGCGAATTACCTCTCCTGACGGCTCTTGTCATGTCCCCACTCGGGAGTGCCAAGAATCAGGTAACCGCGAATTATTTGCCTCTTACAGCACGCATCATGTCCCACATCGGGGTGAAGATACCCAGCGCCAGGATCAGCACCATCACGGCCACGATCCCAATCAGGATCGGCTCGATCCGGGCGGTGAGACTCTTGAGGTCATAATCCACCTCCCGCTCGTAATACTCGGCCGCCTCGTGCAGCAGGTCATCGACCTGGCCGGTCTCCTCTCCCACTGCAATCATCTGCATCACCAAGGGTGTAAACAGGCCACTGCTTGCCGCCGTACGCAGCAGACTTTCACCCCGCTCGATACCAGCCCGCATATCCCGCACCCGCCCCGCCATGTACGCGTTATCCACTGCGTCGGCCACCAGCATCAACGCCGTGTTGAGTGGCACCCCGGCTTTGAGCATCATCGAAAAACTGCGGGCGAACCGGGCCAGCAGTGAGCGCTCTATGATGGTGCCGACAATCGGCAACTTGAGTTGCCAACGATGCCAGGTGAGCTTGCCTTTCACCGTCGCGACCCAGCGCCGCCAGCCAAACACCATCCCCGCCAGAATGGCGAGCAGCAGCCACCAGTAGTGGACAAAGAAGTGGGAGGTGGCGAGCAGAATACGAGTCGCCAGCGGCAACTCCACCCCGAATTTGGCGAACATCCCGGCAAAAACCGGGATCACCATGATATTGAGGATCACCATGGCAATACCGATGGCAATCAGCACGAAGCTGGGGTAACGCATGGCGGTCTTGATCCGCTTGCGGGTCTCCAGTTCCAGTTCAAAATAAGTGGCAAGTTGCAGGAAGGCCTCTTCCAGCTGACCGGTGTTCTCCCCTACGTGGATAATGGCGATAAAGAGGCTGCTGAACACCCTGGGATGAGCCTGCATCGAACTGGATAATGGGCGGCCGTTGCCCAGATCTTCCCCCAACGAATGCAGCGCCCGCTTGAGCGGCTTGCTGTGAGTGCCCTCCTCCAGCCCGGAGATAGCACGCAGGATCGGGATCCCGGCCCGGGTCAGGGCATACATCTGGCGACAAAAGATCACCAGCTCATCCAGTTTGACGCCCCCTTCCAGCAACAACGACCAGTCGATGGCGGCAGATTTGGCCTTGCCCGGTTTGAGCTCGGTAGGCATCACGCCACGGCGCATCAGCTGCTCGGCAGCAGCCATCTCATTGGCCGCTTCGACCACGCCACTGGTGGCGTTGCCCTGGCTGTCGCGCCCCTTGTAAGCAAAGTTAGCCATCGCTTACCCCAGATCCTCAGCCAGTCGCAACACCTCATCCACCGAGGTGATGCCCTGACGGGCATAATCCAGTGCAGTGAGAGCCAGCGGCCGGTAATGCACATGCTGGCGAGCCGCCTTGGCAAACCCTTCCGCATCGTTGCGGCGCAAGGCATCCATCATCGGCTGATCCAGCTCCAGCAGCTCGTAGACCCCGATCCGGCCAGAGTACCCCGTGAAGTTGCAGCTCTGGCAACCACGCCCCTTGTGATAGGTGTGCTGGCCGGGCGTCTCGCCGGAGAGCACGGTGAGCCAGGTGGCCTGCCCTTCATCCGGCGCAGTCTCCTCGACGCAGTGTTCACACACCCGCCGCACCAGCCGCTGGGCAACTACGGCCCGCAGCGCACTCGCCACCAGATAGCCGGGCGCCCCCATGTCGATGAGGCGCAGGGCACTGGTGACGGCATCGTTGGTGTGCAAGGTGGTCAGCACCAGGTGACCGGTTATGGCGCCACGCAGGCCAATCTCTACCGTCTCGTTATCCCGCATCTCCCCCACCAACAGGATGTCCGGATCCTGACGCAGGGTTGAGCGCAGCACGTGGGAGAAGGTGAGACCGATCTTGGGATTGACCTGCACCTGATTGACGCGGGAGAGGCGATACTCCACCGGGTCTTCTACCGTGATGATCTTGTTGCTGGACTGATTGAGCTCGGAGAGCGCGCCATAGAGCGTGGTGGTCTTGCCGCTACCGGTCGGACCTGTCACCAGGATCATCCCGTGCGGCCGTTTGAGCTGACGGCGGAAGCGGGTCAGGATCTCCGGCGGCATCCCGGTTTCAGTCAGCGAAAGGATGCCGGAAGATTGATCCAGCAGACGCATCACCACCGACTCGCCATACTGCACCGGCATGGTGGACATCCGCACATCCACGTCACGGCCACGCACCTTCATGTTGAAGCGACCATCCTGCGGCAAGCGTTTCTCGGAGATATCGAGCCCCGCCACCAGCTTGAGGCGCAGCACCAACGCCTGGGCGATACGCACTTCGTTGAGGATATTTTCGTGGAGGATGCCGTCTATCCGCTGACGAATGCGCAGTACCTTCTCGTCCGGCTCGATATGGATATCCGAGGCGCCTACCTGTACCGCATCCTCGAACAGGGAGCGCAGCAGCTTGGCCACTGTCGCCTCCCCTTCGTCATTGGCACCCAAATTACTGGAGCCCAGCTCGAAACCGGAGTCCTGATACTCCTCCTGCAACTGCTCGGCGAAGCTCTCGATCTCGCGGGTACGGCGATAGAGGCGGTCGAAATACTCCAGCAACTGCCCTTCGCGGGCGACTGCCAGCACCATGATGCGCGGGCTGAGCAGGGCCGCGATGGCATCAAGCGCGCTCAAATCCGCCGGATCCGACATGGCGACCGTCACCCGGTCGTCGGTAAGATTGACCGCCAGCGCCCGGTAACGGCGCGCCTGCACCTCAGGCAACAGCGGCACCGCGGCTGCATCGATGGTGAGGTTATTGAGATCGAAGAAGGGCACATCCAGCTGACGGGCAAGAAATTGCAGCAGCTGCACCTCGCTGATAAAGCCGAGGTCGATGAGGGTGGTGCCCAGCTTGCGGCCGGTCTGACGCTGCTGCTGCAGGGCAAGCTGCAGCTGATCATCAGAGATGATCTGCTCTTGTACCAGCAGGTCGCCGAGGCGCATCTTCAGTCTGGGTTGTGCCATTTTTGCTCCGATGTCTGTTACTTCACACCCGTTACCGCGTTCGATTACGCTTCGCTAATCGAACCTGCAATTTATCAAGGGGTTAGTTGGCCAATACGTTGTTCCAGCCAGCTGGTCGACGCCTCACCGAGGTTGCCGTGCAGCAGGGCGTTGCGATAGGCATCGAGAGCCCGCTGGCTGTGGCCCTGGCCATCTTCGGCCACACCGAGCCCCAGCCACCAGCGCCCCTGATCCGGCTGCTGACGCAGCAGTTTCACATAGAGATTTGCCGCATCGGCATTCTGGCCCAGCTCCTGGGTCAATCCGGCCCAGGTAGCGTAATAGTCCATGTTGCTGGCAAGATCAGGCTGATAACCGGATAGCCAGCCAAGCGCCTGCTGCTGCTGCCCCTCGCTGATGGCGAGACGGGCCAGCAACAGACGAAAGTCAGCCTGCTGCGGCTCGATCCGAATCCCCTCTTCCAGCAGCTGGCGCGCCTCGGTCAGGCGGCCCTCGCCATAGAGCAACCCGGCCAGCTGCTCCCGTGCGCCCTGGTTGTAAGGATCATGGGCCAGAACCTGGTAATAGTTATCCTGTGCATCCCGCAGGTTCCCCTTGGCCATGGCGGTGGTCGCCTTGCGCTCTGCCAGTGTCGCCAGCTCCTTGGCTGACAACTCTACCGTCTCGATCTTCAATACGCTCGGTTTGCGCGGCGAGCTAGCGACAGCCTGCTGCTCGGCAGCCAGCTCGGCATAGAGTTCGGGTTGCAGCTCCTCATCGCTCGGCGTGCGCTCATCAACCTCGCTGGAGGCATCAAAGGGGGCACCATCGGCGGCTTCTCCTTCTGCAAAATTGCCCTCACTGTCGTCGACGGCACGTGGTTCATGTCTGGGCAGCGGCAGAGCTGCCGTCACTTCAGCTGGCTCGGTCTCACTGACCGGCGCGGCGGCCCTTGTCACCACATCGGGAGCCACCGCATCAGCGGCGACGGCTTCACTGGCGATCACCACGGGATGGGTTTGCTGCCAGTAGATCCAGGTTCGCCACCCGAGGATCCCCAGCGCC
Organism: Aeromonas sp. MdU4; assembly: GCF_041929505.1. Taxonomy (NCBI): domain Bacteria; kingdom Pseudomonadati; phylum Pseudomonadota; class Gammaproteobacteria; order Aeromonadales; family Aeromonadaceae; genus Aeromonas; species Aeromonas sp. MdU4. Next base: position 54,874 of record NZ_JBHFMW010000029.1, on the reverse strand, counting down.
AGCCCGCAGATCAGGGTCAGCAACAACATCCACCACCCCTGCTGGCGCGCAGGAGCAATATAGACGGCAGCACCATCGGATCCTTGCTGGCGCTGATCCAGATCCTTCAGCATCTGGTTGATGACGCTCATGACCAGACTCCATAAGCCAGGGCACACCCCAGCAACAGTAACAATGGCCACCAGCGTAATGGCGCAAAGCGATTGGCATCGTCGGTATCGCGAATGGCGAGCCACACCAGACGGCTGTCGATCTGGCGCACACCCTGACCGTAGGCAAGCATCAGGCACTTGTGCGCCAGGATATTGATAAGTCTCGGGATCCCTCGCGATGCCCGCCACAACAGACGGATGGCGTAACCGGCAAACAGCGGTGCCCCACGATACCCGGAGACCTGCAATCTGTGCTCCAGATAGGCGCGGGTCTCGTCAAAACGCAGCGGGCGCAGGCAGTAAGAGAAACCAATCCGCTGGCGTAGCTGGCGCAGATGGGGCTTGGCCAGTCGGGCATCCAGCTCGGGCTGGCCAAACAGCACGATCTGCAACAACTTGCTCGACTCGGTCTCAAGATTGCCGAACAGCCGGATCGCCTCCAGGGTCTCGTCCGGCAACGCTTGCGCCTCGTCGATCAAGACCACCACCCGGCTCCCCTGCTGGTGCAGACTGATCAGGTGGCGATGGATGCGATCGGTGAGATCCAGCTCGCTCTGATCCCGCACCGCCAAACCCAGCTCCAGTGCCAGCGCGATACGCAGCTCGGCTGGCGTGAGGTGGGGATTGGGCAACCAGGCAAGCCGCACCGGCCGCTCTTCCGAGCCCAACTCGCTTAGCAGCTTGCGGCAGAGCAGGGTCTTGCCGGTGCCCACCTCGCCGGTCACCTTGATAAACCCTTCCCCCTGCGCCAGCGCCCAATTGAGCACCTGCAGCGCCTCTTCGTGAGGCGGCAGGCCGTAGTAGAAGCCGGTATTGGGGGTGAGGCTGAACGGCGCCTCCTGTAGGCCGAAGTGGGTCAGGTACATGGGGGGTCACCTGCCACGGCATACAAGAAGCCTGTGCTGACAAGGCAGCACAGGCCGTTCGGGATAAGGGTGACCGCATGGTGCGTCATGATTCAGCCCTTGGCCGGATACCACTTGTCGAGCAGCTCGGAGGAGCGCTGCAGCTCGTTTTGCCAGGTATCTTTCTCCACCACGGTCGGTTTAAGCATAATCACCAGCTCCACCTTCTTGGTGCTCTCGCGGCGGTTGGTAAAGGCTTCGCCAACCCAGGGGATATCACCGAGCAAGGGCACCTTGCTGACAATCTCCTGCTTGTCGGTCTTCATCAGACCGCCGATCACGATGATGTCGCCGTTATTGGCCTGCACCACGGTATCAGACTCACGGATCGAGCTCTTGGCCAGCGGCAGCACCAGCGGTTTGGCGGTTCCGACGTTGATGGTTTTCGTCTGCTCTTCAGTGTCGATAACGGAGGGATGGATATGAAGCAGCACCTTGCCCTCTTCATCGATCTGCGGCGTCACATCCAGCGCGATACCGGAGAAGAAGGGGGTCAGTTCCACATTGGGGGTGACGATAGGCTCAGCCGTGCCGGTCGAGGTCACCGTGGTGGTCGATGCATTGGTCACGAAGTATTCGTCGGTACCCACCTTGATCACCGCTTTCTGGTTGTTGGTCGCAGTGACACGCGGACTGGAGAGGGTATTCACATCACCCTGGGTCTTGAGCAGATTGACCGCCACGTTGAAGTTGCCATCAGAGATGGTAAAACCGGCACCACCTCCCAGCGCAGTAAAGATCTGGTTTGGGGTTTTGGCAATAGTGCTGGTTTGCAAAGAGCCGCCGCCAGTGATCCCCTTGTTACCATCCCAGCTGGCGGAAAGGCCGCTCCAGTCCACCCCCTGCTCATACCCTTCGTTGAGGGAGACCTCGATGATCCGCGCTTCCAGCACCACTTGACGTTTGAGATGACTCTCGGACTGATTGAGGAACTCACGTACCGCCTTGAGTTCATTGGGATAAGCGCGGATGGTCACCAGACCCGCTTGCGGGCTGGTGATCACGGCACGGCCGTCACCGTTGCCGATCAGGGTCTGCAGGGAGTCACGCAGATCGGTCCAGTAATCGCTGTTGGTGTCGGTCTCGATGCGAGTGCCATTGCTGCTGTCACCGCTCGAGTTGTTGCTGGAGGAGGTATTGGTACCGCTGTTGTTCGAGGTGCTGTCAAAACTGCTGTTATTGCTGCCACTGTTACCGTCGCTGGCCGTTACCCCGCCAGTGCTGACCGAAGTACGGGAGAGACCGCGGCGGGCCATCATCAGGTAGTTGACCGGAATGGTCTCGGTGCGCAGGCCAGAGGGGTAGATATGGAACACATTGCCCTTGCGCTGCACGTCAAAGCCGTACATGTCACCGACCACCGCCAGCACTTCCGGCAGAGTCACATCCTTGAGTTCAACGGAGACCAGTCCGGACACCCCGGGATGAACGGCCACGCTGTAACGGGAGCCCTTGAACAGAGAGCCGAAAAACTCCACCGCCTCCACATCATTGGCTGCAATGCGCAGTCGCTTCTCGGGCATGCCGACCGGAACCTGTGGCCGGTTCAGTTGCAGCAATTCGCTCTGCACCGATTTTGGCAGCGTCGTCAAAGGGGCCGCCTGTGTCTGCTGTTCGTTCATGGCGTGCTTGAGCGCATCCTTGGCCTGAGTCGGCTCGGGGTGCTGATACGTGGTACAGCCAGCAGCCAGCATGGCCGCGGAGATCAGACAGAGACGGTGTGTTTTCATGTAATTAATGCACCCTGACTTGCAATTAAATTCGATAAACCAGGCTTGCCCAAGAGGCAAGACCGACTCAAACCCGGATCTTGCTGGCAAACAGTGACACTGAGTGGCGTTTTCCCGCCTTTTCCAGCACCACGGCATCCGCCGTGATGGAGATCAGCGTATAGCCGTCCACCTGCTGGCCCACCCGATAACTTTTGCCATTGAGCACCGCCAGTGCGGGGCCATTGCCCAGCATGATGCTCTGCAGTTTCGGCACACCGGCATTGCTCTGGGCGGTCGTTTTGGCCCCCATCGTCACATCAGCCAGCGGCGCAGTGGGATCCTGCAATACCTCGACCTGCTCAGCCTGCACCAGCAGGCTGAGCAGGCAACAACACAATGCAAACCATCTAGCCACGAATAAACTCCTTGCTGGTACTCAGGGTGTAGATCTCCATCTCCACCACGGCGCCGGGATAGGCTTTGACCTGATAGTCGAACTGCTTCCAGTAGAAGTGGCGCGGCAAGGCTTCTAGCGCCTTAAGATATTGATACACATCGAAATACCCCCCCTCAAGCTGGATCTTGATACCATGCTTGTAGAGGTTGACCTTCTGCTCTCCCGCCATCAGCGGTGTCGGCTCCAGCGAGCTGAGCGCCAGCATATGGAGATTGGCAGAGCGGGAGAGCAGCGCCTCCAGCACCAGCGGCATCTCGTACGCAGGAATAAGATCCACAGTCTGGGCTTTGAGCTCGGCATCAACCCGTGCCAGGTCAGCCTCCACCTGTGCCAGCTGATCATGCACCCCTTGACTTGGATCCCGCTTGAGCCTGGCCTGCTTGCCGAGGTTCTCCAGCTCCATGATCTCGAGATCCCGCTCGGCGGCGCTCAAGGCGATACGATCCTGACGCAGCCGGGTATCGGCCCCATCGAGCCAGCCATAAACACTGCCAGCCACCAGCAACACCAGCCCGGTCAGCATGATCAACAGCCGCTCCCGCTGACTCAGCCCGGCAATGCGCTGACTCCATGCCTGCCATTGTGCTTTCAGGTTCATCAGGGTTTCTCCCGTGCGATGCCGCTCAACTGGAAGGTCAGGCGCCCCTCCTTGTCACGGCTCAGGGTCAACTCGCCAAACTCCTTGCCCACCAGAGTCGGGGTCTGCTTGAAGCGGTTGACCCAGGCCGGCACATCCTGACTGCGACCGGCAAAACCGGAGAGGTTGATCCGCCCTTCGTTGATTTCGATGCGCTGCAACGAGAGGTTGCTGCTGCGAATGCGGGACAAATCTGCCATCACACTGGCGTAGCCTTGGGATTTTTGCAGGGTCAGGCTGCCCAGCTGACGCAACAATCCCTGCTTGGCAGTCAGATCATCCTGTTTGTTGACCAGCTGTTGCTGCAAAGCGGGATCGGCCTGATGACGGGCCAGCTCGGCATCGAGCCGCTGCGCCTCGCTGCGTTTGAGTTCCAGCTCGGCATTGACCTGTATCAGTGCCCGGCTGACCTGCTGCTGCTGCCAGCCGTAACCGAAGCACGCCAGCAGGATCAGCACCAGCGCGCCCCCCCACACCAGCGCCATCTGATTGAGACTGGCCCACTGCCGTTTGGGGCGAAATTCGGCACCATAGAGGTTTATCTGGCGTTTCATCAGGCATCCTCCCCGATGGCGGCAGCGTAAGCCGACAGGTACTCAACCCCGGCCAATATGGCCTTGTTGGCCATCGCGGAGACGTTAAAACCGAAGGTCTGCTCCATGTGACGCACCAAAGTACCGATAAAGGGCGAGGCGACGGCAAACTGCATCTGACCCAGCTCCGGCAACTTGAGCTGCCCCGCCAGATAGTCGAGAGAGCGCTGGATCTCCAGCGCCAGCGAATCGAGCAGCATGCTGTCGGGCTCCTGTTCGCCGGTCAGGCTGGTAAAACCGCGCAACTGGCGGGAGAAGCAGAGCCCCCCCTGATGGAAGACCAGCAGTTGCAGGTCCTGCCCCTTGGGCTGCCACAGCAACATGCGCACCGCGTCATCTGCGTCGTACAGAGAGGTGAGCGCCAGTTCGTCGCTGATGATGGATTGCAGGGTGGCGATGCCGTTGATGGCATCGGCCAGCTGTTGCACCCGGCTCTTGGGCAGGCAAATCACATTGATCCGCGGCCGACCGGCCGGAGGGGTTGGTAAATCCACATAATCCATCGCCAGTTGCAGCACCGGCTCGCTGACATAATCTTTGATGGCCCAGGGAAGCGCCCCCGCCATCTCGGCATCGGGCACGGCAGGCTTGTCGATCTGGATCTGTTGATAAAGAGTGGCAGCAAGGGCCACCCGCACCGTAGACTTGGCCAACCCATGGCGGCTGAACAACTCGGTCATGGCGGTAGCCCACTCCTGTGGGCCATTGATGGCGCGCGTCGCAAAGACGGGGGGGTTGCCCACCGCAGCCAGCATGATCCTGTCATTGGCCAGCAAGAGCCCCACCTGGCGGCTTGGCGTCGACCGTCTGAACAGTTGTTTCATGTTAGCCCGCCCCATCATTATTGGTTAAATGTGTGAAATGTTAACATAAACAGAAGATTAGCCTCCAGATAAAAGACGGACTCACCTTTGCAAGCCGACCCTCACTCCGAAGCCACGGATGGCCTGGCCATCCTGCCCTCCCCACTGCTACTCATCCAGCATCCCTTGCTGACGCGCTATGGCGTCGAACTCTGGTGCAAGCGGGATGACCTGATCCATCCAGCCATCTCCGGCAACAAGTGGCGCAAGCTCAAATACCATCTGCACTATGCCCGTGAACACGGCAAACACCATTTGCTCTCGTTTGGCGGCGCTTACTCCAATCATATCCACGCGTTAGCGGCTGCAGGGCGCCAATCTGGTCTTCGTACTACCGGTATCATACGGGGCGAAGTGGATGCCGTCAGTAACTCTACCCTGAGGGATGCCAGACGCTGGGGCATGGATCTCGTTTTCGTCGATCGCCAGAGTTATCGGCGTCGGCAGGATCCTGATTGGCTGGCGCAGTTCGAGGCACCAGATACCCTGATCGTCCCGGAAGGGGGCAGCAGCCCACTCGCCATCCCCGGGGTAGCCGAGCTGGTAGACGAACTCCCTTTCTCACCGGATCTCTGGGTACTGCCCTGTGCCAGCGGCGGCACCCTGGCGGGCCTGGTCGCTGGCAAACGGGAACGTGAGCAGATCCTCGCCATCGCGGTGCTAAAGGGGGGCGGCTTTATCGCCGACGAAGTGCGCCGTCTTTACCCGGCCGCCGCTACGCGCCTAGGCTGGCGGATCGCGCTGGATCACCACGATGGCGGTTATGCCAGATTCAGCCCGGCGCTCTGGCAGTGGGTACAGGATTTCAGCGCTGAAACCGGCCTGCCGCTGGAGCCCATCTATAGCGGCAAAGCGATGTGGGGGCTGTTTCGCGAACTGGAAGCTGGCCGTGTTGCCCCGGGCAGCAGGATCGTCTTTATCCACACTGGCGGCATGCAGGGGTTGGCCGGGCTCAGGGAGCAGAGGCGATTCTGACTCGTCAGGCGTCGGCAGCGCCCATGACCAGCCGCTCCGGCGGGGCAAACCAGGGACCTTGCCCCGCATGCACCCCGAGGTGGCGCAGCATATTCCACTCCTCACCACTCTCGACACCCACCGCCAGTACCCGGGTCGGGGTATTGGCACACCCCCCCACCAGACTGCGTACCGCCATCTGATTGACCTGGCGGGTATGGATCTCCCGCACCAGGCTGGGATGCAGCTTGAGGAAGTTGATCTCGAACTCCTTGATGTACTGGGTGCTCACCACATCCTGACCAGCATGATCGATGGCCAGCTTGCAACCAAGCATCCGCAAGGAGCGCAATGGCCGCTTGAGCGCTTCGAAGTGGCGGGTTACCTGAGATTCGGAGAGCTGCAAAACCAGCCGCTCATTAGTGCTGCGCGGCAGTTGGAACAAGTCGAAGAAGAGCCAGCGCTGGAACTCGCGGTTGAGCAGACTCTGCGCGCTCAGGGTCAGGCTGATGGGGCAGCTCTGCTCGGAGCGCTGGCGCAGCAGCCTCAGGGTCTGTTCAACGACCAGTCGATCCAGTTGCAGCAACAGGCCCACCTTCTCCGCCATCGGCATGAAGATCCCCGCCTGCAGGGCTCTCCCCTGTTCGTCATGGATATAGGTCAGCAGCTCCTGCTGCAATATCACCTGGCCATGATCCTGCTGGATCGGCTGGATATAGAAGTCGATGCCATGCTCCTCGAGCCGACGGCTGATGAGAGTGCGCCAACGCACTGTGCCTTTGCTGCTCACCTCCTCATCCAGCTGCTTCTCGAAGAGGAACCAGCCGTTGTGCCCCTGCAGGCGGGCACTCTTGAGGGCCAGCTCGGCCTCCTCCTGCACCTTGAGCAGCGAATCCTGCGCCTGATAGCAGACCGCGCCGAGATAGACCGCCGTCTCCGGATTGACCTCCTGCGGCCAGTGAAGGCGCTGCAGACTCTTGAGCAGCTGGCTGGCGCTATCCACCATCTCGCTCTCGGACATATTGGGCAGTAATACGGCAAACACCTGACCGGCGTAACGAGCCTGCAAAGCACCACTATGCTTGCGCACAAAGGCCCCGATCGTCGCGCTCGCCTCCAGCATCAGGTCATGCCCCAGCAAGTCGAACTGCTCGGCCTCCAGATCCTCCAAGCAGGCGAGATCGATCAGCAACACGCCGCCGCTCATCACGCTCGCCTCCATGATGGCGCTCTCGAGCCGGTTGTCGAAGAAAAGACGGTTGCCAATGCCGGTCATCTTGTCGACGAACGCATTGCTGCGGATGAAGTTATCGAAGCGGCTGCGCTCCTTGCGGGCATCTGCCAACTCGGCCAGCAGATGATCAAACGCCTGACTGGCGGCCACCGGCCACTCTTCGGCGGGATCGTGATTCAGTTTGGAGAGTTTGTCATCGAGGATCAGCTGGGCGCGTTCGGCCAGCAACTCGGCACCGCGCAGTTGCTGGCGCAGCCAGCGAATGGAGTACCAGAGGCCGAACACCACGATAAAGACGCCCAACGAAACGCCGGACATCGCCTTCATGGAGTACTCTGCCTCCTTGAAGGGGCGCTCCAGTTTTAAATTGACCTGCATACCACTCTGATGAGCAAGCGCCTTGCTGTATGGCAGCAACAGCTGCTCATCAACCGAACGCTGCACATCGCGAAACCAGTAGACTCGCTGGTCATTCTGACGCACTTCCAGCTCAACCACATGGGAGGCTCGCAGCAGCGTCGGCAGCCAGTGGCTCATCTCATCCATCTCATGGGCGGAATCGAACTGCTTGTCGATCACCTCAACCAGCGCATTGACCTTCTTCTGCTGCAGCTCCATCCCCAGCTCGCGAAAACTGATTACACCGCCAACCAGCACGGTCGCCATAGCGGCAATCACGCACAGGGTGATAAACGAGACAAGCTGTGTAGTGAGTTTCATGCGCCTTTCCGTATGCCCAGCATCATCCTTGTGACCTCATGGTAGCAGCGGCGATCGGAGCACTGCTATGGATGAAGATCCCGCTTCTGCAATTTAAGCGGGCAGCATACTCAAAGCGCGGAGAGAATACCAAGGATGGTGCGAGAAGAGGGAAATAGCGGGCAGAAAAATGGTCCCTGATAAGGGACCAAAAGGAACACTCATATCAAAACTAACACTCTGTGCTACTGACAAAAAAACAGATACAGGAGTATTGAACACACGGTGAGTCAAACCGCAGGGGTACTTTAATCCAGTTCGGATAAGCTGGGCAATTGTCATTTATGACAGGTCAGCGATTGAATCTAGCTAAAAGTTAATAATAAAAGCATTTAAAATCATATAGTTGAAAAAACATCCAACAAGTGCGATCAGCGTGATTCAAATTGATTGCACTAATGCTCTATTATGGGATTTCTCATTTGTGTCTCATAAAGTAGACAGGTCCCTTATGCAACCCATCCGCCCACTGTGGAACAGCTTGTTGCTGTTTATCGTGCCCATCATCATCGGCCAGCTGCTTGCCCCCTGGCAGAGCACACAGATGGCCTATCATCTGCTGCAACAAAAAGTGACCGAAATAAAAATGGCCACCGAAGAGCGCAATCACGAACTCGACATAGCCCTCAGCAGTCAACTGGCAAAATTTGATTTCAACTGTGGGGCCAATGACATGGCGCTACTGCGCGACCCGCGCTTCTACAGCACTCATATCCGCTTGCAGGGACTGGAGCTGGCATCCGGTAAAAGCTGCTCCAGCCTTGGGCTGGGTATTCCACTGATCCACGAACTTAATCACGATGAACTGCCAGCAAGCAAGTATGGCCTGACAGCCACCACCGCCAGATTCAATACCGAACAGGAGGTTGTCGCCTACGCCAGAGTAGGCGACAACCTGGCCTACTGGGTACTCGATAACAGCTGGAGCCACCAGCTGATACAACACTCCTGTACCAACTGCTTCTATCTTGAATTCACCCAGCGGCATCAGGGCATGGCCCCGACCCTCTTTCCCCGTGGGGACAGGTCTATCAAGACGGAAAACAGCAACTACAGCCAGAGCTTTCTGGATCAGCGCCAGCTGATCAAACAAACTGTCTGGGCTGGCAAGGCACTGAAAGAGTACGCACTCCAGCAGGTAAAACGTTATGGACTCTGGATTGGCATCGCAGTGGGCTGTTTATTGAACGCGATCTACTGGCTTCTGCGCAGCTACAGGCGCTCCCTCAAGGGGCTGTTGCAAACAGGGCTGGAACATCGTGAATTTATTCCTTTTTACCAGCCCGTCGTGGATACCCGCTCCCACCAGGTGGTTGGTTTCGAGGCCCTGCTGCGCTGGCAGCGAGGGAGCGAGCTGATCCCCCCCAACACCTTTATCGATTACGCGGAGGAGCAGCAGCTGATCCTGCCGATGACCGAGCAGCTGTTGCAACAGGTCATCAACGACCTGCCACTACTGGCGCCAGAGCAGTGGGTCAGCGTCAACGTGGTCGCAGCCCATATCGAGCAACCCTTGCTGCGCACTCTGCTCAGCGACTGCCACCACCCCGCCCCCACCCGGCTCACCTTCGAGCTGACCGAGCGCAAGCCGATCCTCGATATCCAGGCGGCGACCCGGGAGATCACCCTGCTGCAGCAGTTGGGGTATCACTTCAAGCTGGATGATTTCGGTACCGGCTACGGCGGCTTTGCCTACCTGCAGAGCCTGGGGATCCGCCAGATCAAAATCGACAAGATGTTTGTCGATACCATTGGCACCCATGATCTCAAGCGCAGCGTACTGGATGCCATCATCGCCTTTGGCCGCAAGTCGGGCATGGAGATGATTGCCGAGGGTGTTGAAACACAGGAACAAGCTGATTATCTCCATCAGCAGGGCGTCTATCTGATCCAGGGCTACGTCTTTGGCAAACCCATGAGCCTGACAGAGCTAGCGGACTGGCAACAGGAGTGGCAACTGCAATACCCGCAGAGCGCCTGACGCTGCGGTGACAACAATGGTTCCCTGCCCCTTACTCGCGCAGGGATCATTTGCCCAGCCACTTCAACCCTTGATTTACATTCAGCAACAAAATGATCTGCCCGCACTGGGATAACTGCCTTTATCATAAGGGGGCTGGTTGTCGTGTAATCGATAATTGTGCTCCTTGTCCATTTTTTCCCGGTCATCCCGGCCCCCCAGAAGAGAACCATTGCCTATGAAGACAGTTATCCGGCAAGAGATTGCCCTGCCCGTCGGCCTGCTGACCCTGCTCTTTTTCAAGACGCTGGGCAGTGACCTGCTGACAGAGACAACTCCGCTCGGGATCTATCTTCCGGTATCGGCGGGGCTGCTTGCCATCGTCACCTGGGCCATCTTCTCGGTAGTGCGCCATTCCGATGCCCTCGCCATCAAGCTGGGCGAGCCCTTCGGCACCCTGATCCTCACCCTGTCGGTCATCTCGCTGGAGGTGGTGATGATCTCCTCGGTCATGCTGACCGGCGAGCCCAATCCGGTAATGGCCCGCGACACCATGTTTGCGGTGGTGATGCTGGTGACCAACGGTCTGGTCGGTTTTACCCTGCTGTTTGGCGGCTGGCGCTACCACACCCAGAGCTTCAATCTGGACGGGGTCAAATCCTATCTGGTGGCCATTATCCCGCTGGCGCTGCTCTGTCTGGTGCTACCCAATTTCACCGAAGGGGGCACGGTTGGCAGCATGTCGCGCGCCATGTCATGGATGCTCATCACCATCTCGGTACTGCTCTACGGGGTCTTCCTGCTGATCCAGACCCGCAGCCACAGCCACTTCTTCGTCGACAGCGACCACGAGGATTATGAGGAGCACCACGGCCCGCTGCAGAGCAACGTCTATCACACCCTGCTGCTGCTCGCCTATCTGGTGGTGGTGATCCTGCTGGCCAAGACCCTCGCCATCCCCATCAACTACGGGGTCAAGGTGATGGCGGCGCCGCAGGCGCTCGGCGGCTTTATCGTCGCCTGTATCGTGCTGGCGCCCGAAGCGGTTGGCGCCATCAAGGCGGCCATCAACAACCAGTTGCAACGGGCGATGAACCTCTACTTCGGCTCGGTGCTGGCCACCATCGCCCTCACCGTGCCCGCCGTGCTCTTTATCGGCTCCCTGCTGGGTCAGGAGGTGCGACTCGGTCTCGACCCTGCCGACATGGTACTGCTGGTCACCACGCTCATGGTGTGCAAAGTGACCTTCAGCAGCGGCCGTACCAATGTGCTCCATGGTGCCACCCATCTGGTGTTGTTCGTGGTCTATCTGTTCCTGATGTTCGAGCACCAGTGACCGACTATCGCAGAGACGAAAAGACCGCCCGATTGGGCGGTCTTTTGTTATCAGATCCAGGATCTCACGGACGCCAGTGAAGCGGCTTCCCCCTCATCCCCAACCCTTCTCCCGCCAAGGGAGAAGGGGGAGCAAGGCTTACAGGCTCGGCAACACGCCGGCCGGGATCAGATCGTTGTAGCTGGCACGCCCCAGCAGCGCGGCGGCCGCTTCGATGTCCGGCGCGAAGTACCTGTCCTTGTCGTAGAAGCTGACCTCTTCCCGCAGGCGTCCCTTAGCCAGCTCGATCAGCTCGGTACTGCGCAGCGGCGCGCGGAAATCCAGCCCCTGCGCCGCCGCCAGCAGTTCCACCGCCAGAATGCCGCGGGTGTTCTCGGCCATGTCCGCCAGTCGACGGCCGGCGAAGGTCGCCATGGAGACGTGATCCTCCTGATTGGCGGAGGTGGGCAGGCTGTCCACCGAGGCGGGATGGGCCAGGGTCTTGTTCTCGGAGGCAAGCGCCGCCGAGGTGACCTGAGCGATCATAAAGCCGGAGTTGACGCCGCCGTTGTTGACCAGGAAGGCCGGCAAACCGGACATCCGCGAGTCGATCAGCAGCGCCATACGCCGCTCGGACAGCGACCCGATCTCGGCGATGGCCAGCGCCAGGTTGTCGGCGGCGAAGGCCACGGGTTCGGCGTGGAAGTTGCCGCCGGAGAGGATATCTTCATCCTCGGCAAATACCAGCGGGTTATCGGAGACCGCGTTGGCCTCGCACACCAGCACCTCGGCCGCCTGGCGGATCTGGGTCAGGCAGGCCCCCATCACCTGCGGCTGGCAGCGCAGGGAGTAGGGATCCTGCACCTTTTCGCAGTTGTGATGGGACATGCCAATCTCGCTGAGATCCCCCAGCAGGTGGCGATAACAGGCGGCCACATCAATCTGGCCACGCTGACCGCGCACCGCGTGGATCCGGGCATCGAACGGCCGGCGACTGCCAAGGGCGGCCTCCACGCTCATGGCGCCGATGGTGATGGCACCAGCAAACAGATCCTCGGCGTGGAACAGCCCCTCCAGCGCAAAGGCAGTGCTCGCCTGGGTGCCGTTGAGCAGCGCCAGCCCCTCTTTTGGCGCCAGCGCGATGGGCTCGAGCCCGGCAATTTTCAGCGCCGTGGCGGCGTCGATCAGCTCGCCCTTATGACGGGCCTTGCCTTCACCGATCAGCAGGCAGCTCATATGGGCTAGCGGTGCCAGATCGCCTGAGGCACCGACGGAGCCCTTCTTTGGCACCACCGGATAGACTTCGGCGTTGATGAGCTGCATCAGCGCCTCCAGCACCGCCAGCCGGATGCCGGAGAAGCCCCGCGCCAGCGAGTTGAGCTTGAGCACCATCATCAGCCGCACGGTGGCGTCATCCATATAGGTGCCAATCCCTGCCGCATGAGAAAGCACGATGGAGCGCTGCAACTCGTCCAGCTGCTCCACCGGAATGCGGGTGTTGGCCAGCAAGCCAAAGCCGGTGTTGATGCCATACACCACCCGGTTCTGCTCGATCACCTTGGTGACCACGGCAGCGGAGGCGTGGATCCCCGGCAGGGCGGCGGGATCCAGCGACGCGTGTACCGGCCCGCGGCTGACGCGGCGCAGGGTGGCAAGATCCAGCTCGCCCGGAGTAATAGTCAATTCAAACATGGTGTTACACCTTTCCTTTGACACCGTGGGCGCCGCCTAACATCGGTAGATCCAGTTTCGCCTCGTGGGCACAGTTGATGGCAATCTCGTAGCCCGCGTCGGCGTGACGCATCACCCCGGTGGCCGGATCGTTGCGCAGTACCCGACCGACGCGGCGAGCCGCATCGTCGGTGCCGTCGCAGACGATCACCACGCCGGAGTGCTGGGAGAAACCCATGCCGACCCCGCCGCCATGGTGCAGGGAGACCCAGGTCGCACCGCCAGCGGTGTTGAGCAGGGCGTTGAGCAGCGGCCAGTCGGAGACGGCATCTGAGCCATCCATCATCGACTCGGTCTCGCGGTTCGGGCTCGCCACCGAGCCGGAATCCAGATGATCGCGGCCGATGACGATGGGGGCTTTCAACTCGCCGTTTTTCACCATCTCGTTGAAGGCCAGACCCAGGCGTACCCGATCCTTGACCCCAACCCAGCAGATCCGTGCCGGCAGCCCCTGAAACGCGATGCGCTCGCGGGCCATGTCGAGCCAGTTGTGCAGGTGAGGATCATCGGGGATCAGCTCTTTCACCTTCTGATCGGTCTTGTAGATATCTTCCGGATCGCCGGAGAGGGCTACCCAGCGGAACGGGCCGATCCCCTCGCAGAACAGCGGGCGGATATAGGCGGGGACGAAGCCGGGGAAGTCGAAGGCGTTTTTCACCCCCTCCTCAAGCGCCATCTGCCGGATGTTGTTGCCGTAATCCAGAGTCGCCGCACCGCGGGCTTGCAGGGTCAGCATGGCTTCGACCTGACGAGCCATGGATCGACGAGCGGCCAGATTCACCTCCTGCGGCGCACTCTGTTGCAGCTCGCGCCACTTGGCAACGCTCCAACCCTGCGGCAGATAGCCGTGCACTGGATCGTGGGCAGAGGTCTGGTCGGTCACCACATCCGGGGTGATGCCCCGGGCCACCAGTTCGGCAAAGACGTCGGCGGCGTTGCCGAGCAGACCGACGGAAACAGCGGTGCCGCTCTGCTTGGCCTCTTCGACCATGGCCAGCGCCTCATCCAGAGTGTGAGCCTTCTTGTCCACATAACGGGTGCTCAGACGAAAATCGATGCGGGTCTCGTCGCACTCGACGGCGATCATCGAGAAGCCGGCCATGGTGGCAGCCAGCGGCTGGGCACCGCCCATGCCGCCAAGACCACCGGTCAGGATCCAGCGCCCTTTGGGTTCGCCGTTGAAGTGCTGGTTAGCCACCGCGAAGAAGGTCTCGTAGGTGCCCTGCACGATCCCCTGAGTGCCGATGTAGATCCAAGAGCCGGCGGTCATCTGGCCGTACATCATCAGGCCCTTCTTATCGAGCTCGTTGAAGTGCTCCCAGTTGGCCCAGTGCGGCACCAGATTGGAGTTGGCGATCAGTACCCGCGGCGCATCCTTGTGGGTCTGGAACACCCCGACCGGCTTGCCGGATTGCACCAGCAGAGTCTGATCCTCCTCGAGCCGGGTCAGCACCTCGACGATCTTGTCGAAGCAGGCCCAGTTGCGGGCGGCGCGACCGATGCCGCCATAGACCACCAGCGACTGGGGATGCTCGGCCACCTCGGGGTCCAGGTTGTTCATCAGCATCCGCAGCGGCGCCTCGGTGAGCCAGCTCTTGGCGGTCAGTTCGATGCCGCGCGGGGCACGGATCACGCGGTTAGGATCATGACGGGGATCCTGCTGTTGCACAGACATACACACTCCTTGTTGTATCAATAGGGTGCCTTCGGCGATGTGCGGCCAAAGGGTTAACGGGTCAACAGATGAACCAGCCGCGCGGCCACGCGGGCACTGCGGTTGTCCTGATCCAGCGTCGGGTTGTACTCGGCCAGATCGGCAAGCCTGAGCTTGCCGCAGGCCCGGATATAGGCAATCAGCGGTTCGATCACCGCCAGCTCCACGCCACGGGCGGCGGGAGCGCTCACTCCCGGCATCACGGCACCGGGCAGCACATCGAGATCGATGGTGAGGTAGAGGTGATCACAATCGGTGATAAAGGTGTCCAGCCCGCTTAGCAAGGCTGGCAACTCGGTCTGAGTCATCGCCTCATCCAGCACATGCCACACTCCCAGCGCCTCGGCGCGGGCAAACAAGGCTTGGGTATTGGCTGTCTCGGCCACCCCGAGACAGGCGTAGTGAAACGACGTGCCCTGAGCGGCGCACTGCTCGGCGATCTGGAAGAAGGGGGTGCCGGAGCTCGCCAGTTCCAGCTTCATCCGCAGGTCGAAGTGGGCATCGAAATTGATAATGCCGACCTTGCCACTACCGCCCAAATGACGGTTAAGGCCACTCCAGCTGCCGAAGGCCACCTCGTGGCCGCCCCCCAGCACCAGCGGAAAGTGACCCAAATCGAGCGCAGCAGCGACCCGCTCGGCCAGACGGCCGTGGGCGGTGTCGAGATCGCCATCGGGGCAACTCACATCCCCACCATCGTAAACGGGTCGAGTCAGATGCCAAGCGGTGTTGGCCAGCAGCTTGCGTACCGCCATCGGCGCCCCGGCAGCGCCGACACGCCCCTTGTTGCGGCGCACCCCTTCATCGCAGGCAAAGCCGAGCAGCACCACCCCGGCAGCCTCTTGTGCCCCTGCGGCCCAGGTCTGCACCTTGTCGTGCCAGCGCAGGGCCAGCTCGCCATCTTCCGGATCCTGGCGCCCCTGCCAGAGCGACATGTCGACCGGGTTGAACTTATCCATGGAGGGTCTCCTCGCCGTTGAAGATGCGGCCTGCCAGCTGATCGACGCCGACCATGTAGCTCAGCTCGGCCGGATGGGCGCAGTGCCAGATCAGGAAATCGGCCGCCATCCCCACCCTGAGCTGGCCAAGGCGTTCCTGCTCGCCAAGCGCTTTGGCGGCGTTACGGGTCACCCCGACCATCGCCTCCACCGGGGTCAGGCCAAACAGGGTGCAGGCCATGTTCATCGCCATCCGCAGCGAGACGATGGGGGCGGTGCCCGGGTTGATGTCGGAGGAGACCGCCATCGCCACCCCCGCCTTGCGCAGGGCGGCGACCGGCGGCAGTTTGGTCTCTTTGAGAAAATAGAAGGCGGTGGGCAGCAGGGTGGCAACCACGCCGCGCTGGGCCAGTGCCAGGATCCCCTGCGGATCCAGATACTCCAGATGATCCACCGAGAGAGCACCGAAATTGGCGGCCAGGGTGCTCCCCCCCAGATTGGAGAGCTGATCCATGTGGCCCTTCACCGGCAGGCCATATAGATCCGCCGCCAGATAGACCTGCTCGGTCTGGGCCAGCGAGAAACCTATGTGTTCGCAGAATACATCCACCGCATCGGCCAGCCCCGCGTTGGCGGCGGCCGGGATGATCTCCTGACAGATGGTCTCGACCCAGCTGTCGGGGTCATTGCGATACTCCGGCGGCACCGCATGGGCCGCCAGCAATGTGGTCTTGACCCGGATCGGCAGCGCCTCTCCCAGTCGGCGGGCCACCCGCAGCATCTTGAGTTCATCATCCAGCGTCAGGCCATAGCCGGATTTGATCTCCACCATGGTGACCCCTTCGCGGATCAGGGATTTCACCCTCGGCAAAGCCAGCTCAAAGAGCTGCTCCTCGCTGGCCTCACGGGTGGCACGCACCGTGCTAACGATGCCACCGCCCCGGCGGGCGATCTCGGCATAGGGCACCCCCTGCTGACGCAGCTCGAACTCCTCGGCGCGACTGCCGGCAAAGATGAGGTGGGTGTGGCAATCGATAAGGCCGGGGGTGACCAGCTTGCCCTGCATATCCTGCCAATGGGCGGGATGCGGCCCCTTCAACTCGGCCATCGGCACCAGGGCATGGATCTTGCCCCCCTTTACACCGATGGCGTGGAGCGGCAACAGGCCGTAGTCGACCAGTTCGGCATTCAGGGTGGCGGGCGTCACGTTGAGCCAGACCCGCTCGCAGTTCAACAGTTCCTTGTTCATAGCGACCTCAAATGTATATACATATCCTTATAATCGATCCATCCGGCGAAAGAAAGAGCAGGATTCACATCCTGATAACAGCATCACGCTTAGAGTTTAAGCACAAAAAAGCCCACCAGAGGTGGGCTTGAGAGCAATCTATTTGTATATACAATCAGGACAACTGCGCCTTGGAGCTCAGCTTGTAGCGAGAACCGGGGGAGAGCAATCTGGCGTAGGAGACCAGATATCCTTCCGACCAGGTGCGCCTGTGCAACAATAGGCAGGGTGTATCCACGCGAATTTGCAACAATCCCGCCTCACCGGCGCTCGGCAACACGGCTTCCACCACGTGCTCCATCTCCGACAGCGGACAAAGTGCCATCAGATAGCTATTGGGAGTCTGGCAGGTAAAATCCTGCTCACCGTAGCCCGGCAGCCGCTCGGCATCGACGAAACGCTCCTCCAGTTGCAGCGGTTCACCATCAGCCTGATGGACGATCAGGCTGTGAAAGATGGGGGCGCCGACCCGCAGCCCCAGCTGCACCGCCACCCTCTCGTCGGCAGCCAGTCGCTGTAGCCGGATCACCCGGGCGCTGTATTCACTGCCCCGCTCGGCAATCTCGTCGGCGATGTTGCGAATGGCCAGCAGCGGCGATTCGGTGCGCCGATCCGCAACGAAGCTGCCGGATCCGGCGGTACGCACCAGCCACCCCTCGGCTACCAGTTCGCGCAGCGCCCGGTTGACCGTCATCCGACTCACCACAAACTGCTCGCACAGAGCGGCTTCGGTCGGGATCCGATCCCCCGCCTGATAGTGGCGTTCACGGATCCGATCCAGAATGTGCTGCTTGATCTGCAGATAGAGGGCTGGCGCCAACGGGATGCTCCTTAGCGCCGACGGTGCGGCGGACGCATATCCGGCCAGGCGCGGTAGACATCGGGGATCTGATCCGGCCCGCTGATGCAGAGATCGAGATCGTGCAGCAGACCGTCCTTGATCCCGTAGATCCAGCCGTGAACGGCTAGCTCCTGCCCCTTGCGCCAGGCGTTCTGGATGATGGTGGTGTGACAGACGTTGGCCACCTGCTCGGCCACGTTCAGCTCGCACAGATAGTCGAAGCGCTCGTGCTCATCCTCGATGGCCTCCAGCTCTTCGCCATATTTGAAGTAGACATCCTTGATGTTGCGCAGCCAGTTGTCGATGAGCCCCAGCTCCTGATTCTGCATCGCCGCCTTGACCCCGCCGCAGCCATAGTGGCCGCAGACGATGATGTGCTTCACCTTGAGTACCTCGACCGCATATTGCAGTACGGAGAGGCAGTTGAAATCGGTGTGAACCACCAGATTGGCTACGTTGCGGTGAACGAAGACATCCCCCGGCAGCAGTCCCATCAGCTGGTTGGCGGGCACCCGGCTATCGGAGCAGCCGATCCAGAGGTATTCGGGAGCCTGCTGGGCAGAGAGGGTGGCAAAGAAGGCGGGATCTTCTGCTTTGATCCGCTCGGCCCACTCACGATTATTGGTAAACAGGTCCTTCAACAGTTTCACTTCTGCTCTCCATCATGTGGCTGTGGCGGCAACATAACATACCCAAGGGTTATCAGGGCAAGCCCCGATTACCGGCGGCAGAAACAAAAACAGGGCCATCAGGCCCTGTTTTCAGCGCGGAGGCATCAAGCCTCCATGGCATCTTTCAGCTTCTTGAGCGCGTTCTTCTCAAGCTGACGCACTCGCTCGGCAGAGACGCCGTAGGTATCGGCCAGCTCCTGCAGAGTGGTCTTGCTGTCATCGTCGAGCCAGCGGGCGCGGATGATGTGCTGGCTGCGCTCGTCGAGGGAAGAGAGCGCCGAGCTCAGACGACGGGTCGCATGATCGTCCCAGTTGTCATTCTCGATGGTCGTGGCCAGATCGGAGGATTTGTCCTCCAGATAGTGAACCGGTGCGAAACCACCCTCTTCTTCATCATCACCAACCAGATCGAATGCCTGATCGTAGTTGGCCATCCGAGCTTCCATTTCGGTCACGTCAGCAGTAGAGACGCCGAGATCGGCCGCCACGGCCTGAACCTCTTCGTGGTTCAGCCAGCCCAGACGCTTTTTGGATTTGCGCAGGTTGAAGAAGAGCTTGCGCTGGGCCTTGGTGGTCGCCACCTTGACCATGCGCCAGTTGCGCAGAACATATTCGTGGATTTCGGCCTTGATCCAGTGCACGGCGAAGGAGACCAGACGCACGCCGACCGTCGGGTCGAAGCGCTTGACCGCCTTCATCAGGCCGATGTTGCCTTCCTGTACCAAATCGGCCTGCGGCAGACCGTAACCGGCATAACTTTTAGCGACATGAACGACAAAGCGCAGGTGCGACATTACCAGCTGACGAGCAGCCTCGAGATCGCCATCCTGCTGCAAACGCTCAGCCAGTTCACGCTCTTCCTCTGCGCTCAGCACCGGAATAGAGTTTACTGCCTGGATATAGCCTTCCAGACTACCTTGCGGAATCAAAGCCATAGTGCGCTGCAATGAAGTTCCCATCTGTTACCTCTTTCTTTTCAATCGAATCAGTCTAACACCCAGAGAGGGTCTGTCTACTGACCGGATGCCATTCTGCGGCACGTATCAAATAACATGCCCAGTTTTAGACCGGGTTATCTTATGCCTGCAAGATGAATCATGAATGAACAGTCAAAAAAAGGGGGTCACAATGAAGGACCCCCGAAAAGTAGCATGCTAAGTCCATTGTTGCGGAGCTCGCAACCTTCACATGCTTGCCAAGTCTGACGAGCAAGGCAGAGGGGCCACACTCGTTAAAATGCTTCAGCTTAATAGACTGTTTATAAATCAGAAGGTTCAACGGATCCAGTAAAGATCCGGAAGATCAGTAATGTTCAGAATAACCTGACTAGGGTGGCCAAGCCAGAAGTGGCAACCCTTTTACTTGATCCGATTAGCAAAATCCAGCGATTTACTTTGATGATAAATCAATCAGGATGGTTCAATGTCGCGGATGTGGCGATGGACCGAGAACCAGGAGGCGATCAACCCCAGCAGAGCGCCCAGCAGGATCAGATTCACCCCATCCACCAGACCCATGCCAACCAGCTGGAAATTGCTGTTATACAAGCCTGCCAACTCTTTCACCACCCCCTCGCTCCAGATCACCATCACCTCGGTCAACCACCAGGCCAGCATGCCGCCGATCACCCCAAACCAGATGCCGGTATAGAGGAAGGGACGATGAATGAAGGAGTCGGTTGCTCCCACCAGCTTGAGCACTTCGATCTCGGAACGCTGATTGAGGATGTTGAGGCGCAGAGTATTGCCGACGATCAACAGCACGGCGGAGAGCAGCAACACCGCGATACCGGTAATGGTGTGGCGCAGCAGGTTCATGATCCCCTGCAACCGGGTCAACCACTGCAGATCCAGCTTGCCCTGCTCCACTCCATCCTCGTTGTTGAGCTTGCCGAGCAGCTCGGCGGCCCCTTCCGGGTTCTGCCAGCGCGGATCCGGGATGACGCTCAACACAGGCGGCAGCGGGTTGCTGTCCAGATAATCGAGGGCATCGCCGAAGCCGGAGATCTCGCGAAACTCCCGCAACGCATCGTCACGGCTCAGGTAGGTGACTGAATCCACCTCGGGATAGAGCAAGATCCGATGCTGCAAATCGAGAATGCTCTGCTCCGGCAGATCCTTGCGCAGATAGAGGGAGATCTGGGAACTGGTCTGCCAGCTCCCCTCCACCACTTCGGCATTTTTCAGCAGCACGTGGAAGCAGGAGGGTAGCGCCAGACTGACGCCAAGCACTGCCAGCGTCATCAGGGAGGCGAGCGGATTGCGCCACAGCTCCCCCAGACTGGCAAACGCCTGACGCACGTGGTCTAACCCGTACATCATCAAACGGCGCAACGGCGGTTGTTTATGACGAACGATAGCCATCAGAGCTCCTCCCCTGCCGAATACATGCGACCCGCCTTGAGGGTCAGGGTGCGATAACGCATGCGAGCGATCAGCCCCAGATCGTGGGTGGCAATCAGCACCGAAACCCCAAAATTGTTGAACTCCTGAAACAGCCGCATGATGTCCATGGAGAGTTGGGGATCCAGGTTACCGGTCGGCTCATCCGCCAGCAGCAGGGGGGGTTTGTTGACGATGGCGCGGGCAATACCGACCCGCTGCTGTTCACCACCGGAGAGCATGCGCGGCTGATAGCGCTCCTTGCCGAGCAGCCCCACCTTGTCGAGCGCCGCTGCCACCCGCTTGTTGATATCGGCGTGACTGTAGCCATCGATCACCAGCGGCAACGCCACGTTATCGAACACGGTGCGGTCCATCAGCAATCGGTGATCCTGAAAGATCATCCCGATCTGGCGGCGCACATAGGGGATCTGGCTGCGCTGGATATGGCTGACGTCGTCGCCATGAAAGAAGACGCGACCATCGGTCGGTCGCTCCATCACGCTGATCAGTTTGAGGAGGGTACTCTTGCCCGCCCCCGAGTGCCCGGTCAGAAAGGCCATCTCTCCCTTGCGCAGGTGAAAGCTGACCTTCTGCAGCGCCTGATGACCGCCGCTATATACCTTGCTGACCTTGTCAAAACGAATCATAACGGTTCCCTGAAATTGACAAACCCCGACCGGAGTCGGGGTGTGGAACACTTACTCATCACGGCTGAGCTGACTCATCGCGGCCGGACTTATTCATCGCGGCTGAAGAGCGCCTCGATAAAATCGTTGGCAACAAAGGGACGCAGATCGTCGATCCCCTCGCCAACCCCGATGTAGCGGATCGGGATCTGGAACTTGTCAGCTACCGCGAAGATGACGCCACCCTTGGCAGTACCATCCAGCTTGGTGAGGGTGATACCGGTCAGGCCGACCGCCTCGCTGAACAGCTTTGCCTGGCTCAGGGCGTTCTGGCCGGTACCCGCATCCAGGGTCAGCATGACCTCGTGAGGCGCTTCCTCATCCAGCTTCTTCATCACCCGCACCACTTTCTTGAGCTCTTCCATCAGGTTGCTCTTGTTCTGCAGGCGACCGGCGGTATCGGCGATCAGTACATCGGCGCCGCGGGAACGGGCAGCCTCAATGGCGTCATAAATCACGGAAGCGGAGTCGGCACCGGTATGCTGGGCGATCACCGGAATATTGTTGCGCTGACCCCAAACCTGCAACTGCTCGACCGCAGCGGCACGGAAAGTATCACCCGCCGCCAGCATCACGCTCTTGCCTTCTGCCTGGAACTGCTTGGCCATCTTGCCGATGGTGGTGGTCTTGCCAACGCCGTTCACGCCGACCATCAGGATCACGTAAGGTTTCTTGTTGGTGTCGATCACCAGCGGCTGCTCGACCTTGGCCAGCATCTCTCCCATATCCTGTTTGAGCAGGCCGTAGAGCGCCTCGGCGTCCTTGAGCTGCTTGCGATCCGCATGCTGCACCAGCCCCTCGATGATGCGGGTGGTTGTGTCGACGCCGAGATCGGCGGTCAGCAGCTGGGTCTCCAGCTCTTCAAACAGCTCATCGTCAATCTTCTTGCCACGGAACAGACCGAAGAAACCGGAGCCGATATTCTCCTTGGTGCGCACCAGACTACGCTTGAGACGGGCAAAGAAGCCCTCCCGCTGCGGTTTGTCCTGGGTGTCATCGTCTACCTTGGCAGCCAATGGCAGGGCAGCCAACGCGGCGGCCTCAGCCTCCATTGCGGCAACCAGGCGCAGATCTTCCGCTCGCTGAGCCTCTTTGGCGATACGGGCTTCTTCCGCAGCCTGAGCGTCGGCAGCAATGCGAGCCTCTTCCGCGGCGCGGGCTTCGGCAGCGATACGGGCCTCTTCCGCAGCGCGGGCTTCGGCGGCAATACGCGCCTCTTCCGCAGCACGGGTTTCAGCAGCAATACGAGCCTCTTCCATAGCGCGGGCTTCGGCGGCGATACGAGCCT
This sequence comes from Aeromonas sp. MdU4, assembly GCF_041929505.1. Classification (NCBI taxonomy): domain Bacteria; kingdom Pseudomonadati; phylum Pseudomonadota; class Gammaproteobacteria; order Aeromonadales; family Aeromonadaceae; genus Aeromonas; species Aeromonas sp. MdU4. Next base: position 31,792 of record NZ_JBHFMW010000029.1, on the reverse strand, counting down.
CTTCCATAGCGCGGGCTTCGGCGGCAATACGAGCCTCTTCCGCAGCGCGAGCTTCGGCGGCAATACGAGCCTCTTCCGCAGCGCGAGCTTCAGCGGAAATGCGAGCCTCTTCCACAGCGCGAGCTTCAGCGGCAATGCGAGCCTCTTCCACAGCGCGAGCTTCAGCAGCAATACGAGCCTCTTCCATAGCGCGGGCTTCGGCAGCGATACGAGCCTCTTCCATAGCGCGGGCTTCGGCGGCGATACGAGCCTCTTCCGCAGCGCGGACTTCGGCAGCAATGCGAGCCTCTTCGGCGGCGCGGGCCTCGGCAGCGATACGAGCCTCTTCGGCGGCTTTAACCTCGGAGGCAACACGGGCAGCTTCGGCAGCTTGCGCCTCTGCGGCGGCACGCTCCTCTTCTGCCATCAGGGATTCGTTGACGATCACCGGCTCCAGATCGGAGGCGCACTCCTCCACCACCAGCGGACCTCGGTCGTCCAGCTCGGTTGGCGGGCAGCAATCGTCGTGCAAAACGGGATTCTGTGCGCTGGTGGGCACTTCGGGTGCAACAGTCGGCGTACTATCGGAAACAGTTGTTTCGGAAACAGGAGCGGGGGTAGCAGCGACCTCAGGCTCAACGGTAATCGGGGTGGCTTGCGGTGTCTGTGGTTGGACAGCCTCAGCCTCTTCTTTCTTGCGGCCGAAACCCAGCCAGGAAAACAAACCTTTTGCCATCTAAAAATACTCACATCAAAGGCTGACTGCTAAGATAGCCGTCCCTTGGCGGGTCGGCATAAAAATGAACCGCCTTATACTACCACTTTATTTTCTGACGATGAAACGCGATGCCCAGAGTGAAATCCAGCCGTAGCAACCCGAGCAAGAGTCCCGCCCCGCAAGGAAAATCGGGCTTTGTAAGAATCATCAGCGGCCAGTGGCGAGGCCGCAAATTGCCGGTCAAGGATGTGGAAGGGCTCAGACCCACCACGGATCGCGTCAAGGAGACCATCTTCAACTGGCTGGCGCCCCACATCCGTGGCACCCGTTGCCTGGACCTGTTTGCCGGCAGCGGCGGCCTGGGACTGGAGGCGCTGTCACGCTATGCCGAGCAGGTCACCCTGATCGAGATGGACAAAGGGGCCGCTGACCAGATCAAAAAGAATCTGGCCGCCCTCGGCAGCAGCCAGGGTCAGGTGATCCAGTCTGATGCGGTGAGCTGGCTGCAAGGCCCAGCTACCCCCTTCGATCTGGTGTTCCTTGATCCACCGTTTCGCCGGGAACTGCTGCCGCAAGTTTGCGAACTGCTGGAGCAGCGCGGCTGGCTGGCAGCGGATGCCTTGATCTATCTGGAACGGGAAAAAGAGATGGCTGATCTGGCGCTACCTGCCAGCTGGCAGTTACTCAAGGACAAACAAGCAGGTCAGGTCTGCTATCAACTCTATCTGCGGGAGGTAAACAATGAAGCGGATCTTTAATCTGCTGGCGATGGGACTGGTACTGTTCTTCTGGTTTGGCGTGCTGGTAAGCCTGATTGCCCCTCTGCCGGGCAAACTCAATGGCTTTCTGCCGGTCTGTGGCGTGATCGTTGCGCTACTGCACTGGCTGCAGGCCAGCATGATCAAGGCCGCCTGCAAACGCTACTTTACCGTTAGCAAGGCCGAGTTTGTCACTGTGCTGATCTTTGGCGTGTTTGGCATGGTCGACATTCGCCGCCGCCTGCAAGAGATTGTTAGCTCGGCGCAGCGCCCCGGCAACGCTGATCAGCCATAAAAGAAAAGGGGACGGTGTTAACCGTCCCCTAGAGTCGTGTCGTCCTGTCCATAGAACTGCAATGCTCCCTGCAATCCCTGACTTTATCCTAATCCTTTGGAATATCCCCTTTCCAATCCATTGGCGTGTCCTGCGGCACTCCTGGCCTGGCAATTCATCCTGAACTGCTTCACTGTCTCCATCCTGGAGGTGTCCATTACCACGTCCTGTGGGGTTCCTTGCGTCTTCCTGACAGATAACCATCCGGGTTATCTCACTTCATCCTGAAGTATCCATCTCGCATCCGGCGAGGTCCTGTTCATCCTGAAGAACGAGGTTCCGTTCGTTCTGCTCTCATCCTGAGAGAGTCCTGCCGCATCCCGCGGTGTTCCTTTATTCATCCATGACGACAGTCATCCAGACTATCGAACTCATCCTGAGGTGTCCCTGCCTGCATCCTGCAGACTATTCCATCTTTATGCGCTGCTCTGCATCCTGCGGAATCAGCTCCGTCCTTGTGAGACCCATACTAAGGAAATGCATACTTCGAGCAAGTGCCATCCGATGAGAAAGATCCGAGACCGCTCCCATCTCAAAAAGAAAACTTAAAAACTAACCAATAAAAATCAATTAGTTATTTAGTTTCACTGGAAAGCTCGATCATTCTGGCATGGCTTCACGTACGGCTTAAAGCGCCAGCCTCTCACAGTGGCTATGGCAGATCTCTTACACCGGTTCAGCCCCCCCAAATTTGGCAGGAAAACGGTTCAATCCTGTCGTGAAAGCTTAAAAATGAGTTGAATAGATATGCTCAAAAAAACAGCAAAAAAAGAGCCGAGACCAGGCTCGACTCTTGAGCATTCCCGTTTTAAATCAGCTCACCCGATTAGTCGGGTTGAGGTAGGCCTTGCGTAACGACTCGGGGGCCAGCACCTCCAAGTCACCACTGATGTTGTTCAGCCAACTGCGAAACTCGGGGGTATCCTGCACTTCCGTCTCAACCACCACGCTGCGCTTGTCGTAGCGAGTCATGCGTGGATTGTTGCCCGGGATCTGGTTATCCACCAGCGACGGGCTGTTGGCATCGATGCGGCCGACGAAGCGGATCGGGCCGCTTACATCCTGATAGCCCTGATCGCGGATCAGCTTCTGGACATTGAAATCCTTCGGCTGGGTGGCGCTGAAGTTGGTCAGCTCCACGCTCTTGATATGGTCGAACGGAATGCCGTAAACCTTGGGATCCAGTTCGGAGAGGGTGCAGAGCAGGATGGGCCCATCCGGCTGATTGAGGATACCGAGCGGGTTGATACGGTCATAACAGAGCCACACGGTGCGCTCTTTAATCACACGCTGGATTTCGGCGCTGAATTTACGGCCACGCCAGAGGGCGTCGCGGATCAGGGTGCTGCGGCGGATCTCCGGGTTACCGGCAAACGGGCGCGGCGACTGGTGCACACTCTCCAGCCAGCGCTCGGCCAGTTCACTCTGGCTGTCGCGGATCACCTGGCTTGCCTTGTCGACCAGCGGGTTCAATTCAGTCAGCACACTCGCCGGCAACAGTTGGCTCGCCTGATCACTCCAGGTTTTCAGGGCCACCGCCAGCGACAGCGGCATGATATTGGCAAAATCGTTGAGGCCGTGGCGCTCGAAGCACCAGCCATGGGGTTTGCTGCGTTCATCCGAGGTGAGGTCGAACAGGCCCATGCCAGACATCTCCTCCAGGTCCCGTTGCACGGTACGCAGACTGACGTGGATACCTTCCTCTTCCAGTTTTACCTGGAGTTGGCTGGCGGTCAGCTTGTAAGGGCGGTGCGGGATGCAACGCGCCAAGGTCAGTTGTCGTAACAGCTTCTTACTCATGGTGCATGCCTTCACTGGTTTAGCGTTGACAGTATGCTAGTCGTGACCTGCGACAGTCTATGTCGCAAGTTTTGCTGCGACAACTGTCGCCATTTTCATACAAAAGGAGGTATGCAGTTGATTTAAAAGAATAAATGCAAAAAGAAAGGTGTCAATAAGGGCTTGAATTAGCAGAAAGGGCATCAAATTAAAGTTCTATAGTCACATCCACGGCCAGATATAAACTCCAAAAAATAAAAACAAAGTAGATTATTATTTTGAAATAAGGGGAGACCTTCCTCCCCCCTCTCATTTACATCAGCCACGACCAGGCAGACTTGGTGATCGCCGCACCGACCATGTATCCGAACACTGCCAGCGCCGCCACACCGGCCACCAGCTTCTGACCGCGGGCTGGGCGTTTGAGCGCCATGACACCCAGACCGATATAGAGCACCAGTGCAATCAGCTTGGCCATCAGCCAGGGTTGTTGGCCGGGGCTCAGCTGCAAGGTCACCGCCAGCAGCACACCAAACAGCAGCAGGAAGGTGTCGTTGATATGCGGCAGGATCTTTAGCCACTTCTGCTGCAACCGCGCGCTGCCAGCCAGCGCCAGACTCCAGCGATAGATAAACAGCAGCAGACTGACCAGCGCCAGCGTCATATGCAGGTGTTTGAACATGGGGTAATAGGCAATCATCTTGCTTCCTTGTCGTCGTCGGGTAACCCGCTGTTCCAGTTGTGGGCATGGATACGCTCCTGCCCCTCCTCGTCGTCTTGCAACAGATCGGAGAGGATCTCCCGGTATTGCAGGCTCTTGTTGATATAAGTGTGTTCGTCGTCCAGATAATTGACCTGCTCGCGCAACAGCCAGTTATCGTGCTGCTTGAAGGTCTGTCCCGCCCGCCAGGCCTGGTTGGCCCGAAAACCGAGCTGGGTCAGGGCTTCCACCCCCAGATCGACCGCCGAGCCCAGGGTTTCGCGGTGTACGCTCTCGACCCCGTGCCGCAGGATCTCGTGGGCATGGGGCCGATCCAGCGCCCGCGCCAGGATCTTCAGGTGCGGGAAGTGCTTCTGCACCATCTCGATCACCGCCAGCGAAGTGGCGGGATCGTTGATGGAGAGCACCAGCAATTTAGCCTTGTGCGCACCGGCGGCATGGAGCAGGTCGAGCCGGCTGGCATCGCCATAGAACACCTGATAACCATACTTGCGCAGCGTTTCTATCTGGCTGGCATCCTGCTCGAGGATGGTGGTGCCGATACCGTGACCGTGCAACAAGCGCCCCACGATCTGACCAAAACGGCCGAAGCCCGCGATGATCACCGGATGCTCCACCAGCTCCGGTTGCTCATGCTGCGGCGCGTCGCTCTGGTTACGGTAATCGAACCAGGGCTGGATCACCCGATCGTTGAGGATCAGCAGCAGCGGGGTCAACGCCATGGAGAGCGCCACCACCAGCGTCAACAGCGAAATGGTCTCACCGGGCAGCACCCGGTTCTGGGCGGCAAACGAGAAGAGCACGAAGGCAAACTCGCCCCCTTGCGCCAACGCCAGCCCGAAGGTCCAGCGTTGGCTCGGCGAGATGCGGATGGCAAAGCCGAGCGCCATCAGCACCAGCCATTTGAGCGTCATCAGGCCAACCACCAGGGTAGGTATGAGGAAGGGATGCTCGGCAAACAGGCCAAAATCGATCCCCGCCCCCACCGACATAAAGAACAGGCCAAGCAGCAAGCCCTTGAACGGCTCTATATCCGCCTCCAGCTCGTGGCGATATTCGCTGTCGGCCAGCACCACCCCGGCGAGGAAGGAGCCGAGTGCAGGCGAGAGTCCCACCGACTCCATCAGTACCGCGATGGCGATCACCAGCAGCAGGGCGGCGGCGACGAAGATCTCCCGCATGTGGGACTGGGCGATGGCGCGAAACACCGGCCGCATCAGGTAGTGACCACCCAGCACTATGCCTGAGATTGCCGCGACCACCAGCAGACCATGCTGCCAACCCGCCAGTTCGGAACCGCCATTGCTGGCGACCGGCGCGATAGCCAGCAGCGGCAGCAGCGCCAGAATTGGAATGACGGCGATGTCCTGAAACAACAGCACCGCAAAGGCGGAGCGACCGCTCTCGCTCTGCATCAGCTTGCGCTCCTGCAGGCTTTGCAACACGATGGCTGTGGAGGAGAGCGCCAGGATCAAGCCAATGGCCAGCCCCTGTTGCAACGGCAGACCAATAAGGTGCGCCACGCCGGTCAGAGCTGCCGTGGTGAGCAGCACCTGCAGGCCGCCAGTGCCGAGGATCGGCCCCTTCAGCTGCCACAAGAGGGCCGGACGCAATTCAAGACCGACCAGAAACAGCATCAGCACTACGCCAAACTCGGCGAAGTGCATCACATCCTTCTGTTCGCCCACCAGCCCCAGCAGGAAGGGGCCTATGATGATCCCCGCCAGCAGATAGCCGAGCACCGAGCCTAGCCCCCAGCGTTTGGCGAGTGGCACCGCGATGACGGCGGCGGAGAGATAGATAAAAGCATCAAACAGGATCCCGTGGCCCATCACTCTGCCCTCCGTGTGAACATCTGGTCCGGCTCATGAACTCGGCCAACAAGCTGCCCGTGTGTCATCAGAGCACCTCCAGCAAGTCGCGTAGATAAGGACGCCCGGCCAACTGCTCAGGGGTCAACTGATCGTCACGCAGGGCGCAGAGCAGCTGGCGATAATCCTGACCGCAGCGGCGCAGGGCGGCAGGGTCCTTGATCTTGTGAAAGGAGTGCAGCACGAAAGGGGGCAGCCAGTTCATACCGCACAAGGTGGCCGCCTGCTGAAATGGCAGCAGAAAGTCGAGCAGCGGTCGGCTGTTGTACCCCTCGCTGCAGTAGGACTCCGGCGCCCCGCCAGTGGTGATGGCGCTCAACCACTGCTTGCCCTTGAGGGCGTGGGCTTCGGGGCCGTAGGCATAGCCATACTCCAGCACCAGATCCATCCACTCCTTCATGATGGCCGGGCATGAGTACCAGTAAAACGGGTGCTGAAAGACGATGATGTCGTGCTCCGACAGCAGCGCCTGCTCCCGCTTCACATCGATGAACATGTCGGGATAGTGCTGGTAGAGGTCGTGAACCGTGACCCCCTCCAGCCCCTCAATCGCCTGCAACAGCTGCTTGTTGGCCCGCGAGCTCTGCAGAGCGGGATGGGAAAAAATAACCAGAATGCGTTTCATGACCACATCACCCGAACAAAGCCTTGCGGTGCAAGGCGCGGTAAACAGAAAGGGGGTGTCTAGGGAGCTGCATCGTAAAGGTGCACCGGAAAGCGACCTTATCAGGAAGCGCCATAACCTGCCAACTCGGGGATCAGCTCCCGCAGCGCCGGATTGAGGGTCTGGTGGGCGGGATAGCAGAGGCCGATCCGGCGAAACATCCGCGGCCCGCTCACCGGCAAGGTACAGAGCCCCGCCTCATCCTCGACCAGCCCGTCCGGCAAAAAACTGATGCCAACCCCCGCCAGCACCAGCGCCATCACCAACCCCTTGCTCTCGGCCTTGGCCACCAGATTGAGGGTGAGCCGGTCACAGGCCAGCAGACCTATGGTCTGTTGATGGGCTTCACAAGGTGGGCACTCAATAAAATCATAATGTTGCAGCTCGGCCAACTCGATCCTCTCGCGACTGGCCAGGGGATGGTCGACCGGCACGCAGAGCACGTAATCCTCCTCCCACAACGGCAAGAAGATTTCGTCCTCCCGACGCAGGGCATCGAGCGTCAAGCGGCAGTCGGCGGGCGTGGTGTAGTCGGAGAGGGTGAGATCCAGCTGCGGCAACACGCGCTGTACTTGCTGCAGCAGCTCGGCCACCCGGCGGCGACTCAAGTCCGGCATGATGGCCATATTGAGCCGCGCACGCGTCGCTTTCTGGCGAAACAGCTCCGGCAGCCGGCGCGCCTCCTCCACCAGCTTGACCGCATGGGGATAGAGATAGTGGGCCGGATCTTTCGCCACCACTCCCTTCTTGCCCCGGATAAACAGGCTGTCACCGAGCGCCTCTTCCAGCTGGCGCAGCCCCGCCGAGAGGGAGGGCTGGCTGACGTGGCAGCGCTCGGCCGCCGCCGTGATGTTCTTCTCTTCATAGATGGCGATGAAGAAACGCAGCAATCTCAAGTCCAGCATAACCCAACCATAGTTTTTTCAGATGATAACCAGCGGAAAACAATATTTATCACTTATAGATGCAGTGACTATAGTGATTGGGTTCCGTGCTGGCCAGCCACCTGTTTGCTCAAACCGACTCTTGAATCAGAAGGAAAGACCCATGTCCAAATCTCTCGTCGTGATCACCGGCGCCTCCGCCGGGATCGGTGCCGCCATCGCCCGTGCCTTCTCTGCCGCCGGTCATCCGCTGCTGCTGTTGGCCCGCCGGGTCGAGCCGATGCAGGCACTGAACCTGCCCGATACCCTCTGCATCGGGGTCGATGTGACCGACACCGCCGCCATGAAGGCAGCCGTCCAGCAAGCGGAAACTCAATTCGGCCCGGTGGGCTGCATGGTCAACAACGCCGGCGTCATGCTGCTGGGTCAGGCTGACGTGCAGGATCCGGCCGAGTGGCAGCAGATGCTCAACATCAACGTGATGGGGGTGCTGAACGGCGTCCACGCGGTGCTGGCCGGGATGAAGGAGCGCCACAGCGGCACCATCATCAACATCAGCTCCATCGCCGGTCGCAAGACCTTCCCGAACCATGCCGCCTACTGCGCCACCAAGTTCGCCGTCCACGCCCTGACCGAGAACATCCGCGAAGAGGTGGCCGATGTCGGCGTGCGGATGGTGACCATAGCTCCGGGCGCAGTCGAGACCGAGCTGCTCAGCCACACCACTGACGAGAACATCAAGGCCGGTTACCACGACTGGAAAGATCAGATGGGCGGCGTCATCGCGCCGGAAGTGATCGCCGACGCGGTGCTCTACGCCTGGAACCAGCCTGCCAACGTCTGCGTGCGCGAGATCGTGCTGGCGGCCACCCGTCAGCAACCTTGAATCCAGCTGACTGACACCATGGGGAGGGCTTGACCCTCCCCCGGGGCACAGGGTTACCATGTGCCCCTTGTTATTTTCGAGTCATTCCATGGTTCTCACCCGTCGCCAACTCGCTCACGCCCGTCGCTGGCTCCCCTTGTGGAGTCTGGTGCTGGTGTTGATGTCGTTTGGCAGCCGGGCCGCAACCGACCTCTGTACCCTGACTACCCACTGCAGCCAGAGCGAGCGCACCCTGGAAAAAGCGATGCCCTGCGGCAGCTTTACCACCGCCCTCTCGATGACACTGGTAGGCAGCGACAGCCTGACGGTCGCCGTACTGGAACCGGATACCCCCGACTTCGCCTCCCCCTCTCTCTTTATGCCGGACGCCCCGTGCGAGCGGCTCGAACGTCCCCCACGCACCCAGATCTGAAACGCATCCCGTATCGGGCATCTTTTCTTTCAATCTGAGGTGAGTGATGTACAAACCCCTGTTACTGGCCATGTTGGCCGGTACCATCAGCTTTTCGGCCCTCGCGGCCGAGAAGATGACCGTCTACAAATCCAAATATTGTGGCTGCTGCCAAAGCTGGAACGAGCACATGGAGCAGAATGGCTTCGAACTGGAGGTCATCGAGACCGAACAGCTCGGCGCGGTGAAGCAGCAATACGGTATCGCGCCGGAACTGGCCTCTTGCCATACCGGCATCGTAAATGGCTATGTGATCGAGGGGCATGTACCGGCCGCCGATGTGCAGAAGCTGCTCAGGGAAAAACCGGCGATCCGTGGCCTGACCATTCCGGGCATGCCCCAGAGTGCGCCGGGCATGGATATTCCGGGCCATCCCTATGAGGTACTGAGTATCAGCAACGAGGGCGCGACCAACCGTTGGTCGAGCTACCCCGGCTGACGAAAACTGGTCATGAGAGGGCACTCCCATATCATGTGAGGCACACCTGAGCGGACTCTTGCCGCTCATGGCCAGAAAGAGGGCCGCTATCGCGAGATAGCGGCTTTTTTTGATTACATTTCCTGCAATAACAAGGGATTGCTTGCAACCACCGGCAACAAGGGGCAGATTTAACGCCAATTCATGGAGCCGATGCTCAGGTCTACCAACCCTTTCCAGCGCCAAGGATGCGACATGTTTACCTTTTCCCGAGGAGTTCTGCTGCTAGCCTTTCTGACAGTTCTCCCCCCCACTTATGCCAATGAAGAGCCCGCCATGCTGACAAGCGAACATCCAATCCAGCCGCCCGTGGCCGCCAAACATCCCCGCACCCTGAAAAAACACGGGGATACCCGCATCGACAACTACTACTGGCTGCGCGACGACCAGCGTCAGGCGCCGGAAGTATTGCAATACCTCGAGGCCGAAAACGCCTACACCGAAGCCATGCTCAAGCCGACCCAGCCACTGCGCGAACAGCTCTACAAGGAGATGGTCGCCCGCATCCCCCAGCAGGATGAGTCGGTACCCTATGTGAAGAATGGCTACCGCTACCAGACCCGCTATGAGCCGGGCAAGGAGTACGGTATCTACTCCCGCACCAAACTCGGCGAAGAGCAGGCGAACCTGCTGCTCGACAGCAACCAGCGGGCTGAAGGGCACGAGTTCTATGCCCTCGGCGCCCTTGAGGTAAGCCGCAACAACCGCTGGCTGGCGGTAGCGGAAGATTTCCTCTCCCGCCGTCAGTACCAGATCCAGTTCCTCGATCTGGAGAGCGGCCAGTGGGCCACCGACACGCTGGAAAACACCTCCGGCAATCTGGTGTGGGCCAACGACAACAAAACCGTCTTCTATGTGCGCAAGCACCCGCAGACCCTGCTGCCCTATCAGGTCTATCGCCACACGCTCGGGACGGATCCTGCCAAGGATCAGCTGGTCTACGAGGAGAAAGATGACTCTTTCTACGTCAGCCTCTACGCCACCACCTCGGAAGACTTCATCGTCATCGCGCTCTCCAGCACCACCACCGGCGAAGCGCGACTGATCGATGCCAATGTGCCGAGCCAGTCGCCACGGCTGTTCCTGCCCCGCCAGGTGGATCACGAATACAGCCTGGATCATTACCGCGGTCGCTTCTATGTGCGATCCAACAAGGATGGCAAGAACTTCGGCCTCTATGAAACCAAAGAGAGTCCTCTCGATCGCTGGAAACCGGTGATCGCCCCCAATCCGGACGTGCTGCTGGAAAACTATGCCCTGTTCAAGGATTGGCTGGTGCTGGAGGAGCGCAGCAAGGGGCTGACCCGACTGCGCCAGATCAACTGGCAAAGCGGCGACGAGAAGGAGATCGCCTTCGACGATCCCGCCTATGTCACCTGGCTCGCCTACAATCCGGAGCCAGATACCAGCGCCCTGCGCTATGGCTACTCCTCCATGACCACCCCCGCATCCACCTATGAGCTGGATATGGCGACCGGCAAGCGCACCCTGCTCAAGCAGCAGCCGGTGGCGGGCTTCAAGGCTGATCAATATGCCAGCGAGCGACTCTGGGTCACCGCCCGCGACGGGGTAGCGGTACCGGTGTCACTGGTCTATCGCAAGGACAAGTTCAAGCAAGATCACGCAGATGCGCCCAAGAATCCGCTGCTGGTCTATGGCTACGGCTCCTACGGCGCCAGCATGGATCCCGACTTCAGCAGCTCGCGCCTGAGCCTGCTCGATCGCGGCTTCGTCTACGCCATCGCCCATATCCGTGGTGGCGAAGAGCTGGGTCGCCCCTGGTACGAAGATGGCAAGCTGCTGAAAAAGCAGAACACCTTCAATGACTTCATCGATGTCACCGAAGCGCTGGTCACTCAGGGTTATGGCGCCAAAGATCAGGTCTACGCCATGGGCGGCAGCGCCGGGGGCCTGCTGATGGGGGCCGTCATCAACCAGGCGCCGCAGCTCTATCGCGGCGTGGTGGCTCAAGTCCCGTTCGTCGATGTAGTCACCACCATGCTGGACGAGTCGATCCCCCTCACTACCGGGGAGTATGACGAGTGGGGCAACCCGAACCAGAAGCGCTACTACGACTACATGAAGAGCTACAGCCCCTACGATCAGGTCAAGGCCCAGGCCTACCCCAACCTGCTGGTCACCACCGGGCTGCACGACTCGCAAGTGCAGTATTGGGAACCCGCCAAGTGGGTTGCCAAGCTGCGCGAACTGAAGACGGATGATAACAAGTTGTTACTCAATACCGACATGGACGCCGGTCACGGCGGCAAGTCGGGCCGCTTCAAAGCCTACGAGGATATCGCGCTGGAATACGCTTTTATCCTGGATCTGGTCACGCCAACCCACTGATATTCCATGACGCCAGCCCTTGCCATGCAAGGGCTGCAAAAGAACCCCACCCTCCTCTCCCGGTCATCCGCGACAAATTAATCCCCGATCTGAAAATTAATGATCAACATCAAACTTTTCGATATTTAACGCTGCATTTTTGCCGTTTTGTTTGATTTGTGTTGGTGCAATGTGCTTAATCGAAGTCGTAACTGCTTTTTTATTTGGCCCCTCAGGGGCCAAATTATCTTCTACTGGCAGGACGCCAGTTATCTCACCGCAGGATGATGGTGGCTTTTTTGGGAGGGGGTAACAGCCCAACCTTTCCTCGTATGAGGCTCTATCGGCAAGCCCGGCGCAGAACGGGACTTGATCGCACATTCACCCGTGGAACGGGTGAGATAAATCAATGAAAAGGATGGAATAGATGAAAGGATTATCCTTGGCATGCGCCCTGTCGGCCGCGCTGGTCGGCGTCTCGTTTGGTGGTCCGGTACAGGCGCAGGAGCGCTTCGTGACCATCGGCACCGGCGGTCAGACCGGTGTCTACTACGTGGCGGGCCAGTCGATCTGCCGCTTCCTCAATCGCGGCGCTGCTGAACACCAGATCAAATGCAATGCCCCGGCCAGTGGTGGCGGCGTGGCCAACGTCAACGGTATCCGCAGCGGCGAATTCAACTTCGGCATCATGCAATCTGATCACCAGTTCAAGGCGATGAAAGGGCTGCCCCCCTTCCAGGCCGAAGGAGCCATGGATGATATCCGCGCAGTCTTCTCCCTGCAGAGCGAAGTGTTCACCATTTTGGCTCGCCGCGACGCCAAGATCGCCAGCTTCGACGATCTGAAGGGCAAGCGGGTCAATATCGGCAACCCGGGCTCCGGCCAGCGCGACACGTTCGAAGAGATCATGGCGGTCAAGGGTTGGAAGAAGAGTGACTTCGGTCTGGTCTCCGAGCTGAAACCGGCCGAGCAGGCCTCCGCCCTCGGCGACAACAACATCGACGCCATGAGCTACTTCGTCGGTCACCCGAACGGCGCCATCCAGGAAGCCTCCACCACCACCGACGCGGTACTGGTACCGGTAACCGGTGCCGACATCGACAAGCTGCTGGCCGAGAAGAGCTACTACAGCAAGGCTGAAATCCCGGGCGGTATCTACAAGGGCAGCGACCAGCCGACCCCGTCTATCGGTGGCAAGGCGGTGCTCTCCACCAGCGCCAAGACCGACCCCGAAGTGGTCTATCAGCTGGTCAAGTCGGTGTTCGACAATCTGGATCGCTTCAAGCGTCTGCATCCTGCTTTTGCCGAGCTGAAAGAGGCCGACATGATCAAGGTAGGGCTCTCCGCGCCACTGCATGAAGGCGCTGCCCGCTACTACAAAGAGCGTGGCTGGCTCTGATTGCAGGCCTACGGGCCCCGGTCACTCTCTTCGACACCCGTTTTCCGCGCCTGATTGCGGGGGCGGGTGTCGCTCTTGTTGTACTCGTTGGCACAAATTAACCCTATGCAAGATAAAGAACTCTCTACCGAGGAGCTGATCGCCCAGGACGTGGGCGCTCGCTTGCCACCAGGGGCGATGGGCGGGCTCATTACCGCCCTGGCACTGGCCTGGTCACTATTTCAGCTCTGGATCGCCTCGCCGCTCCCCTTCATGCTGGGCTTTGGCGTCCTCAATGACACCGAAACCCGTTCCATTCACCTCACCTTTGCCCTGCTGCTGGCCTTTATGGTGTTTCCGGCATTTCGCTCGTCACCACGAGACCGGATCCCCGTTGGCGATCTGGCCCTCGCCCTGATCGCTGCTGGCGCCGCATCCTACCTGTTCGTAATGTACGAGGCGCTGGCCCAGCGACCGGGCAATCTCACCACAGCAGATCTGGTGACCGCCTGCATCGGCCTCCCGCTGCTGCTGGAAGCGGCACGTCGTGCGTTGGGGCCCGCGCTGGCGGTCATCGCCATCGTCTTCCTCGGCTACAGTCTGGCGGGCCCCTGGATGCCGGGGCTGTTGGCTCACCGCGGGGTGAGCTTCACCGCGCTGGCCAACCACCAGTGGATCACCACCGAAGGGGTGTTCGGCATCGCCCTCGGCGTCTCCACCAGCTTCGTGTTCCTGTTCGTGCTGTTCGGCGCCCTGCTGGAGCGGGCCGGTGCTGGCCACTACTTTATCCAGCTCGCCTTCAGCCTGCTTGGCCACCTGCGCGGCGGCCCGGCCAAGGCGGCAGTCGTCGCCTCCGGCCTGACCGGTCTGATTTCCGGTTCGTCGATTGCCAACGTGGTGACCACAGGTACCTTCACCATTCCCATGATGAAGCGGGTTGGCTTCTCGAAAGAGAAGGCAGGAGCAGTCGAAGTGGCCTCCTCGGTCAACGGCCAGATCATGCCGCCGGTCATGGGGGCCGCCGCCTTCCTGATGGTGGAATATGTCGGCATTCCCTATGTGGAGATCATCAAGCACGCCTTTCTGCCGGCTGCCATCTCCTATATCGCGCTGCTCTATATCGTCCATCTGGAGGCGCTGAAACTGGGCATGCAGCCCATCGGCAACCACCAGCCCAAGCCATGGCTCCATCGTCTGACCGGCTTTGCTTTCGGTGCCGCCCTCATCAGCGGGCTGTCACTGGCGGTCTACTATGGCCTCGGTTGGCTCAAGCCCGCACTGGGCGACTATGCTCTGCCCGGCATCAGCCTGCTGTTGGCAGGCGTCTATCTGGGTCTGCTGAAGATTGCGGCCAGCAATGAGCCGCTGGCGGCAGAAGATCCGGACAAGCCGCTCACCGAGCTGCCCAATACCCGTGCCGTGCTGCTCTCCGGCCTCCACTTCTTACTGCCGGTCGTAGTGCTGGTGTGGTGTCTGATGGTGGAACGTCTCTCGCCGGGGCTGTCGGCCTTCTGGGGCACCGTGATGCTGGTGATTATCCTGCTGACCCAGCGACCGCTGCTCAACTGGCTGCGCCGCGACGGCAAGCACGACTACGGCACCTTCAACGACGGCATGGTCGATCTGCGGGAGGGACTGGTGGCCGGTGCCCGCAACATGATCGGCATCGGTATCGCGACCGCCACGGCGGGCATCATAGTCGGCGCGGTGTCCCAGACCGGGGTCGGGCTGGTGCTGGCGGATCTGGTGGAGATGCTCTCCATGGGCAATCTGCTGCTGATGCTGCTGCTGACCGCCCTGCTAAGCCTGATCCTCGGCATGGGACTGCCCACCACCGCCAACTACATAGTGGTCTCCAGCCTGCTGGCGCCGGTGGTGGTGACGCTGGGACAGCAGAACGGGCTGATCGTGCCGCTCATCGCAGTGCACCTGTTCGTCTTCTACTTCGGCATAATGGCCGATGTGACGCCGCCGGTAGGACTGGCTTCCTTCGCGGCAGCGGCTGTCTCCAAGGGCGATCCCATCAAGACCGGGATCACCGCCTTCTACTACAGCCTGCGTACTGCGGCACTGCCGTTTCTCTTCATCTTCAACACCGACCTGCTGCTGATCGATGTCGACTTTGCCCACGGGGTGCTGATCTTCATCGTGGCGACCATTGCCATGCTGATCTTTGCCGCCGCCACCCAGGGCCATTTTCTGGTGAAGAGCCGCTGGTACGAGAGCGTGCTGCTATTGCTGGTCGCTTTCACTCTGTTCCGCCCCGGTTTCTGGATGGACAGGCTGCATGATCCCTATCGCACCACCCCACCCGCCGAGTTGGCGAAAACCATGGGCGAGGTAGAGGCGGAGAGCACTCTGCGGCTACGGGTACAGGGGGAAGATGCGGTAGGCAAACCCCGTCAGTTCACCCTGCTGGTCGCCGTACCGGATGGGGCTGACGGCGAGGAGCGGCTGGCCAATCTGGGAGTGAGTCTCTATGAGCAGGATGGCAAGACGCTGATCGACAGCGTCGCGTTTGGCAGCCCGGCCGCCGCCATGGGGCTGGAGTTCGATCAGCAGCTCATTGCCGTCAAGGCGCCGACCGACCGCTGGCGCAAGGAGTGGATATGGATCCCGGGCTTCCTGCTGTTTGGCGTCATCGTCTGGCTGCAGCGTCGCCGCAGCATCAAGGCGGCTTAATCCGCCGAGTCGATAAGACCGAGGGCCGCCATGGCGGCCCTCTTTTTATTGGTCAGAGCAGGGGATAAACGACAAAAAAGTGGGGTGACATTTCCATGTCACCCCCTCGCAAATAGCATGTTCCATATTGGAGTCCGGCTACGCCGGGTCTCTGTCTCGCTTTCCGATAGTTCGCGACCCATCTGAAGTGAGTGCCAATTGCAGCGATGCAAATGGCCAGCAACCCGTAACAACCCTAGTCCACACGGCAGACTCACCGCCGTGTTTGTCCTTGCAGATGAAATATTACGCAGAAAAACAAAATAAAAAATGCTTTTATGCCAATCCCATAGCCATGGGAGTACAAAAAACAGCCTTATCATCACCACTAAATACTTATAAAACATACATATAGCATCTAAAATAGCTATTCACTCGCAATAGTCATCTGCAATAACCCACAAGGCTTTGCGAGATCTCGCACAAAAAACGGCCACCTTACAACCAGCGGTGCAGCGGCAACCAGTCGCTCAACCTGGCGATCAATCGCCGTGACCACCCTTCCGGTTTAACAGGATGGGGGTTGGCCTGTGCCTGCCAGCGAGCAAGCCACTGCCTCAACTCCTTGCAGATCTGCGGGCAGTGCAGATGCAACATCAGCTCGGTATTGAGAAAGAGGGAGCGGGGATCGAGGTTGAGACTGCCAAACAGCGCTCGCGCATCTCCCAGCAGGATCAACTTGGCATGCAGGCTGCCGTGACCATCACCAAATTCAGCTACCTGGATCCCTTGGCGCAGCAACCAGCCGAGATAGCGTTGGTAGGCGCCATAGACCAGTGGCACATCGGTACTGGCCAGCGAATTGGTCAGGATGTCGATGGCAACTCCCTGCTGGCGCAGCCGCGCCAGGCGGTGCCGGAAACCGCGAGTAAGAATAAGGTAAGGGGTCACCAACCCCAGCGAGCCGGGATTATCAGCCAGCTGGCGCCACAACTGACGGGCGGTGGTGGGGCGGGAGATAAGCCCCTTGCCGGGACGGTCAAACCATACCTCGGCCCGCCCCTCATGCCACTGCAGCGGCAACTCGGCTCGTTCAAACAGGGCTGGAGGCAGATCATAGACGGCCGCGACCGCGGGCTCCGTCATGGTGAGCAGGAAATCGTTAACGACCTGAATTTCTGCAGGCAACAGGGCTCGGCGCAGCAGATGGCGGATGGGGTGGCTCCAGCGGCTGTGCCAGAACTGCTCGAACCCCTGTGCCATCTGCTGGCACAGCCCCCCCTGACAGGCGAGATCGAGATCCACGAAGGGGGCCTGCAGATCCAGCCCGAAGTATCGATCGCCGATGTTGCGCCCGCCGATCAGCGCCAGCTTGCCATCCACCAGCAGCAGCTTGTTGTGCATCCGGTGGTTGATGCGGCGAAAGCTGAGCAACCCCTCCAACAACAGTGCCAGCGGGCGCCAGCCCCGCAGCCAGAAGGGGTTGAATAGCCGCACCTCTATCCCCGGATAGTGAGCCACCATCTCCAGAAAGCGGTTGTCACCGGCGTAGAGATCATCCACCAGCAGTTGTACCTTGACGCCACGCCGGGCGGCGTGGAGCAGCTCGCTCAGCAGCAGCTTGCCGCTGCTGTCCTCCTCCCAGCTGTAGTACTGCGCCTGGATCCGCTCGCGGGCGTTGCGGATCCAGTGGCAGCGTACCGTGAGGGCCTGCAGGGGATCATCGATCAAGGCAAAGGATCCGGAGATCATGGTGTCATCCTGCTGTCATGGCCAGATGTCATAACGCTGGCGGATCTCTTTACATATCTCGCAAGGAGTTGCTGATGGAACTGCATGATACCCCGATGATGCGCTATCTGGGCCAGCTCAGCCAACCGGATCTCATCCCTGCCACCGGACCCGGCCACTGGTTTTTGCAACACAGAGACGGTGGCTGGCAGCTGCCAACCGTGCAGGCGACCCTGCCGGTCAACCGGCTCAGGGCCGAGCCGCTTCGATAGCGGCAGCCTTGCCTTCGATCTGGGGCAGGCTAAAGCGATAACCCACATAGTACTTGTAGATAGTACCGACATAGGTGATCGGCCCCTGCCCTACCTCGTTGGCTACCAGCTGATCCACGTTGCCGAACCAGACGTTGGGATCCAGCCCCAGTTTTTCCGCCTTGTCCCGCATTGCCTGTACCCGATTTGGCCCAGCGTTGTAAGCCGCAAGGGCAAACAGGTGACGATTGAGCCGATCCAGCCGGGGATCATTGAAGTAGGTATCGAGGATCAATCGCATGTAACGGCAGGCCGCCTCCACATTGCCCTCCAACGTATTCAACCTGGTGCCATTGATCCCGACTTCCCGCCCCGTGCTGGGCAACAGCTGCATGATACCCACCGCGCCCTTGTGTGAACGAACCTGAGGATTGAGCCCTGACTCTTTGTATCCCAGCGCAGCCAGCATCAACCAGTCGAGGTCATATTGGTTGGCATACTGTTCAAGCACCTTGCGGATCGTCGCCAGTCGTCCCATGGGATCCGGCGCCAGAATATTGCTCATCTGATCGCTGTGGACCAGTAGCCGCCGCAGAGTCATGTCGCTATAGAGGCTGTTACGGCTGGCGCTCGCCAGGTAACCATTGACGGCCTTGAGCAGGTCGGGACTGTTCTTGCGCAGCGCCCAGGCGCTGGTGCCACTGCTGCGCAGCGGTACCAGCTTGTGCGCCTTGAGACCGGAGATCATCCCCCCCAACCAGATCCGCCCCTTGTAGCTGTCGGTCACCGTGAGCGGAATGATGCCAGCCGCAACCATCTCCAGCAGATCACCATCCTGCAGATATTCCGGCACTGTCTCGATATAGACAGGGGGCAATCCCAGCTCGCGAAACAGCCAGTTGAGCTGACGCAGACTCTCGTAGTAACTGGAGCTGGCCCGCACCCAAACCCGCCTGCCAGAGAGCTGGGTAATACGATTAAATCCGGGCAATGTATTTTGGCTGACTACCCACTCCTCAATGGAGGAGATGAGCGGTCGAGAGAAGGCAACCTGCTCGCGCCGGGTCGGCGTCACCGTCATGGTCGCCGCCACCAGATCACCGCGCCCCTCGGCCAGATAATCGAGCAGCTTGTCCTGACGCACCGGAATGTAGACCACCTTGAGCTTGACCTTCTCTTTGGCGAGGTACGTCTTGTTCAACCAGCGCTCAAAACCTTGCAACTGATTGACCAGAATGCCGTACTGCCCTCCCTTGTCGAGAAAATAGAAACCACGCTCATAGACCACCAGCGCCCTAAGTTCACGCTTTTGCAGAATGCTATCGAGATCCCCGGGTTGGGGCAGACGCTGTGGCTTGAGATCGGCCGCCAGCAGGGGGAGAGAACAGAGGGCCAACAGAGCCCAGATCCATTGCCGCATCATGATGCAATCAACTGCGGCAGTACAACACCAGCGGCTTGCCAGCCAGAGGCATCGCGATAGAAGGTAGGATTTACGGCAGAGATCCATCGCTGCGTCATCATGTTTACGCCTTCTGTTGACCGGCTCACGCCGGACATAACCGCCAGAGGAATAGAGAAACTATAGAACGGCGACCCACAACAGAAGGGTCAACACGGCAGGAAACCCCGCCGTGTTATCAGACAACTCAGATAGAGCGGGCCCGCATTTCGAAAATCAGTTTTTCGGCAGTGCAGGTGAATTGCAGACGGGCTTTCAGGATCACGCCATTGGCGCCCTGGGTCAGCTCGCTGCTGATCTGGACTTCAGCAGTCACCTGCTTGGCCAGCGCTTCATAGGCTGCCAGCTTGGCGCGGGCATCAGCCTCGGCGGCGGCTTCAATAACCAGATCCATCACATCGTCGCCTTCGCCGATGATGGTGCCGATCTCGGCAAAACAGCCACAGCTGTCACAGGTTTCGTTCAGTTCAACTTTCTCGTCTACAGACATACTTCTACTCCTACTTACTTCGGATGATTTGCGTCGTCGCGCATAGCCTTGCGAAAATCTTTGATGGCAGTTCCCAAATCCTCACCCGCGCTGGCCAGACGCTTGCTACCAAACACCAGCACGACCACCAGCAACAAGATCAACATGTGCCAGATATGAATTCCACCGAGTCCCATAGAGACACTCCCTCACACAGAGATATCTATTAATTGTATCAAAATAGAGCGCTGGAATTGTTGGGCAAAATCAAGGTGGGCGCAAGCGAGCAAATAAATCAGAGCCAAAAAATAGGGCGACCCGAAGGTCGCCATATGAATTGTGCTACGTGTCCCCTCAACCGCTACATCCTGTACCAGTGGTTCATGCGAACCCGAGACCAAACGAGGATAAGATCGCCAAGATATGAAAACAAATGGTATAAATTCATCTTAGAAGTGAAAAGGATTCATATCATGCTACTGGATCAACTGGGCCGCATCGACCTCAACCTGCTGATTATCCTGCAGGTGCTGCTGGAGGAGCGCAACGGCAGTAAAGCGGCTCGCCGCCTCCATCTGAGTCAATCTGCCGTCAGCAAGGCGCTTGGCCGTCTGCGGGAAACCTTTGACGATCCCCTCTTTATCCGCTCAGCCTATGGGCTGGAGCCAACCGACCGTGCATTGACACTGCAACAACAGCTGCAACCCATTCTGCTATCGCTGGACAACCTGATCCGGCCGCCCGTGTTCGACCCCTCCAGCTCGGAGCGAGAGTTTGTCATCTCCAGCATGGACAGTGCCTTCACGCTGTTTGCCCCGCTCTATCTGAACGAGCTGAAACGGCAGGCACCACGGATCCGCTTGCGTTATGAAGAGTGGACCGAGAACAGCCTGACCGAAATGAGCCAGGGGCAAGTAGACATCGCATTCACGGTACGGGAGAACTGCATCAGCTCCGATTACCGGCTCGACACGCTGCCAAGCAGCATCTGTCAGCGGCTGCTCACCATCGACGGCCTCACCTGTCTGGTGCAGCAACAGCACCCAGCGTTGCGAGCGCCATGCTGGGACCTCGATCACTACCTCAGCTATCCCCACGTCCAGACCTACTGTGAGGGGCGCGATCGCTGGATGCTGGATCACAAACTGGCAGAGCAGGATCTCTACCGGCGCATCGAGGCAAATGTCCCCTCTTTCGAGGCAGCACTACGGATGGGGATGCACTCCGACATGATAGTGACCCTCCCCCAGCTCTATGCCCGCCATGCCACTCAGGTCTATCCACTGTTGCAACTGCCGCTGCCCATCGCGCTGGACAACATATCCCATCTGTTGATCTGGCATCAGCGCCACAACGAAGATCCGGGCCACCGCTGGCTCCGGGAGACCCTGCTTACCCTCATCATGAGCAAGCTGGAACCCTCCATCACTGAGCGTACCTGACCACAAAACCAGCGCGTTACAAACAAAAAACGGGGCTGTCAGACAGCCCCGCGACATCAATTCCAGCATGCAGGTCAACTCTGACCGGTCACCGCCAAGTAGTGATGAACCCCATCCAGTAGCATCTGCACCGAGATCATCACCAGCAGCATCCCCATCAGCCGCTCCACCGCAGTGAGTCCCCGCTCACCCAGCAACTTGTTGAATACCTCGTAGAACATCAGGATCACCGCACTGGCGGCCCAGGCCATAAAGAGCGCCAGCGACCAGTCCACCATCCGGGTGGGCTCCTGATTGGCCAGCAACATCAAGGAAGCCAGGATAGAGGGACCGGCAATCATCGGGATCGCCATCGGCACCAGGAAGGGCTCTTCACCGGCAGCCAGCCCGGTCACCCCACCCTCACTCGGGAAGATCATCTTGATGGCGATCAGGAACAGAATGATGCCGCCAGCGATGCTGACCGCCTCCTGCCGCAGATTGAGGAAACCGAGGATCTGCTGACCGACGAACAGGAACAGCATCATGATCGCCAGCGAGAAGAGCAGTTCGCGAACCATCACTTTGCGCCGCCGCTTGGGATCGATATGACGCAGGATAGAGAGGAAGACCGGCAGGTTGCCCAGCGGATCCATGATCAGAAACAGCATGACTGCGGCAGAAAAAGTATCCATACAACGCCCTGGTTACGCCTTGAAGAGAAAAAATAGAAGGGGCGAAATATAGCAAAGGGCGAAGAGTTGAGCGAGCGCCATGATGCGCTCGCAAGGGGTCAACCGTGGTTGCAGATCTTGTCGGCACGGGTCTGGAAACCCTCCGCCGAATCGATGAACTTGCCGCGAGCGGCCAGGAAGTCGATCAGCGCTTCGGCATCCATCTCGCTGGCGCTGCAGGTATGAAAACGGGCCTCGGCACCGAACCGCTCCGCCATCGCCTGCTTGAGGCTGGCACGGGTGAATTGACCATCCTGTTCCAGCATCATCTCCATCACTTCATGACCATGTACCGATTGCGACATCTCTCACCTCAATAATGAACATATTTAATACCCATTAAATCCTGCCCTGTTCCGAGGGATCTTGATATAGGCCAATAAATTGCGCATTACCTGAGCGAGAGAGTGGTCACCGCCGCCGCTTTGTCGATAATGTGGCAACCCCTCACGGGGATCGCTACACTAACGCCCCTTTTTGACCATCGCAGACAATCTATAAGGATATTGGCGTCATGCTGTTCCATGGAGAGGCTTTCAAGCCCTGGCAGATCTGGACCCGTCGCCCGCTCTGGCTCAAGACCCTGCTCGGCATGCTGACAGGTGTTGGCCTTGGCATCGCGTTTGAACAGCAGGCCCAACTGCTCAAGCCTCTTGGCCTGTTGTTCGTCAATACCATCCAGATGCTGATGGTGCCCCTCATCTTCTGCTCGGTCATCGCCGGTCTCACCTCCCTGCTCAAGGGCAAGGGACTGGATCGCATCGGCAGCAAAGCGATCTGTCTCTATTTCTGCTCGACCGCCATCGCCATCTGCATTGGCCTGTTGATGGGCTGGCTATTGGAGCCCGGTATGGGCGCCAACATGGGTCCTTACGAGCGTATCGGCGTGATGACCCAACCCACCCTGGCCAGCGTATTGAGCCATCTGGTACCGAGCAACCCGGTACAAGCGATGGTAGATGGCAAGATCCTGCAGGTGATTGTCTTTGCCGTTGCACTGGCAGTGGCCCTCAATGCCAGCGGTCGCCGTGGCCGTCCCGCCATCCTCTTCTTTACCTCACTGGCAGAAGGGATGTTCAAGCTGACCCAAATGGTGATGGCGCTGGCCCCGTATGGCGTCTGTGCCCTGATGGCATGGATGACCAGCAAATACGGTCTTGAGTTGCTGCTTCCCCTGCTCAAGGTGATCGGTGCTGTCTACCTCGGTTGTCTGCTCCATGTGCTCGGCGTCTACAGCGCCCTGTTACTTCTGCTGGCACGGCTCAACCCGATCCACTACTTCAAGAGCATCGTCGATGCCCAGGCGGTGGCCTTCACCAGCAGCTCCAGCAGCAGCACCCTGCCCATCAGTCTGGCCTGCGCCGAGAATCGGCTGGGCGTCTCTCCCGCCATCACCGCCAAGGTGCTGCCTATCGGCGCCACCATCAACATGGATGGCACCGCCCTCTATCAGGGCGTCACCGCCCTGTTCGTGGCACAGGCGTTTGGCGTGGATCTTCATCTGGTGGATTATCTGACCATCATCAGTATTGCGACGCTGGCCAGTATCGGTACGGCGGGCACCCCGGGCACCGGGCTGATGCTGCTGACGCTGACCCTGACCGCGGTGGGTTTGCCGCTGGAAGGCGTGGCGCTGATTGCGGGGATCGACCGTATCCTCGATATGGCGCGCACCACGGTCAACGTTTCGGGGGATATTCTGGTGTCGGTGCTGATCGCCCGCAGTGAGAACGAGCTGGATCTGGCGACCTATCACGATGCCAGCGCCGGGGAAGATATCGAATTTCCGCCACGCTAGCGGAGGTCAGCTGTCGTGGGGATCGTGATGACAGCGCCAGCACACCTCGAAGTTGGCGCCGTTCTCCTCCCCGCACTGGCCACAGAGCCAGCCGTTGCCCTGGCGCTGCTGGTAACGCTCGATGACCCGCCCGGCCTTGCTGCGATCTTCGGCCCGCACCATCAAAGTGACCTGCAACATGTCGACGGGCAGCTCGCCAAGGGCGCCGGACAACCCCTCACCATTGAGCCGCACTGCCACTCCTTCCGCCTCCAGCGCCCCTTTCAAGGCATGGGCCTCTAACGAGTGGGAAGCACGATAGAGATTGATCCAGTTATCCATAACTCCCCCTTACAGCAGCTTGTCGATGCCGAACTCGGCCCCGTTCTCCACTATGAAATCGATAAATACCCGCAGTTTGCGCGGCATCAGTTGTCGCTCCGGAAACAGCAGATAGATCGACACCTTGGGTTGCTGCCACTCTGGCAGCACTGCGACCAGCTCACCGCTGGCCAGCTCCTCCTGACAGAGCATGGCCGGAATCGAGGCAAGTCCGAGACCCGCCTTCGCCGCCTCCCGGGCACAGGTAATATTATTGACCCGAAAACGGGAGGGAGGGTCAACCAGCACCTCTTTACCATCCAGCTCAAAGCACCAGTGGGAAGCGAGAAAGCCGCTGCTCACCGTCACCCGCTCATGGTGGGCCAGATCCTCCGGCCGCTTGATAACCGGGCTGCGCGCCAGATAGGCCGGACTGGCACAGAGCAGCCGTCCGGTGCTCCAGAGCCGGCGCGCGGCCAGATTGGAATCGCTCATATCGCCGATCCGCACCACCGCATCCAGCCCTTCGCTGATGGGATCAACCACCCGGTTGGTCAGCTCCAGCTCCACCTGCAAGCCGGGATAGGCTTGCAAAAACCTGGCGACCAGGCGTCCGACCACCAACTGACCCGTCTCGATGGGAACGGCCATCTTGAGGGTGCCGGTGACCTCCTGCTGGCTGGCGCTCAACATCAGCTCGGCTTCAGTCAAGGCCTCCACCGCCTTGCTGCAGTGCCGGTAGTACTTCTCCCCCTCCTCGGTCAGGGTGAGCTGACGGGTGGAGCGATAGAGCAGCCGCACCCCGAGCCGCTGTTCCAGCTCGGCAATCCGGCGACTGACCATCGCCTTGGTCATGCCCAGCTCCTGAGCGGCACCAGTAAACGAGCCTTTATCGACAATTCGTACCAGAATTAACGCAGCATTTAGGTCCATTGTTGCACCAGTGAAACGGTATATCTCGTGAACCAATACTAATCGAAACAGTCGAGCAGTGTTAGCCTGCGCCTCTTACGTTCAGGAATCCCCCAAAATGAGTCAACACAAGAAAATCCCTCTCCTGGCTGCCATGATCCTGGCCCTGCTCGCGCTGCTCTTTTCCGCCTACTGGTATCTCCACGGACGCTATTTCGAGAGCACCGACAACGCCTATCTCCAGAGCGAGGTGACCGGGATCAGCTCCAAGCTACCCGGCTATATCAGCGAAGTGCTGGTGACCGACAACCAGTCCGTCAAAGCGGGCCAGCTCATCGCCCGGCTCGATGACCGTGAATACAAAACCAAAGTGGCCGAGGCTGAGGCCGACCTGCATCTCAATCAGGCCAATGCCGAGAATCTGGCGGCCACTCGCATCCAGCAGCTGAGTCTGATCCAGCAAGCAGAGGCCAAAGTCGCCTCTGCCAACGCCGAACAGCAGCGAGCCAGACAGCAGGTAGAGCGGATCAGTCAGCTCAACCAACGTCACTACAGCTCGCAAGATAGCCTTGACGAGGTGCGCGCCGGTCTGCAGGTCAATGTGGCACAGGAGCAGGAGGCCAAGGCCGCTCTGCAGGCCGCCCGGGAACGGTTGCTGGTACTCGATGCCGAAGCCAAGCAGAATCAGGCCAAACTGGCCCTGAGTGAAGCTCAGCTGGAGCAGGCCAAGCTGGAGCTAGGTTATACCGAACTACGCGCACCGGCCGATGGCATCATCGGCAAACGCAGCCTGCGAGAAGGGCTCTACGTGCAGTCCGGCATGCAGGTCGCCAGTCTGGTGCCGCTGCAACAGGTGTGGGTCGAAGCCAACTTCAAGGAGACCCAGCTCGCCCATATGCAACCGGGGCAGAAGGTCGAAGTGGTGCTGGACGCCTATCCGGATCAACCGGTCGAGGGGATCATCGACAGCCTGGCCCCGGCAACTGGCGCCAAGTTCGCCCTGCTGCCACCGGAGAATGCCACCGGCAACTTCACCAAAATCGTCCAGCGAGTGCCGGTCAAGATCCGCATCCCCGAGCCGGGCCCCCTGGCAGGCAAGCTGCTGCCGGGTCTCTCTACCGAAGTGATCGTGGACACCCGCACCCCTGATCCCGTGGTTGCGACCAACTGATGGAACCCATTCCACGTCGTAACTGGATCGCGGTCATAGGGGGGCTTATCGGCGCCTTCATGGCCATCCTCGATATCCAGATCACCAATGCCTCCCTGAAGGATATTCAGGGGGCGCTATCGGCCACTCTGAGCGAAAGCTCCTGGATCTCCACCTCCTATCTGGTGGCAGAGATGATCGCCATCCCCCTGAGCGGCTGGCTGAGCCGGGGACTGAGCGTGCGCCGTTACCTGCTGTGGACCACTGGCGCCTTTATCGTCTCTTCCGTGCTCTGCTCGTTCAGCTGGAACCTCACCAGCATGATCGTCTTCCGGGCGCTGCAAGGCTTCACCGGCGGTGCGCTGATCCCGATGGCCTTCTCCCTCATCGTCACCCTGCTGCCACTGCAGAAACGGGCAACGGGCATGGCTCTGTTTGGCCTCTGCGCCACCTTCGCCCCCGCCATCGGCCCAACCCTCGGTGGCTGGCTCACCGAGCAGATATCGTGGCACTACATCTTCTATCTCAACGTCCCGCCGGGACTGCTGGTCATGGCCATGCTGGCGCACGGACTGGACAAGAAGGCTGTGGACTGGGAGGTGATCAAGCGAGTCGATCTGATCGGTATCACCACCATGGCACTCGGCCTCGGCTTGCTGGAAGTGGTGCTGGAGGAGGGCAATCGGGAGGACTGGTTCGGCTCGTCCTTTATCGTGCGACTGACCGTCATCTCGGTGGTGGCGCTGGTCTTCTTCGTCATCAGTCAGCTGATCCGCCGTCACCCGCTGGTCAACCTGCGGCTGCTGCACAATCCGCGCTTTGCGCTGGCTTGCTTCGCCTATCTGATCCTCGGGATGGCGCTGATGGGCTCTATCTATGTGCTGCCGCTCTACATGACCCAGATCCACAACTACAACGCGCTGGAAATCGGCGAGGTATTGATGTGGATGGGGCTGCCGCAACTGCTGGTACTGCCGCTGGTGCCCAGGCTGACCCACAAGGTCGACCCGCGCTATCTGGTGAGCTTCGGCTTTCTCATCTTCGCCGTCAGCTGCTTTATGAACGTCAACATGAGTGCTGACTACGCCGGGCCGCAGCTGATCCAGTCGCTCATCGTGCGCGCGCTGGGGCAGCCCTTCATCATGGTGCCGCTCTCCCTGGTCGCCACCGCCAGTCTGAGCCACGACGAGATCCCCTCCTCCTCGACCCTGCTCAACGTGCTGCGCAACCTGGGTGGTGCATTCGGTATCGCCATTATCGCGACCCTGCTCGACAACGACACCCGCACCCATGTGTTGCAGATCAGCAGTACCCTGGCTGCCAGCAGCATCGAAGGGCAAAACTACCTGCAGCAACTGGCTCAAAGCATGGTGGCGCAGGGCTCTGGCCCCGAGCTGGCTGAACAGCAAGCGCGAGCCATGCTCGCCAACACCATCAGCCGGGAAGCGGCCATCATGGCCTACAACCAGGTGTTCTACATCATGGGGATCTTCCTGCTGATCGCCAGCGGCCTGATGCTATTGCTCAAATCCCCCGCTCCGCGGGCAGCGGATGCCGAACCGCTGGAGGCGTAACAGGCATAAATGAAAAAACGGGCAAGCGCCCGTTTTTCTTTATCCACAGTCGTGCGCTTATCCCGCCAGCGACCCCGCAATCAGGAACTGAGCGGCAAAGTAGCTACTCATGACCCAGGCTCTGGCATGAGGAAAGGGACGACGGAAGCGATCGAGCGCCAGCATGCTGTCGGAGAAGAGGAACATCAGCGCTCCCACCAGAGCGGCGGCAGAGCCGGCGGTGAGCGAAGCATGCCAGGCACCGGCGGCCACCCAGGCCATACCGATGATCACCAGCATGTAGCAGAAGACCGGGATCCGCATCTCCCCCAGCTTGCCCCACAGCAGGCCAAATACCATGCCGGCGATCAGCAACAGCAGCAAACCATCCACTAGATTGAGCACCAGCGGCCCTTGGGCAAACCCGACGATGTAGCAGAGGTGCGCGACAAGAAATGCCGCCAAGCCCTGAATGAAGCGATCAGTGGGTAGCATCAGCAACACATCCCCCGCCAGCGAGAGACAGAGACCGAGCAGGATCCAGGCGTGAGAACCATCGTGGTCATAACTCTGGTAGCCGAACGCCAACGCGATGATAAGCAGCATGGTCAGCGGCTTGCTGATATAGAACTGGCGGCTGTCTGAACCGTAGGCAGCACGGATGTGCCACCAACCTGAAGCGATGATCAAGAAACTCAATAACATGCCCTGCTCCTCACCTGTTGCTCGCAGTCATACGGCAACCGTTTTTATCATGGTGCAGGGTAACAAATTCCCTCCCCCAGTGGCAGGGGTGCTTAGCAAATGGGCAGACTAAGCCTAAAGTCTAATTGCCGCCCAGAGTGGTTCAGGGCATAAGAGTCGGGTCTGGAGGATCACCATGGAAGAAACAATGAAAAACTATCTGCCCGCAATCGACATCATGATGTGCCATCTGGGGATCAGCTTTGAACAGGCCTGCGAGCAACTGGGGCTGAGCCCACTTGAGCAGCAAACCCTGAGCCTGCTGCAAGAGCAGGATCACCCCGAATAAACCAAGACTCTGGCGCCAAACCGGCGTGCAGGATCCACCAAAAAGAAGACCGCCGATTGGCGGTCTTCTTTTTTCGACTTGTTCAGACCGGGGCTCTGGCAATGCCCGCCAGCAAGCGACTCCAATTACGCTTACCTGCAATGAAGCCATCTCGCAAAGCACGATATTCCAGTTGCAGCTTGAGCCGGTCATAACGAGCCAACGCCTTGCGCTTGCGTAGCTCAAGCAGCCGCTTGCGACTGGCATAGTAGTGCTGCAACTGCTGACTCAGCTTGGCGTACTCCTCCTGCAGCAACGCTTGCCACAGTTCGCGATCATCCTGCTTGATGAGCTTGGCCTGTGCCCGTTTGAGCTGCATCTCCAGCCTGGCCTGCTCGATGCGTTCCTCCGGCGATGAACGCAAATCTCGCGCCAGCCCGCACCATGAGGCAAACCGGATCAACCACTTGGTCGGATCGAACTGCCACCACTGGATACCGTTGCGGTAATCGTTCTCGAACAGATGGTGGAAGTTGTGATACCCCTCGCCGAAGGTGAAAAAAGCCAGGATGCCGTTGTCACGGGCGGTATTGCGATCCGTATAGGGCTGACTGCCCCAGATATGGGCCAGCGAGTTGATGAAGAAGGTGGTGTGGTGCGTCATTACCATCCGCAAGACACCCGCCAGCAACAGCATACCGAGCAGATCCCCGTGGATCAGGCCAAACAGCAGCGGCAGACCCAGATTGGTCACCAGCACCAGCGCCAGATAGTGGCGATGTTGAAACATGACCACAGGGTTGTTCTGCAAATCCCGCACATTGCTGTAATCACCGTATTGCTCCCCCTGATACTCCCGCAGCATCCAGCCGATATGGGAGTACCAGAAGCCACGCCCCGCACTGTAGGGGTCCTTGTCATTGTCATCCACATGGCGATGATGGCGGCGATGATCCGCCGACCAGTGCAGCGCCGAGTTCTGCAACGCCAGTGCACCGCCGATGGCAAACAGCCACTGCAACGCCGGATGAGCCTTGTAGGCCTTGTGCGACCAGAGGCGGTGATAGCCCGCCGTGATCGATAGCCCGCTCAAACAGAACAGCAGCAGGAAAGTGACCCACTGCCAGAGATCGTAACCGTGGGTCATGCCATACCAGGGCACGGCAACCAGTGCGACCAGTCCAGAGAGGGAGAACAACAGGGTGTTGGTGAGAATAATCGGGGGTCTAGCCATCTTCTTGCATCCTTTCAGCGAACAGCTGTTAGCCATTTTCCATGGCGGCTTCATCAGGGTCAATGGTAAAAAAATAGGATACAAACCTGACCCTGAGGCGCCTTCGGGTTATCATTTGGCCTCAATAAGCTGAAGGTGACTGATTTCGTGGGTATTCGCGCTCAACAAAAAGAAAAAACACGGCGTACATTGATCGATGCTGCATTCAGCCAACTGTGCGCCAACCGGAGTTTCTCCAACCTCAGTCTGCGGGAAGTCGCTCGCGAAGCGGGCATTGCGCCCACTTCCTTCTATCGCCACTTTCGTGACATGGAAGAGCTGGGGCTGACTCTGGTGGATGAAGGGGGCCTGACCCTGCGCCAGCTAATGCGACAGGCGCGCCAGCGCATTGCCGGTGGCGGCAGTGTCATCAGCACCTCGGTGCAGACCTTTATGGAGTTCGTCGAGAACAACCCCAACATCTTCCGGCTGCTGCTGCGGGAGCGCTCCGGCACATCTGCCGCCTTTCGTCAGGCGGTGGCCCGCGAGATCCAGCACTTCATCGCCGAGCTGACCGATTACTTGGAAGCAACCACCCAAGCACCACGGGAAGACGCCTATATCCAGGCTGAAGCCATGGTTACCATCGTATTCAGTGCCGGTGCCGATGCGCTCGACATGACCAGCGAAGAGTGCCGGGCACTCTCCGATCGCACCATTCGCCAACTACGGATGATCGCCATGGGCGCCGAGGTGCAAAACCAGAAGCGCCGTGAACCTCACCCATAACCACAGGATCGAGAACGACATGACCGAACAGCTGATGCTCCCCAAAAAACCACTCGCCCTGGCGATGCTGATTGGCATCTGTGGCGATGCTTCTCTGGCCGTGCTGACCAACTCGGTGGTGCCCTTCTCCTTCTTCCCGCTGATTGCCCTCTGGCTGGCGGCCTATCAGCTGTTCCAGCACTATCGCCATGAACCCATGGTGGGCAATACCCCCATCTGTACCCTGCTCTGCTTCTTTATCGGTGCCTTCGGTCACTCCGCGCTGCTCAAGGTGCAATATCCTGAGCTCGGCAGTAACTTCTTCTCCCTGATCATGATGCTACTGCTACTGGCAGCCCTCTCCATCAAACTAGGACTGAGCGTAGGCAAGCAAAAGAAGCCCTGATAAATTGGCTGAGTGATAGCAACCAACTGATAGATAAAGAAAAGGCCTTCCATATGGA